>DASZMJ010000001.1:0-3654 GCA_035551935.1 Isosphaeraceae bacterium
TGAAGAGAAGGGACGGCAAGCCGGCCTCCCTTCTCTTCACTCAGCACCCGTCCCTCAGCACTCGGCACTTCTTCCACGCCCCGGTCGCGGATTATCATGGCGGGCGACGAGGCGGGCGCGGCCCTCCCGAAGGAATCGGCCCACGAAGGGACAGCGGCGATGAGGCATCGAGATCAACGAGGGCGGCTCGCGGGGGCGATGGGATTGGTCCTGGGGATCGCCTCGATCGCGACGGCGTCGAAGGTCGAAACCTGGCGCGAGGACTCGGCCGCGGCGTTCGGCAAGGGTAAGCGGGAACGGGTCGTCGTCTCCGACGCGGGCAAGCTCCGGCTGGCGCGGCGGATCGCTACGACGAGGGCGATCGACGCGGCGCGGGTCTGGGACCTGGTCCGAACGGAGGACGGCACGATCTACGCCGCCACCGGCGACGCGGGCAAGGTCCTCCGCCGCGACGAGGGGGGCGAGTGGGCATTGGCCTACAAGGCGGAGGATTCGCAGGCACTTTCTCTGGTCGTCGCGCCGGGGGGCAAGGTCTTCGTCGGTACCGGGCCGACCGGGCAGGTCGTCGAGGTCAGCGACCCGAAGCACCCGGCCTCGCGGCCCGACCCCACTGTCCAGTACATCTGGGACCTCGCCGCGGATTCGGACGGCAACCTCTTCGCCGCGACCGGCCCGCGCGGGCAGCTCTGGAAGCGGTCGGCCGAGGGGACGTGGTCGCTCGTGCTCGACGCCAAGCCGTCGCACCTGCTCAGCGTCGCCCTCGCCCGCGACGGCGCCGTCTTCGCCGGCAGCGACGGCGAGGGGCTCCTCTACCGCGTCCATCGCGATGGCAAGGCCAGCGTCGTCTACGACGCCTCCCAGGCCGAGGTCCGCGCCCTGCTCGTCGCCCCCGACGGCTCCCTCTACGCCGGCACCGCCGACGCCTCCGGCTCCCGCGGCCCGAACCGGCCGCCGGGGCTGTCGCGGACCCAACAGGCAACCGACCGGGGTCTCGAGGACGAGACCCCTGCCACCCGGTCGCCCGGGCCGAGGATCATCCGTACGGCGATGGTCCAGCGGCCGACGGCGGTCGCGAAGCCCTCGGCGCCGGGGGAGAACGTGGTCTATCGGATCGGCGCCGACGGCGTCCCGCGCGAGGTCTTCCGGGCGCGGGCCTTGGTCTACAGCCTGGCCTGGCAAGGGGACCGGCTGCTCGTCGGCACCGGCCCCGACGGGCAGCTCTTCGAGGTCCGCGACGACGGCCGCGAGTCGAGCCCGATCGCCCGGATCGACCACGGCCAGGTCCTTTCCCTGCTCGCCATCCCCGGCGGCGAGACCCTCCTCGGCGCCGGCGACCCGGGGGCGATCCTGCGGCTCGAGGCCGGCTTCGACGCCGACGGGACGTTGACCTCCGACGTCCACGACGCCAAGCTCCCCAGCCGCTTCGGTGCCCTCTCCTGGAAGGCCGACCGCCCCGACAAGACCACCGTGGCCGTCGCCGTCCGCACCGGCAACGTCGGCGAGCCCGACGCGACCTGGTCCCCCTGGTCCGAGCCCGTCCGCGACCGCGACGGCGCCCGGCCCGACGTCCCCCCGGGCCGGTTCGTCCAGTACCGCGTCACATTGAGCACGACCGACCCGGCCGCCTCGCCCGAGTTCGAAGGGCTGACCCTCCGCTACCAGACCGCGAACCTGCCGCCCGAGATCCACCGGATCGACGTGCCCGACGTCTCCGAGGCCGACGGCGCCACGCGACAGACCCGCATCAACCTCCGCTGGGACGCCGTCGACCCCAACGGTGATGACCTCGCGTACACCCTCCACCTCCGCAAGGAGGGCTGGCCCGCCTGGATCAAGCTCGGCGACGGCCCGCTGACCGAGAAGACCTACTCCTGGGACTGCACCGCCGTCCCCGCCGGCACCTATCGGCTCCGCGTGACCGCCAGCGACCGCCCCTCGAACCTCCCCGCCGAGGCCCTCGAACGCCATCGGACCAGCGAGCCGTTCGTCGTCGACCACGAGGCCCCGCGCGTGCAGGTCGAGCCGAAGGCCGGGGGCAAGGGGGCGACCGTCACCCTCCGCGACGACCTCACTCGGCTCGTCAAGGCCGCCTATGCCCTCGACGGCGGCGACTGGGTGCCCGTCTTCCCCGCCGACGGCCTCTTCGACACCCGCGCCGAGACGATCACCGTCGACCTGCCCGACCTCGCCCCCGGCCACCACGTCCTGATGGTCCGCGCCACCGACGCCGCCGGCAACCTCGGCACCGGCGACGCCGTCCTGAACGTGCCGAGTGCGGAGTGACTCCTGGTAGGGCAGGGCAAGCCCTGCCCTACCAGGAGGAGGCAGGGCAAGCCCTACGAGGAGTCACTGAACAACGGGGGCGGCTCCCCGTATAATCAAGGGGAGTGTGCGATGCGGCCGGGCCCGGCGGCATCGGCGACGAACGAACCGAAGTATTCCTCTCGGAGAGCCTGCGCGATGCGAGCCATCGTCCGATCGGGCGCCGCGGCGGTCCTGGCGATCGCCCTTGCGTCCCCGGCCTTCGCCCAGGGGGGCAACGACGCGAAGAAGGCGGCCGAGCCGCCGAAGATCGACCTCAACGAGATCCTGGCGACCGTCGATGGCGACAAGATCACCCGCGGCGAGGCGATCGCCTACGCGAACCAGGAGACCCAGGGCCAACCTCCGCCCCAGGATCGCCAGAAAGAGGCGTATGACTACTTCATGAACGCCCTGGTCAACGTCCGGCTGCTCCGCCAGTTCCTCGACGAGAAGAAGGTCACGGTCCCCAAGGCCGACGTGGACGCCGAGCTGAACAGGATCGTCGAGCGGGTCAAGAGCCAGGGAGGCTCCAACCTCCCGGCCTTCCTCGAGCAGATCCGGCTGAAGGAGTCGGGCCTGAGGACGCAGATCCTCGACGCGTTGCGCTGGAAGAAATACTTCACCGGCCGCGCCCGGGCCAACAACGGGGCCGAGCTGAACGACTACAAGAAGAAGAACCGCGACTACTACGAGCAGAACCAGGTCCGTGCCAGCCACATCCTGCTGCTCGTGCCGAGCGACGCGACCGAGGCCGAGAAGGCGAAGATCAAGAAGCGGCTGCTCGACATCAAGGCCGACATCGACGCCGGCAAGATCAGCTTCGAGGACGCCGCCAACAAGTATTCCGAGGACCCCAAGGTCCAGGCCGACCAGGACGGCGGCGACCTCGGCTTCTTCTACCGCAAGCAGATGCCCGACGAGGCCTTTAGCGCCGCCGCCTTCGCCCTGCCTATCGACAAGGTCTCCGACCCCGTCGAGGGCAACTGGGGCTACGAGCTGATCCTCGTCAAGGCCCGCAACACGGGCCGGCCCCTCGACCCCAACCAGTACAAGGAAGTGATCCTCAACCAGTTCGGCGTCGACCTCCAGCGCGAGATCCTCACCGCCGAGCGCGAGCGCAAGAAGTCCAGGATCAACATCCGCCCCATGCCCTCCGACTTCTTCGCCCCCAACCCCACGCCCCCCGCCGCACCCGCGGGCGACGCGAAGGCGGAGAAGAAAGGCTGAGGATGGAGAGGGAGAGAAGAGGGGCTCACCACAAAGGCACAGAGAGGAATGCCACGAAGTTAAGCCGCAAGTCCTTCGCCCAACAAGTCCTTGTGGTATTCTCGCCGGGGCTTGGTCATGCGG
>DASZMJ010000002.1:0-2934 GCA_035551935.1 Isosphaeraceae bacterium
GCAACGACCGGCACGGCATCTGGTCGTCGCCGCTGCTGCTCACCGTCTACGCCCCGCCGACGGCCGCCGTCGTCACCGCGGGCCGCCAGCCGGCGCCGAGCCCGGCCGGAGAGGTCAAGAAGCCGGTGACGGCGCAATAGCGCCGACTTCGCCTTGTCTCCGCGATCGAGTTGAGCGACGATGCGGCGCATGGGATCAACCTTCCCGGGGTCCGCGTCGGACCCCGGGAGGAATGATACGGCTCCCGTGTTTTGTTTGCCTTGTGCTTTGTGCCTTTTGCCTTCCCATCCAAGGCAGAACGCACAAGGCAAAAGGCAGACAATTCCCGGGAACCGTATGACCCCGAACCCTCGTCACGGAGCGGGCCAAGGATGGCCGCCGTCCGACCGAGCCTGCTGGTGCTGGCCGCCCTCGTCGCCGCCCCGATGGCTCGGGCCGGCGAGAAGGCGGCCGAGCCGACCTATCCGCACAAGTCGGTGACGAAGCGGGAGATCGGCGCAGGGCCGCAGTCGTACTTCCTCTTCGAGCCGGCCGAGCCGACCCCGAAGCGGGCGCCGGTGGTGGTCTTCCACCACGGCTGGCTCGCGATGAACCCGGGCGTCTACGGCGCCTGGATCGAGCACCTCGTCCGCTCGGGCCACATCGTCATCTACCCCCGGTTCATGGAGGTGGAGACGCCCGTCACCGAGTACCTCGCGAACTCCGCCGCGGCGGTCGTCGACGCCTTCGGCGTGCTCGAGATGTCCCGCGCCCACGTCAAGCCCGACCGCTCGCAGTTCGCGCTGATCGGCCACTCGACCGGCGGCATGCTCTCGGTGCAGATGGCGGCGCAGGCGAGGTCGCTGGGCCTGCCCGAGCCGAAGGCCGTGGTCGCCGTGACGCCCGGCGAGGTCCTCCGCACCAAGGGCCCGAACCTGGCCGACGTCCCTCCCGAGACGCTGCTGGTGGTCGTCGCGGCCGAGCACGACGTCGTCACCGGCGACGGCGACGCCCGGCGGATCTACCGCGAGGCGACGGCCCTGCCGCCGTCGCGCAAGAAGTTCGTCCTCTACCGGACCGACCTCCGCGGCCGTCCCCGCCTCTGGGCCGACCACCTCGCCCCCACCGCCTCGCACGCCGACTTCGACACCGGCGACGGCCCGTTCCGCCTGATCCAGATGGGCGGCGGCTCGGTCAACGCCATCGACCGCGAGGGCTTCTGGAAGGTCGCCGACGTGACCCTCTCCGCCGGCTTCGCGGGCAAGACCCTCGACGAGGCCCTGGCCGGCGCCTCCTTCCGCCTCGGCTACTGGAGCGACGGCCGCCCCGTCCTGGCGCCGATCGTCACCAACGACCCGACGACCCTGCCGCGGGTCGTCCCCTCGCATGGATTGAGGCTCGTGCCGTTTCCAGCGTTCGAGCTGCCGAAGCGGGACGATCCGCGGCCCGAGGACCGCTGATCGCGGCCGTCTCTTTTGTTGTGAATACGGGACTTCCCGTGTAGAATCTGAGGAGGCGACCGTCTCCGAGGAGATTCCCGTGACCGTATCGCTCGTCCGCCTCGACCCGACGACTCCGACCGACGAGGAGCGGCAGCTCTCGGCGGAATCGAGCCGTCGGCTCGCACCGTTGGTGAAGGGCGGCGATGGCATCAGGGTCCATGTTGTCGAGGGCGACGGGGCGGGCGAATTCCTCGACCTGCCCGGGCCGGCCGTCCGGCTCCTGTCCGAGATCCTCGCGGAGATGGCCCGCGGCCACGCCGTTGCGCTCGTCTCGGCCGACTCGGAACTGACGATCCAAGAGGCGGCCGACTACCTCAACGTCTCGCGGCCGTATCTCGTCGGCCTTCTGGAGAGGGGAGAGATTCCCTCTCGCGAGGACGGGGAGCGTCACCGGGTCGTCCTACGCGACCTGATCGCGTACAAAAACCGGACTGACGCCGCCCGCGAGGAGGCGCTCGACGAGCTAGCCCGGGTCTCCCAAGAGCTAGGACTCTACTGAGCATGCCCGGGCCGACGGCGGTCCTCGACGCGTGCGTCCTCTACCCGGCCGCGCTCCGCGACCTCCTGATGCGCCTGGCGCTGGCCGACGTCTTCCGGGCCCGGTGGTCCGAAGCGATCCACGACGAGTGGACCCGCAACCTCGCGAGGGATCGCCCCGACCTGACGCCCGCCCAGATCGGCCGCATCCGGTCCCTCATGGATCATCACGCCCGGGACAGCCTGGTCGCCGGCTTCGATCACTTGATCCCGACGATTATCCTGCCCGACCCCGACGACCGACACGTTCTCGCCGCCGCCATCGAGGCGGGGGCCGGCGTGATCGTGACCTACAATCTCGATGACTTCCCGGCCGGGCTCGTCGCAGGTCATGGTGTCGAGGCTCGGCATCCCGACCGGTTCCTCGTCGGCCTGCTCGACCGGGATGAGGCGAGTGTGGTCGGCGTTGTCCGGCGGCTCAGGCAGGGCCTCCGCAATCCCCCGGTCTCGGCCGAGGGGTATCTCGCCAAGCTGGAGCAACTCGCCCTCCCGGAAACCGCTGCGCGACTTCGGGGTCTGGTCGACCAGATTTGACCCTTCCCTGCGCCGGCCGGCGTTGCCGAGATCGCCGGAACGTGCCATGCTTGGGGCGGCGCCGGCCACGGAGCAAGGTCCGCGCGCAGGTCGAACCCTCCCCGCGGGACGGGCCGCATGAGGTCACGGATGATCCCCCTGGTCCTCGCGTCGGTCGTCGCGCTGGGCGCGGCGGCGGGCGTGGCGATTTGGGTTGGAGGATCGGGGCAACCGGAGGGGGAGACGGTCGCCGGGCTCGTCGAGCGGCTCCGCGGGGGGGCGGCGACGGCACGTCGCGAGGCGGCGACGGCGCTGGGGCAGGTCGAGGGGCCGGGGGTGTCTTCGGCGGCGCGGGGGCTCGTCGCGGCGCTCGACGACCGCGACGCCGAGGTCCGGGCCCGGG
>DASZMJ010000003.1:0-10632 GCA_035551935.1 Isosphaeraceae bacterium
CCACAGAGGACACAGAGAGCACAGAGGAAGAAAAGGAAATTTCTAAATCCTTTTCTTCCTCTGTGCTCTCTGTGTCCTCTGTGGCTCAATGCCTCTTCGTCTTGACTCGAAGGACCGGCCGACGCGGCTCGCGACGCCTCCTTGACTCGTTCGTTCGATCGAACTAGAATCGGGTCATGGCCCGGAGACCGTCGGACGCCCCGTCGATCGATGACCGACTCCTCGACACCGCGATCGACCGATTCGGTCGGGAGGGGCTCGACGGGGCGAGCACGCGCGCCATCGCGGCCGCGGCCGGCACGGCGATGTCGTCGATCACCTACCATTACGGCGGCAAGCGGGGGCTCTACCTCGCGGCCGCGCGTCGGATCGCCGACCGGATGGGCGAACGCATGGCGCCCGTGCCGGCCGCGTCGGCGGCGAGCGACCGCGAGGGCCAGGGCCCCGACGCGGCGCTGGACGAGCTGCTCGCGATCCTCGACCGCTTCGTCGAGGTGATGGTGCATCCCGAGAGCGCCGCCTGGGCGCGCTTCATCGTGCGCGAGCAGATGGAGCCGACCGAGGCCTTCGACGTCCTCTACGGCGGGGTGATGGGGCGGCTGGTGGACCACCTCTCCGCCCTCATCGTCCGCGTCGGCGCGGGCCGCATCGACGCCGCCGAGGCGCGGCTCAAGCTCTTGGCGATCGTCGGCCAGGCGCTGGTCTTCCGGGTCGCGCGGGCGACCCTCCTGCGCGCGACCGGCTGGGCCGACATCGACGCCGCCGGCGCCGCGGCCATCCGGCGCATCGTCCGCACCCACACCCGCGCGATCCTCACGAACGACGACGGAGGCCACGCGCCATGACGACCGACGAGGGCGGGGTGGGGGGATCGAGGGCCGACGTCCCGGTCCTGATCGTCGGCGCCGGGCCGACCGGCCTCGTGCTGGCCCTCTGGCTGACCAGGCTCGGGGTGAGGGTCCGGATCATCGACAAGGCCGCGGGGCCGGGCACCACCTCCCGCGCCCTGGCCGTCCAGGCCCGAACGCTGGAGTTCTACCGCCAGGTCGGCCTGGCCGACGCGGCCATCGCGGGCGGCGTCAAGGTCGCCAACCTCAACTTCTGGGTGAAGGGCACGCGCGCGGCGCGGGTGCCGTTGCGGCACATCGGGGAGGGATCGAGCCCCTACCCGTTCGCGCTCGTCTTCCCGCAGGATGCCCACGAGCGGCTCCTGATCGACCGCCTGGAAACCCTGGGGGTGCGGGTGGAGCGGCGGACGGAGTTGCTCCGCTTCGAGCGGCGCGACGGCGGGGTGCGGGCGACGCTCCGGCGCGAGGGCGGCCCCGAAGAGGCCTGCGACGCCGCCTATCTCGCGGGCTGCGACGGCGCCTCCTCGACCGTCCGGGAGCGGCTCGCCGTCGGCTTCCCCGGCGGGACCTACACGGGCCTGTTCTACGTCGCCGACGTGGAGGCGACGGGGCCGGCGACCGACGACGAGCTGCACGCCGACCTCGAGGAGGCCGATTTCCTGCTCGTCTTCCCCCTCAAGGGCGAGGGCCGCCTGCGCCTGGTCGGGGTCGTGCGCGACGTGCCCGGCCGCGAGCACGGCGACCTGACGTTCGACGACGTGAAGGGGAAGGCCATCGGGCACCTGAAGCTCGACATCCAGGGGGTGAACTGGTTCTCGACCTATCGCGTGCACCACCGCGTCGCGCACCATTTCCGCATGGGACGCGCGTTCCTGCTCGGGGATGCCGCACACGTCCACAGCCCCGTCGGTGGCCAGGGGATGAACACGGGCATCGGCGACGCCGTGAACCTGGCGTGGAAGCTCGCCGCCGTGCTGAACGGGGGCGCCGCGGACGACCTGCTCGACACCTACGAGCCGGAGCGGATCGCCTTCGCGCGGCGGTTGGTCGCCACCACCGATCGCGCGTTCACCATGGTGACCGCGCGAGGCTTCCTCGCCCGGTTCGTCCGCACCCGGCTCGTCCCGCGACTGGTGCCCTCCCTCTTCCGGCTGCCGCCGTTGCGTCGCTTCCTGTTCGAGACGTTGTCCCAGGTCGGCGTCCACTATCGCCACAGCCGCCTGAGCGAGGGCGCAGCCGGGGCGGTCCGCGGCGGGGATCGCCTGCCCTGGGTCGAGACCGCGCCGGGACGGGACAACTTCGCGCCGCTCGCCTCGATCGCGTGGCAGGCCCACGTCTACGGCGAGGCGCCGGTCGGGCTGGAGGAAGCCTGCGCCGGGCGAGGGCTCCCGCTCCATGTCTTCCCATGGCAACCGTCCATGCGGCGGGCCGGCCTCCGGCGCGGGGCGCTCTACCTCGTCCGGCCGGACGGCTACGTCGCGATGGCCGATCCGCAAGCCGACCCCGCGCGATTGCGCGCCTATCGGGGTTGCTCATGCTTTGAAGCGGATTGACCGACGGCGAGGAGTCGGCACGATCCGGGGGGTATCGCACCGACCACCTCGACGACCGCGCCGCCCGAGCCAGGCCGACGAGCGGCCGTGTCCCCCGCGGCTTACCCCTCGTCCTTCACTCGAAGAACCGCCCGACTCGGACGGCGAAGCCTTCGAGCACGCCCGGCAAGGTCAGCTCGTCGTCCGGCCCCAGCGGCCGCGGCGGCGCGTCGGCGTCGAAGACGTGCGCCGACCGGGGATCGGGGTCGAGCACGACCACGACGCGGACGCCCGCGCGGAGGTACTCGGCCACCTTCTCCACGACCTCGCGCCAGCGGTCGCTCGGCGATCGGACCTCGACGACCAGCTCGGGCACCTCCGGCCCGTATCCCTTGGTCAAGGTCCCCCTCGGGAGCCGTTCATAGCTGTAATACGCCACGTCGGCGCCGCGGACGGTGTCCGGCCCGCGCTCGGTGATGACGCCCGAATCGTTGTTCATCACGCGGCCGAGCTCGTGCTCATCGACGAAGTTACCGAGAATGCGGCCCGCCTTGTTGCAGACGAGCCCATGTCTCCGATCGGGCACCGACATGCTCACGACCCTCCCGCGGACCAGCTCCTCCGGATAGCCCGGGTCGGGCCTCCTGCCGAATTCCTCCGCCGTCATCGGCGCCGTCAATTCGGCCGTCGCCATCGCGCACCTCCCTTCGAGGTTCGGCCTCCATGATCGCCGATCGTCCGTCGATGGTCCATCCCGAGTGGCCAGGCTCAGAGCCCGAGCCGGTCCCTCGCATACGCCAGCGATTCGCGGACGTTCTGCTCCTCGCGGGCCAGCGCGTCGCCCGGCGAGAGGCCGGCGACGCGGGGGAGGGGCCGCGAGGAGGCGCGGGCGCGGACCATCGCCAACGTGCGGGCGAGGTCGCGGGCGGGGAGGTCGGGGAAGGTGGCGAAATACTTGGGCGTGAGGCAGGGGATCTTCAACGGGTCGCGGGTGATCATCTCGAGGCTGAAGTGGACGTCGGGATGGGCCGAGCGGATCGACTTGACGATCGCCGGCAGGTCGAGGATGCCGGCCCCGAGCGGGACCTCCGACAGCAGGAAGCCGTCGCGGTACTCCTCCACGCCCATGTCCTTGACGTGCGTGGCGAACGTCCGCGGCAACAAGGCCGAGACGAGCTCCATCGGGTCGTCGAGCAGCGCGAGGTTGTTGCCGAAGTCGAGGGTGACGCCGAAATACTCACTCTCGAACTTCTTCAGGAGTGCGACGAAGTCGTCGACCCGCCAGTCCTTGTGGTTCTCGATCGCCAGGCGGATGCCGAGCTTCTCGGCGACGGGGATCGCCCGCTCGATCGACTTGTGCGCGCGGTCGGCGAACTCGCGGAAGGCGGCGAGCGAGTCGAACGTCTCGTAGCGACGGCCCGAGAGCGCCCCCGTCCGGACGACGCGCGCGCCGCAAACCTTCGCGGTGCGGAGGGCGTCGCGGAACCGGTCGACGTCGCGATCCTCGCGCGGCAACGAGGCGATCCCCTCGACGAACATGCCGTATTCCTCGGCCTTCGCGCGGAGCTTGCCCGCCGCGTCGGCGTCGCGCACGCCGAGGTTGAGCTGCATGCCGCCGGCGCCGAGCGAATGGCAGGCATCGAGGAACGCGACCGGGTCCGGGCTCGCCATGCCCGGCCCCGGGGGCCGGGCGCCGCGGAATCGTCGGCCCAGCGAGTACTCGACGATCCCGAGCGCCACCGGCTTCGACTTCGACTTCGGCTCCTCGCCGCGCAGCACCGCCGGGGCGGCCAGCGCCAGGGCGCCGCCGAGGAATTCGCGACGATTCGGTCTCATGGCATCATCTCCGAAGTCGTGTGCTCCCCGTAGCAGGCACGCTCCGCGTGCCGTCCGCCTTAACCAAAGTACGGCTTCAGGAAGGCGGACGGCACGCGGAGCGTGCCTGCTACGGGGGACCGGGATCAGCCCTTCAACACGCGATCGCGGACCGCGTCCCAGGGGGAACGATACGGGCGTTCGAGCATCGCGGCGGCCTCGGAATCGCCGGGGATCGTCTCATTCGCGGCGTCCCAGCGCAGCCGTCGGCCGCCGAGGCGGAGCGAGAGATTCGCCAGGTGGCAGGCGGTGACGACGCGGTGGCCGGAGTCGAGGTCCGAGACCGGCGTCTGGCGCGACTTGATGCAGTCGAGGAAGTGCCGCGCGTGGCGCCGGAACTGGTCGTACTCGTTGCCCGAGGTGTCCTTCAAGGGCTCGGTCCGGAAGCCGCCGGCGTTGCGGTTGGGCGCGGCCTGGTCGGTCTTCGGCGGGCCGCCCGTCGGGTGCGACTGGCCGAACCGCGGCACGGCGGCCGAGGGGTCGATCTGGCGGTCGGGGACGATCTCGAACCCGCGGCGGTTGACGACCATCGTGCCGTCGGTCCCCTGGAACTCGAGCAGGCCCATCGTCTCCTGCCCGCGCGACACCTCGCGGTGCTCCCAGCCCACGACGAGCCCCGGGAACTCGAACAGCGCGTCCTGCGTGTCCGGCGTCTCGCCGTTGTCCTTGAGCGCGAACCGGCCGCCGACGCTCGTGACGGCGCGGGGGGCGTCGAGGTCGAGGAACCAGTAGACGATGTCGAGCGCGTGCTGCCCGAGGTTCGTCATCTGACCGCCGGAGGTGTCCCAGAACCATCGGAAGTGGTAGATGCCCCGGTTCGGGTTGTACCGGTGGTAGGCCGTCGGCCCGAGCCACATCTCCCAGTCCAGCTCCGGCGGCGGCGTCGTGTCCGGCGGCGTGCCGAAGCCGGGCATGATGTTGCGGTACGACGCCATCCGCACGCCCACGACCCGGCCGATCCGCCCCTGGTGGACCAGCTCGCGCGCCCGCTGGTAGTGCGGCCCCGACCGCTGCTGCGTGCCGACGATGACGACGCGCTTCGTCCGCTTCGCCACGTCGAGCATCCAGCGCCCCTCGCGGACGAACAGCGTCGTCGGCTTCTCGACGTACACGTCCTTGCCCGCGTCGCACGCCATCATCGCCATCAGGGCGTGCCAGTGATCCGGCGTCGAGACGACCACGGCGTCGACGTCCTTGCGGTCGAGCAGCTTGCGGAAGTCGGAATACCCCTCGACCTTGCCGCCGATCAGCGCGCACGCCTCGTCGCGACGGCCGCTGTGGGCCTCGGCGACGCCGACGTTGTTGACGTCCTCCAGGTCCTTGAAGTCGAGGACGTGCCGCTTGCCGATCAGGCCGAAGCCGATGTAGCCCACGCCCACCCGTTCGTTCGCCCCCAACGCCCTCGCGTAGCTCGCCGCCGAGATCGCCGCCGCCCCCGCCCCGCGCGCGAACGCGCGGCGGCTGATGCCACCGTGTCCGTCCCTCATGGCGTCGCCCCCCGGGTCATGACCTGGTTGTTGATCGACCACCCCGGATTAGAACCGGCGCGCGGGGGCATCGCCAGGGGGGAGCGGGGAAGTGCTGAGTGCCTCGAAGAAGTGCCGAGTGCTGAGTGAAGAGTGCTGAGTGAAGAGGAGATGACCGCGCCCCGGCCTCCTCTTCACTCAGCACTCAGCACTCAGCACTTTTTCAATTGGCCCGCGGGTTCAGGTTCGCCGAGCCTGGCAGGGGGGGCAGGGAGACGGTGGCGTCGGCGTCGCGGAGGAGGCGACGGGCGACGTCCTGGACGAGGGGGGAGCGGTCGGAGGCGGCGAGGGCCTCGAGCCGGGCGCGGGCCTCGGGGGCGTCCTGGTGGGCCAGGGCCGAGGCGGCGCGGGCGCGGACGTCGGCGACGGGGTCGCGCGAGAGGTGCAGGAGCCAGAGGACCGGGTCGATGTCGGTCCGGCCGGCGAGCTTGGGGATCACCGAGCCGCGCTCCAGGGCGTCGGGGTGGAAGACGAGCCGGCCCAGGGCGATCTGGTCGGGGGTCAGGCCGCGGCCCTTGAGCACCGTCTCGGCGACCAGCGCGACGAGCTTGTCGGCGTCGTGGAGGCGGGGCAGGATCATGTCGTCGGGCAGGATCGAGGCGCGGCGGGCGAAGCCGAGCAGGGCCCGCTTGCGGACCTCGGCCGAGGTCTTGTCGGCCACGTATGCGACGGCCGGGGCCGCGGCGTCGTCGATCGGCAAGGCGGCCAGGCAGGCCACGGCCGCGGCGCGGGTGGTCGGGTCGGGCGCGGCCAGGGCGCGGAGCACCGGCTGATACAACGACTCCTTCCAGACCCCCACGGCCCGCTCCTCGACGCGGAACATCGTCCGGCCCGGGATCCAGTTCCAGAGCCGGCCGACGACCTCCAGCGTCGCGGCGCGGACCACGCCGTCGCGGTGCCCCAGGCCCGCCATCAACAGGTCCTGCGTCGGCGGCAACGCCTCCGACCAGGCCGCCGGCGCCGGGTCGATCGCGAGCCGGTCGAACACCCGACCGGCGACGGCCATCGCCGTCGCCTGGCCGACGTCGCCGAACCTCGGCCGGCCGTCGCGCAGGGCCCCCAACAGCGCGATCGCCTCGGGCGCCTCGGCCTCGTCGACCGCCCCGGGCGCCGGGGCGTCGGGGCCGGTCGTGCGCTCGAAGACCTCGGCCAGCGCGCGGGCGTCGCCGGCCTTGATCGCCGCGACGAGGGTCGCCATCGGCGTGGACCCGTTATACGGCGAGGGCGCCTCGGCCTTCGCCTTCGACGACGACGCGAACGGGCCCGGCCGGCCCTTGTAGTACGCCATCGCCCCGCCGATCGCCGCGACCGTCAGCGCGCCGACGACCCAGGTCCGCTTCCCCCCTCGCTCCGGCATGGCCGCCTCCGTGCGCCGAGTCGCGACTGGTCCTGTCCCGAGGTCGGACCTCTCCCTCAAGTCCGTACCCCACCCGGGCCGACATGATAACCCCCCCCCGGACCCCGGCAAGGCCAAGTTCGAGGTCCGAAAGGAAGAAGGAATCGAACCGCAGATGACGCAGATGAAGAAATAAAGAATAAATCAGATTCTTCTTTATCTGCGTCATCTGCGTCATCTGCGGTTCGATTCCTCTTCGATCAGCCGGCTTTCTCCGGCCCGCCGAGCGAGTCGAGCGTCTTGCGGGCGTCGTCGGCCTGGAGGGCGGAGAAGTGGGGGTTGAGGGCCAGGGCGCGGGCGAGGAAGTCGCGGGCCTTGGCGGTGTCGCCGAGCCGGGCGTGGATCATGCCGGCGTGGTAATAGAGCTTGGCGTCGCGGGTGCCGAGCTTCAGGGCCTTGTCGATTTCCGCGGCGGCCTCGGCGGCCTGGCCGTTCTTGAGCAGCGCCCAGGCGAGGGTGTCGTGGCCGAAGATGTCGCCGCGGTCGGCGACGTCCTTGCGGGCCAGCGCCAGGGCCTCGGCGAGCTTGACGTCGTGGTTGAGGTAGTAGATCGCCCGCTCGCGGCGGTACTCGTCGTGCTTCGCGGTCAGGGCCTCGAGGCGGTCGAAGGTGGCCCGCGCGTCGGCGTCGCGGCCGGCCTTCTGGTAGAGGTCGCCGAGCAGGCCGAGCATCGGCGGCTCGGCGGCGATGCCGACGGCCTTCTCCTCCAGCGCGATCGCCTCGGAGAGCCGGCCCTGCGCCGCGCGGATGCGGCCGAGGCTGTAGGTCGCGTCGTGGTGGTCGGGGCTCTCGGCGAGCACCCCGGCGATGGCCTTCTCGGCCTCGTCGAGCCGGCCGGCGTCGAACAGGATGTCGCCGACCCGGACCCGGTACCAGAGCGAGCCCTCCCGCGCCCCCGCGAGCCGCTCCTCGTCGCCGGCGCGGCGGAGCAGGGCGATCGCCTCGTCGGTCTTGCCGCGCAATTCCGCCAGCCGCGCCACGCGGGCCATCACCGGCGGCTCGGGGGTCAGCTTCATGAGGGCCTTGCAGCCGGCCTCGGCCTCGTCGTAGCGGCCGAGCTCGAGGTTCGCGTCGGCGATCGTGGCCATCGCGTCGATGTTCTTCGGGTTCTTGGCGGCGACCCGGCGCGCCATCGCCATCGCCTCGGCGAACTTGTGCCGGTCGCAGAGGACCATCGCCAGCATGAGCTGGGCGCGGCGGTCGGTCGGCCGGGCCTTCTGGACGGCCCGAAAGCACGCCTCGGCCCGCTCGAAGCCGGCCAGATCGCCCGCCTCGTGCGCGTGGCGGACGTGCATCTCGCCGAGCATGAGCCGGCTGGCGACGTCGTTCGGGTCGTCCTTGAGCCGGCCCTCGAGCATCCGGATCGCCCCCTCGGTGCTGAGCGTGAAGGGGCGCAGGTCCTCGCCCTCGTCGTCGGGGGGCGGCGTCTTGTCCAGGGCCCTCGGGTCCCGCGGCTTCGGCTTCGGCTTCGGTTTCGCCTGCGACTGCGACTTCGCCTTCGCGTCCGTCGCGGGCCCGGCCGTCTGCGCGGCCAGGCCGGGGACGACCGCGAGCATGCCGAGGATCACGGGCCATCGCGCGTTCATGGTCTTGTCCCTCGCGGGGTCGGGCGGCGACGCCTCCTCCGGAATCGACCGCAAGGCTCGTGTTTTCGTGGTGGATGGTCGTCGCCGAGATGATCAAATACGTCGATGTTCGAACTCGATGCCGGGGTGCTCGCCGTCGGCCCGGCTTCGTAGCAGGCACGCTCCGCGTGCCGTCCGCCCGAACACAAAGCTCTTGGGTCGTGGCGGACGGCACGCGGAGCGTGCCTGCTACGAGGAAGAGGGTCGGCCTCGAGAGGCCGATGTCCTGGCAAACCTGCCGGGGCGTCCCCGGCTCACTTGAGGTTGTAGCGGTTGGCCACGGCGAGGTAGGGGAAGGCGAACCGGAAGTTCGAGTCGTTGCCGACGCAGTCGGTGGTGACGCCGAAGTGCTTCAGGAGGAGCTGGTATTCCTCGTCGATGACGTCGTCGGTCAGGCGACGGCCGTTGGGGAAGCCCATGGGGTTGGTGGTGTCGAAGCTGTTGACGTCGGGCAGGACCAGCATGGCGAGGTTGAGCGTGTCGTCGGGGGTGTTGCCCAGGCCCTTCAGCGAGGCGATGACGGTGTCCCAGAACAGGAGCCGGTCGGTGTGCGGCACGCCCGAGTTGAAGGCGTCCTTCAGGTTGGCGGGGATCAGGACCGTGTTGATCGCCGGCCGCCCCTCGCGGTCGAACTGCTCGTCGTTGAGGCTCGTGGTGGCCCACATGTTGATGGTCGACACGAACTTGTTCTGCACGAGCTCGGCGCTGGGGACCTCCAGGACGATCGCCATGGTGTTGGCGTTGGCGAAGAAGTTGTGCCCGGGGTTGCAGAAGGCGGCCGGGTTGCCCGAGGCCTTGAACGCGAAGAAGGCGTTCTCGTCGAAGAAGAACGGGTCGTCGAAGAGCCCCGCCGCCAGCTTGCCGCCGCCGGCCACCGCGATCGTCCGGCCGGTCAGCCCCTGCGAGACCACCCGGCTCTTCTCGCCCTCGATCCGCTCGACCGTCACCCGCTGCACCGCGCGCCGGTTCGGCATCGAGAAGGTGAAGCGATAGGTGATGTCCTCCATGTAGTCGCCCGTGTTGTCGATCTTGAGCTCGTAGTCGCCGACCGGGCTGAACAGCGTCTGGCTGTAGAACCCGGCGAACGGCGCCACCGTCGCGATCATGACCGTGTTGCCGGGGTGCGTCGGCGACTGGAAGATGTAGATGTCGTTGAGGTCCAGCAGGCCGTACGTCTTGGTCCGCGGCGAATCCATGTGGTCGGCCGCCCGCGCCGCCGTCGCCCACATCCCGCCGAGGAGCGCCAGTGCCACCATCCACCGCCGCCCGACACGGGCAGCACGATTCTGCCTCGACATGATTGCGACCTCCCGTTGAAGAGGAAACCTACATCGGTTCCCGGCCTTTGCCCAGATTGAATGGTTTCCGCGGAAGACAGAATCTGGGTCATTTGCGATGAGACTGACGGCAGATTAATCAAGTCGGACCAGGAAATCTAGTGCCTACCGCCTTCTTTTTTTCCATTCGTTCCGCTCGGGTGATCTCGCCGGTGCGGGGCCTTCGTCCGACGCCCTCGTTCTGGAGAGGACCCCCTTTACATCCCAGATTCGGACCGTATCATTGTGAGATCGGGACGGTCTCGGTGATCGGTCCCGAACGGAGACCCGGGTTCATCGTATGGCAACGTCGCACATCGTGCCCGGGAACAGTCCGGATGGAGCCGATCGCCCGCGACGCCGCGGAGCGTTGGGAGAAGACCGCCGATGCGCACCATGCCGCCGTCGGAGAAACGGATCGAGGCAAATCGTAGAAATGCTCAATTGAGCACGGGTCCCCTCACCCCCGAGGGCAAGAACAAGATCCGCGGCAACGCCGTCACCCACGGCCTGG
>DASZMJ010000004.1:0-43673 GCA_035551935.1 Isosphaeraceae bacterium
CCCGCTCTTGCGGACCTCTTCAAATGATAGGATGGAAGAGGTCCGCAAGAGCGGGCCCTACGGGGAACGGGCGAGCCGGGAGTTGACGAGCACGAGCGAGGCCGAGTGGGCGTGCGGGTCGGGCAGGGCACCGACGGCGAACTCGGCGACGGCGCCGGGCCGGAAGATCATGCAGTAGGTCGAGCCGCCGAACTGGAAGTAGCCGACCTCGTCCCCCTTCGTCAACCGGTGGCCCGCCTGGATCTGGGGGTGGAAGACGCACGAGGAGACCTCGGCCATGCCGATGAACATCAAGGCGATCAGGCCGATGACCGGGTCGTCGGCCTCGACGAGCAGGATCGCCCGCGTCGCGACGTGCGCGAGGTAGCCCTGCGACTTCTTCGGCCCCTCGGGATCCTGGCCCTCGGACTCGGCCTCCGAGTAATACGTCCCCTCCTTGACGAACGCCTTGCGCACCGTGCCCGAGACCGGGCTGTGCCAGCGGTGGTAGTTGTGGGCGTCGAGGAACGCCTGGTACACCGTCCCGCCGACGAACGGCGCGGCGTCCTCGTCGTCGTCGAGCATGTCGCGGAGCGAATACGGCTGCGCCTTGACCCAGAAGCGGTCCTGCCGCTTCGCCTTCAGGCCGATGGCGTACGGCGTCGCCTCGCAGGCGGCGACGATCACCTTGGCGTCGTCGGGCTCGGCGACCGGCCGACGGCCTTCCTTGAACCGCCGGGTGAAGAAGTCGTTCCACGACGCGAAGCCCCGGTGCGGGGCCTTGGGGTCGTGGTGGAATTGGTCAATGCCCGTCGATTTTCGGGCCGATTCGCAGAACCAGCCGCGGGGCGAGTCGTTCAGGACGTGGAGCGAGCCGGGGCCGCTCAGGAAGTCGCACCAGGCCCGGAGGATCGTCCGGAAGGCGGCGTTGACCGCGTCGAGGCGGAACGCGGCGAAGCCGGCCGGCGTCCCCATGCACCAGTCGAGCACGGCGTTCAGGGGGACCCCGACCAGGCCCGTCTCGTTGTACTCGGGCGCCCGGCCGATCACCTCGTCGATCAGACGGAGCAACTGGTCGACGTTCGTCAGGTGCCGCTTGCGATACTTCTTCGAGTGCGGGACCTGCTCGATCATCTGCGTGAAGAGCATCCGCGCCACCGGGTCGCGGTCGAGCAGGTCGCGGAGCCCCTCGACGGCCGGTTGCAGCGGGGCGTCGGCCGGCTTCGCCTCGACCGCGTCGGTGATCCCCTCGAGCCAGTCCTCCAGCGCGTCCTGGTCGGGCATCCAACGGCCCGGGCGATGGCCGCGCCGCGTCTTGTCGGGATGCTCCAGGTCCTGTTGTTCCATGGATCTTTGCCCCTTGCGTTGTGGTCACGACGGCTCGCCGCCGGGGGAGGGGGCCGGCGTTGCATATCTCGGGCCGGTCCGACGCCTTCGGGGCCCGGCGCCGTTGCGCGCCGGGCCCTTGCGGGTCAGCGGGGGCGGCGAGCCTTGGCCTTGGCGGGCTCGGGGGCGGCCTTGGCGGTTTCCTCGTCGGCTTCCTCGTGGGGGCCCCGGTTCTTGGCCGACGCGCGGAGCTGGGCGAGCTGCTGCTTCTGGGCGGGGGTCAGGACGGCCTCGCTCTCGGCCATGAGCTGGGCGTGCTTGTCGTCGAGCTGCTTCTGGAGCTTCTCGATCTCCGGGAGGTGGCGCGCGCGGGCCTTGTAGATCGACTCGCGCTGGGCGTCGGTGAGCTTGAGCTGGGCGAAATACGGTGGCACGCGCCGGACCTGATCGGGCCCCTTGCGGGGCTCGGCGGTCGCGGCCGCGGCCTTCGGGGAGGCGCCGGTCGCCCCTTTCTTCTTCGACTCCTGGGCCAGCAGCGGGAGGGCCAGCAGGCAGGCCACGACCGCCGTTGCGACGCCGACGCGACTGCGCAGGGTCATCGTCCACCGCCTTTCGTTCGAAGCCGGGAAGAGATGCCGAGGGGGTCGATCGGGCCGACGAACGTCGGCCCATCCCGGAGTGTAGCCGCCGCGCCGGCCGTCGCCAACGGGCCCGCGGGCCTGGAACGGGGTTGACCGGCGGCGGGGGCGGCCGTACGTTACCCGACCGCCGCCGCGAGCCCCTCGGGCCGCGCCGCGGGTCCGGACCAAGGCCGAGGTCGTCCCCAAGGAGGGGGAGCATGCGGCGTCGGGCCGTCATCGCCGTTGCCTTGGCCGCGCTGCTGGCCGGCTGCGTCGGCCCGGATCGCCGCCCGGACCGCCCGACCGCGGCGGAGGTCGAGCGGCGGCAGCGGCTCGGGGCCGAGGCGCAGGAGGCGATCGAGCGGCACGACCTGCCCCGCGCCCTGGCGATCCTCGACCGGCTCGCGGCCGAGGCGCCGCGGTCGGCCGAGGTCCACCACCGCTACGGCCTGGCCCTCGCCGCGGCCGGCCGGCTCGGCGAAGCCGAGGCCCAGCAGCGCCGAGCCCTCGAGCTGGACAAGGATTACGTCGACGCGATGGTCGCGCTCGCCGAGGCCCTCGATCGCCTCGGCCGGCCCGGCGACGCGTTGAAGCAGCTCGACGGGGCCATCGAACTCGACCCGCGACGGCTCGACGCGCAGCTCGCCGCCGGCCGCGTCCTGGAGGCCCTGGGGCGGCCCGACGACGCCCTGGCGGCCTACTTCCGCGCCCTGGAAGTCGAGCCGTCCTCGACGCCGGCCCTGCTCCGGGTGGCGACGATCCAGCTCGCCCGCGACCGGCCCGACCAGGCCCTGGCGCGGCTCGACCAGGTCGTCGAGCAGGCCCCCGACGACCCCGAGGCCCGGTTCCGCCGCGGCCAGGCCTACCTGGCGCTGCGGCAGCCCGCCCGCGCCGTCGGCGAGCTCGAGTTCGCCGCCCGCCGGCTGCCGGACCGCCCCGACGTGTTTTATCACCTGGCGCTGGCCCTCGACGCCGCGCACCGCCGCCCCGAGGCGCTCCGCGCCGCCGAGCGCGCCGAGCGACTCGCCCCCGACTCGGCGGCCACGCGGTCGCTCTCGCGACGCCTCCGGCGCTGAGCGCCTGGCTCGATCCGGGCCAGCCGTGTCGCTTTTTTTCAACACGACTGGCCCAGGCGCACCCCTGCGTTCTCGCGACGTAACTCGCGTGGTTGCATAGTGCTTTCGTTCGGATTGCCGTCATGCCGACGTGTCTTGCGGCTCATTCAATTGAATCTAGGGGGAATTTTCCGGTTGCATTGAGTTTGCGGGCGGCCCATTTTGGGACTCCGCCGCGGACGTCGCCTCGGGAACGGGCCCTCGGTAAAGGGAAGACCGTGGGTGTGTGTCGGGGCGACAGGTAACCGGCCGCAGAGGAGCGGCCCGCGTCCGCGTGGTTCCTGACGGAGTCCAGTCAATTGATGACTTGCATGCGCAACGTGATTTGCAACCGTGTCCGTCCCTTCACCTCCCGCCCGGCCCTGTTCGGGGCCATCCTGACGACGATGTTCGCGACGACGGCCGCCTCGGCGGCCGAACCGCCCCCGACCCCGGCGGCGACGGCCGCGACGGCCACGACGCCGGCCAAGCAGTGGGTCTGGCTGACGAGCCAGGGGGTCTGGGGCTACGGCTACCGGCGGGCCGACGGGCTCTGGGTCATCGACCCGGGCAGCAAGCGGGCCCCGGCCGCGACGGCGGCGGTCGAGCAACCGGCGGCCGACCCGTACGGGTTCGTCGGCTGGCTCAACTCCACGAGGGCCTCGGCCGGCCTGTCGCCGGTGGGCGTCGACGGCAGCCTCACGAGCTGGGCGCAGGCCAACAACGCCCAGCAGCAGGCCCGGGGCATGGGCCACCACGTCATGGCCGCGCGGCGGCAGAACGTGGCGATGGGCAGCTCGGCCTCGATCGGGGCCATGTGGATGGCCTCGCCGGCACACCGCGCCGCCCTCCTCGACCCGACGATCCGCTGGATCGGCATCGCGGGCCTGGGGGCTTACTGGACCTTCAACGCCAACTGAGCCGGCCGTCGCCGACTCCAACGACCGGGCCGGCCCCGGCGCGCCTGATGCTGCGCGCCGGGGGCCGGTCTCCGGAGAGAAACACGCTCAGGGTGCGAGCTTGCGGCGGATCTTGCCGAGGATGACCTGCTCCAGCGCGGCGTCGCGGCCCTTGTCGATCCAGCCGATGGGCAAGGGGATCGGCCCGACGATCTCGCGGACGCGGTTGACGGGGAACTGGCTGGTGAACGTGGCGCGGCCGGCGGTCTGGCGGTCGGGCTTGGCCAGGTCCTCGAGCTCCTTGAAGACCTCGACGCGCACGGCCAGGCCGGCGCCCGAGGGGGCGGGCTCGACGTGGACGATCGCGTAGCGGCGGATCGACTGGAGGGTGGCCTCCAGCCGTTGCGAGACGTCGGCCGAGTCGCCGTACCAGGGCTCCAGCAGGGTCGCACCCATCTTCGGCTCGGTGCGGATGGTCCGCGAGAGCCGGTTCTCGGAGGCGATGTCGAAGTAGTCGTCGACGGCCTGGACGGTGGCCTTCCAGACCGACTCGAAGTCCCGCGTCGGCACGACCAGCGGGTTGGGCACGGCCTCGCGGCGGAAACCGAGCGAGGCGCACCCCCCCTGGCCCAGGGCCAGCAGGGCCAACAACCACGAGCCGGCCGCGTGGAGCCTCTTCCGCATGGCGATACGGCCCTCGCCCCCCAGGGGCGGCCAACGAAACGAGACGGATCGGATCGGACGGGACGGTGATGGCGATGCCCGGTCGAGGCGCCCGGGAGACGTGCGGCGGCATCCTGACGACTCGGGCCGGTTCTGGCAAGGCCGGTCTGGTGCCGACGCCGTCGGCAATCGCGACCTAGGCTTCTGGGGAGACGGGCCGGAGGGCCGCACGGCGGGGCGGCGAGGGCCCGGGACGGCACCGGGGCGATCGCCGAACATGCTGCGCGACCAGGAGAAGGGGAACAAGACCGGGCCCGGCGCCGGGCCGCCCGGCCCGTGGGGACGACTCCGGGCTTGGGTGCAAGATCGGCTCGAGCCCGGCCGTCGCGATGACGGCGCGGTGCTCGAGCTGGCGGGGCTCGTCGCCTCGGCGGCCGACCCGACGGCGGTCCGGGACGCACTGGTCCGCCTGGCCGCCCGGGTCGCCGGGGCGCGTCGGGTCGAACTGTTCCGGCCGCCGGCGGCGGGGCACAGCCCGAGGCGGCTGGCCTGCTGGCCCGAGTCGGCGCGGGCGATGGCCGGCCGCAGCGACCCGGCGCTGAGCACGATCAGCGACGTGAAGGAGACGACCCCCCCGGCCGAAGGGCCCACGCCCGCGGGCGCCCTGCGGCTCCCGCTGGAGCTGCGCGGCCGATCGCTGGGGACCTTGCGGGTCGAGCCCGGCGACTGCCCGTCCCCCGTCCTGGCTCAGCTCCGCGCCCTGTGCGTCCTGGCCGCGGCGGCCGAGGCCGAGGGGGCCGGGGCCGGGGCGACGTCCCCGCCCTGGTGCGACCCGCTGACCGGCCAGCCCGACGTCGCGTTCCTGGAGGCGTTCCTGCCGCTGGCGCTGGCCGCCTCGCGGCGTCGTCGCGAGCCCTTGTCGGTCCTGCGGGTGGTCGTCGACCGGCTCGACGTGATCCGCGACGTCCAGGGGCCGCAGCTCGCCGACGCGGCGCTTCGCCGCGCGACCCGGACGATCGTCGCGACGCTCCGCGCCGGCGACCTCGTCGCCCGGGTCGACGAGGACGGCCTGGCCGTCGTCCTGCCCGGCGCCCCGGCGGCCGACGCCCGCCTCGTGGTCGCCGAGGCGATCCGCCGCGGGGTCATCGAGGCCGCCGTCACCTCGACCTATCCGTTGACCGTGTCGATCGGCGTGGCCACGTTCCCCGAGCACGCCCGCGAGCCCGCCGCCCTGCTCGTCGCCGCCGCCGCCGCGCTGGAACTCGCACGCTCCCGGGGCACCGACGCCATCGCCCAGTTCGGCGACGAGGCCCCCGCCCGCCTCGGCCCCCCCTCCTCGCCCCACTTCCAATGCTCCGACTCCGCCCGCGACGACGAGCCCTCCACCGTCGAACTCGAGGAGGAGCCGGGCGGCCTGGCCGGGGGGAATACGCCCGCGAAAACCCAGCTAACCAAGACCGTGTGATTCATAGAATTTGAATTGAGTAAAATATTTAAACTTCGTAGATCATGAATCCTCCCCCGGATCCACGCCCAGCGCCCGCAGCCGCTCGGCCAGCCGCTCGGCGCGGCGACGTTCCTCGTCGCGCTGATGAGCCGCCTCGTCGCGCTGGCGGGCGGCCTCGTCGCGCTGGCGGGCGGCCTCGTCGCGCTGATGAGCCGCCTCGTCGCGCTGGCGGGCCAAGTCGATGTAGGAGACGAACGGGCGGCCGTCCGGGCCGAGGATGGCGAGCTCCGGGCCGCCCATGTCGAACCGGATCCCGAGCCGTGGACTGACCCAGCCGTCGAGGGTCGGGATCTCCTCCAAGGCCCCCGCCTGCCGGAGATAGCCGTTCAGTTCGACCCGATCCGGGTCGTAGATGTAATACTCCTCGACCCCGAAACGATCGTAGAACCGGAACTTACGGATCATTTCCCCGGCCCGATTCCCGGGCGAGAGGACCTCGAATACGACCTGCGGCGCGACGCCCTCTTCCAGCCATTGCATGTAGGAGCCGCGATACCCCTTGGGACGGCCGAAGACGACCATCGCGTCCGGGGCCATGCGGGTGGTGTTGTCCCCCTCGACGGGATACCAGAGCAGGTCCCCTGCGACGAAGACCTTCGTGGCGTCGCGGAACAGGGCGTCGAGGCCCCCCTTGATGGTCGCGATCCACTCGAACTGGAGGGTGTTCTCCGACAAGGGTTCACCGTTGTCCTCGGGGTACTCGATCTCGGGTCTCGGCGGCCTCTGGGCCGGCGTCAAGGCAGACATGGGCGGCCTCTTTTTCGATGACGGTGGTTGCTCGATTGAGGGAGACGCCACGAGGGTCGTCGCGGTGTCGAGGTCAGGACGGCCCCCGCGAAATCATCGGCCAGGCCGACGTCCAATTCCAGCGGATGTGACGGCAGTGGAGGCTGAGGCGGCAACGCCCATCCTCTTGCCTCCAACTGTGGAACCCGACGATGCTCCAGGGCATCCGGAGGTCGTCGGGTTCACCGGCGTTGTGGGCGAAGCGCTCCAGGTAGAAGTCTCCGAACATCGCCTCCGACCATCGGCTGAACCGCCATTCCCAGGGGGCGACGCGGAGTCGAAGCTGCTTCTCCGCGAGCGCGAATTCGAGGACGCAGTGGTCGCCGACTTCGCCCTCGGGTGACACGCGTGAGGCCCACTCTTCTCCGTACGGGGCAACTTCGATCTCGGACGCCATCGGCAAGCCTCCCGCCGCGGACCCTCCTTATATAGTAGGGACGATCGGCGCGGGCTGCGAGCTCTTGTACAGTTTCTGGGCATCGATGTACGCCTCGACCCCGCGCGGGACCTGGTAGCGGATGCTGCGGCCGTCGGCGACGCGGCGGCGGAGGTCGTGCGAGGCGATGCCGATCGGGGGGATGGTCACGAACTGGAAGGGTAAACAGTCGGGGCCGAGGTCGGGCGGTGGGAGGGCCTCGGGAGGATCAATGCCGGGGCGGTTGACGACGACGATCGTCGCCAAGGCGGCGATCCGGCCGGGCTCGCGCCAGGAGGGCAGATCGACGAGGCTGTCGGCGCCGATCAGGAAGAAGAGGTCATCGTCGGGCCGCTCGGCGCGGACCCGTTCGAGCGTCCGGACGCTGTAATGCGGGCCGTCCCCGACGGCCTCGAGCTCCGAGACCTCGAAGGCCGGGTGGCCGGCGACGGCGATCCGGGCCATCTCGAGTCGGTCGGCCACCGGCGTCCGCCCGGCCCCCTTGTGCGGCGGCCAGCCGGCCACGACGAACCAGACCCGGTCGAGCGCGCAGGCCTCGCGGCACGACTCGGCCAGGATCAGGTGCCCCAGGTGGATCGGGTCGAACGTCCCGCCGAAGAGCCCCAGTCGCATCCGCCAGCGCCTCCCGGCCGTCGCCGGCCGTCGCGAATCGATGTGGACAGCCGTTGAGTATTCGGGCCGCGTGGCCGATAATAGGCGGTGCGCCAGGAAGGCCCCGCGCGGGGCGGCGACCGCGACCGTTTCCAGTTAGGGCGGGCCGATGAGCCTTGTCAACGGCAAACGGCAGGGGGCGCTCTTCGACGAGGGGGTCGAGGGCCCGTTCGCGGGGGTGGTCGTGAACCGGCCCCTGGAGTCGGTGCTGACCTACCGCATCCCCCCCCGGCTGCGCGACCGATTGCGAGCGGGGCAGCGGGTCGAGGTCCCCCTGGGCAAGGGGAACGCGCCGGCGGTCGGCTACTGCGTGCGGGTCGACGACCGGGCGGAGGAGGGGGTCGAGCCGGGGCGGATCAAGGACGTGCTCGACGTGCTCGACGACCCCCCGTTGATCGACGCGGCGATGCTCGAACTGACGCGCTGGATGGCCGGTTATTACGCCTGCTCGTGGGGCCAGGCGCTCGACGCGGTGGTGCCGGCGGGGGTCAAGAAGCAGGCGGGGACGCAGGTGCAGACGTGCCTGGTCGTGCCGGAGGAGGTCCAGGAGAAACGCGAATCCCTGCAACTGCCGGCGAAGCAGGCCGAGGTGCTGGCGATCCTCTGCCGGTCGGAGGTCCCGCTGACCCTGGCCGACGTCTGCCGGATGGCCCGCTGCGCGCCGGGGCCGGTGGGGAGCTTGCGGAAGCGGGGGTTGATCCACACCGTCAAGCGACGGATGAGCAAGGTCCGCCTGCCGGCCGTCGCCGACGCCCCGACCGACGACGGCGGCCCACCCGAGGCCCTGACCACCGAGCAGGACGAGGTCCTCCGCGGCCTGGCGCCGGCCCTGGAGGGGGACGCCTTCGCGGCCTTCCTGCTCCACGGCGTCACCGGCAGCGGCAAGACGGAGGTCTACCTCAAGGCGATCGAGCGCGTGGTGGCGCGGGGGCGCGAGGCGATCGTACTGGTGCCCGAGATCAGCCTGACGCCGCAGACCATCCGCCGCTTCCGACGCCGGTTCGACCGCGTGGCCGTCCTGCACAGCCACCTCAGCGACGCCGAGCGGCACCGCCACTGGCGCGCGATCGCCGCGGGCGAGGTCCAGGTCGTCGTCGGCGCCCGCTCGGCCGTCTTCGCCCCGACCCGTCGGCTCGGCCTGATCGTCATCGACGAGGAACACGAGAGCACGTTCAAGCAGGAGACCGTCCCCCGCTACCACGCCCGCGACGTGGCCGTCAAGCGCGCCCAGCTCGAGAAGGTCCCCGTCCTGCTCGGCTCGGCGACCCCGGCCCTGGAGAGCTGGCGCAACGCCGAGGTCGGCCGGTACACGAAGCTGACGTTGACCCGCCGCGTCGCCGACCGGCCGATGCCCGAGGTCGCCCTGATCGACCTCCGCGACGAGAAGCCCGAGCGTGGCCAGGCCGTGGGGGCGCTCAGCGCCGCGTTGCGGTTGGCCGTCACCGAGGCCCTGGCCGTGGGAGGCCAGGTGATCCTGCTGTTGAACCGTCGCGGCTTCCACACCTTCATCCTCTGCCCGAAGTGCGGCCATGTGGTCAAATGTGATGCGTGTGACGTCGCCCTGACCCACCACAAGGGGCGCCGTCGGGCGCTCTGCCACACCTGCGACGCCGAGCGCGAGCCGCCGACGGCCTGCCCGGCGTGCCGGGCGACCTGCCTGCACTACGGCGGCATCGGCACCGAGCGGCTCGAGCGCGAGGTCACGGCCGCGTTTCCGGACCGGGTCATCCGGCGGATGGACTCCGACACGATGCGGTCGCCCGGCAGCCACGAGAAGGTCCTCGCCGCCTTCCGCGCCGGCGAGGTCGACATCCTGCTCGGTACCCAGATGATCGCCAAGGGGCTCGACTTCCCGAACGTGACGTTGGTCGGGGTCGTCAACGCCGACACCGCCCTGCACCTGCCCGACTTCCGCGCCGCCGAGCGGACCTTCCAGCTCGTCGCCCAGGTCGCCGGCCGGACCGGCCGCGGCGACCGCCCCGGCCGGGTCCTCGTGCAGACGTATAGCCCCGACGTCCCCGCCATCCAGTGCGCCCGCGACCACGACTACCTCGGCTTCGTCGCCGCCGAGCTCCCCCGGCGCGAAGAGAAGGGCGTCCCGCCGTTCGGCCGGCTCGTCCGCCTGATCGCCCGCGGCGCCGACGAGAAGGCCGTCGAGTCCTACCTCCGCGAAGTCGGCGAGGTCCTCGCCCGGGCCTCCGACCCCTCCGTCCGCCAGTACGGCCCCGCGCCCGCCCCCGTCGCCAAGATCCGCAACCTCTACCGCTTCCACCTCCAGCTCCGCGCCCCCGGCCCCGCCCCCTTGCAGTCCCTCCTCAAGGCCGCCCTCCCCACCTTGCCCCACCGCCCCGGCGTCGAGCTCGCCATCGACGTCGACCCCGTCAGCCTCCTGTAGCAGGCACGCTCCGCGTGCCGTCCGCTCCCCCATCCTGTACTGTGGTCTTGGCCAACGGCACAGCTTTCCCACCCTCTCCAAGGGCTCGTTCGGTTCGTTCCGAATCCGGGCCTCGCGGTGACAACCGCCGCCCAGCCTCCCCAGTGCCCCGTTCGGTTCGTTTCGCGCCGGCCCGGGGCGAGGCGGCTTCGGCGAGTGGCCGGGGCAGGGCGACCGCACCGAGCATGCCCCGGCCACCCGCCCGCTTCCCCTCCCCGGGCCCCTCGTTCGGTTCGTTCCGCGCCGGGACGGGCCGTCGTCACAGCCCGCCCACCCTCTCCAGACCCTCGTTCGGTTCGTTCCGAATCGGGGCGAGCCGGCCGCAGACTCGCCCCGGCCTCTCCAGTGCCCCGTTCGGTTCGTTCCGCGCCGAACGATTCGCATAATAATATAGTATTTACATATTTGAAAATGATTTGAATTGCGGCGGCCGGCTTCGACCATCGCGATCGTCCCGCCCATTTTTTTCCCGAGAATCCCTGCCGGATTCGCGGCGGAATTCCAACTAGGAGAGGAGGGGCGACGGCGGCGTCATCGGCGGTGGTCCTTAGGGGTGATCGGGGCGATGGGCGAGAGCGCGACGAAATGCGGGAGCTGTCCGGTGCCGGTCGAGGCGCCGTGCCTGGGGCTGGAGGTCCGGAAGGTGCCGACGATCCCCGACCGGCTCTGCGAGCTGGCGGCGACGGACCCTCGTTATGCGCTCGAATTGCGGCGCCGCGCCGGCGAGCCGCTGCCGGCGCATCCGCCGCGGCGCTGACCGGGGCGCTAGTCGGCCCGGTCGGGCCGGGGGCGGTCGAAATGGAAAGTTGCTGTAGACAGGCCGCGGAACTTGAATTATTCTTCCGCCCGGTTCGGGATTTTGCCCCGGTAGGACGACGACGGGGCGCCGAGCACGTCCGGCGCGAGTGATGGCCTGGCAAGGAGGCCGGGGTCATGGTCCAGCCCGAAGCGATCTCACCCCCGCATCCTTGTCGACGCCTCGACGCGCGGCGACGCCCCCGGGGCGTCGCGGGCGGGCCGGGGACGACACGTCGTAGCTCCCTCCTTCGTTGATTCGCACCCTTGTGACGGTTCGAGGACTTGCGGTCCCCGCGGCGGTCGTGCCGGCGCGGGGTCCGAGCCGGTTCGTCGGGGGGCCCCGACGCGACGCCGGCCCGCGGCGGTGGGGACACCATCCATCCATCCGGGCGGGCCGACGCGGACGACCAAAGCCCCCGTGATCGTGGACCCGAAGATCAGGAGAAAAGGATGCGCATGACACGAGGGTGGACCGGGCTTCGGACTTCGGTCTTCGCCCTGGCCATCGCCGCGGGGGCCGGCGGCGCCCGCGGGGCCGCGACCGACCCCACCAGCACCTCGGTGCAGAGCCAGCTGGAGTACAGCACCGCCGGCGCCATCGGCACCACCGGCGTCAGCGGGCCGAACGTCATCAGCTTCAACAGCGTGCCGTCCGGCTCGTTCAGCTCGCCGTCGAACTTCAGCCTCGGCTCCTTCGTCGTCTCGGCCCTCCCCACCGGGCAGAGCACCACCTACACCAACACCCCGTTCCGGCTGACGTACCTGGCCACCAAGGTCGACGGCCAGGTGCCGACGCCGAACCAGACGCCGATCCAGTTGACCGGCGTGCTCAACGGCACCGTCACCGGCTCGGGGCAGTCGAGCGTCGAGGCGACGTTCGACTCGACCAAGCCGATGATGTTCCAGACCGGCGGCATGCTCAACACGCTGACCGTGTCGGACCCGACGGTGCACCTGGTGCCCTCGCTGACCAACGGCGGCCTGACCACGGCGCAGGCGCAGATCACCGTGCAGGAGGCGCCGATCCCCGAGCCGACCTCGGTGGCGCTGTTCCTGACGGCCCTGGCCGGCGCCGGCCTGCGGCGGCGGCTCGGCCGCGCCCGCTGAGACGACGCACCTCGCGGGGCGGGGCGACCGCGTGATTGGCCCTCGCCGCCGAGCCGAACGGGAGAGGCGACTCGGGTCGTGCCGCCAGCGCGACCCGGGCCGCGGCGGGCACCGCCATCGGCCGGGACGGACGTCGGCCGCGTCGCCACGTGGAGTGGATCGGCGCGGCGACGGCCCCCGACCCGACCGGGCGGCCCGCGCCCCGGACCGCCCCCCCTTTTTCAACTCCGGAGACCGCAGATGCTTCCGACCCCCTGCCGGGCCCGGCCACCCCTCCTCGCCCTGGCCATGGCCCTGTCCCCCCTCCTGTTCGCCGACGGCGCCGGGGCGGACACCCTGAGCACGCCCCAGCCGCTGTCCTACAGCACCTCGGGCGCCATCGACACGACCAACGTCAGCGGCACCAACGCCATCAGCTTCCACAGCATGGGCATGACGACCGTGCCCGGCACCAACAGCATCGACCTCGGCCAGTTCCAGGTCACGGCCCTGCCCCCCGGCACGACGGCCACCTACGCCAACACCCCGTTCACGATCACCTTCCTGCCCCAGCAGGGGGGCGCCGCCGGCGCTCCGGTCGTCCTCAACGGCGTCCTCAACGGCGTCGTCGACGGGTCGAGCTCGAACGTCACCGTCTCGTTCCCGCCCCCGGCCGGGACGGTCCAGATTCAACCCTTCCCCGGCCCGCCGTTGAAGGTCGACTTCGGCCTCGGCGGCATGACCGACACGTTGACGGTCGCCAACAGCACCTTCGACCTCTCCCCCGCCGCCGGCGGCGGCGTGACCAGCGTCCTCGGCCAGGTCGGCGCCGCCAGCGTCCCCGAGCCGGCCACCGTCGCCATCTTCCTCACCGCGATCGCCGGCGCCGGCCTCCGCCGCCGCCGCCGGCCCCGCGGCTGAAACCCGCGACGGCTCAATCGCGGAACCCGAGCCGCTGCCGGGCCCGGACGACCCTGGCGTCGCGCCAGGATCGCCGGGCCTCGGCGTATTGCGCCCGGGCCCGATCCTCGAGCTTCCTCACCTCGTCCGCCGGCTTCTTCGCGGCGCGGGCGGCCTGCCATTGCTGCTCGAGCGCGAGGGCGTCGCTGACCGCCGAATAAGCGTCCTTCTCCTGGCGGAGCGGCCTGGCCTGGCCCGCCGTCCGTTCGGCCTTCGCGCGCCGGAGCTGCGCCAGTCCCACCGCGGCCTTCTTCGCCATGACGTCCGACTCGCACTTGATGACATTCGCCTGGCGCGTCGCCACCTGCGTCGGCTTGGTGTAGCGCAGGAGTTGCTCCTTCTGGCCCTTGGCGTTCTGGATCAGCACCTCCTGGACGGCGATCTCGTTCGGGAGGTCGACCCGCGCCAGGAGCAAGGACGGGTCGCCCGGCCGCTGCTTCAGGGCCCGATCGATGATCTCGAGCTTCTGCTTGGCCCTCGCAATCGCGGCCTCGGCCGCGGCGATGCCCCCCTCGGCGGTCCTGAGCTCGATCGGGAAGATCCCGTCGTTGTACTCCGTGAGCGCCATCTTGGCGATCTTGAGGTCCGTCTCCGCCTTCGTCCTGTCCGCATTCGCCCGCTCGACGGCGTCCATGGCGTCGCTCAGTTGGGGTGCGACCCGTTCGGCCTCATCCATCTGATCCTGGATCTCGACGGCGAGCCTGGCCAGCTCGTCGCGCCAGCCTTCATCATCGCCGGCCGGCGGCCTCGCCTGGGCGAGGGCCTTCGGCCTGGGCATCGAGGTGAGTGCGAGCGTCAACACGGCGAGGGCGAGGGCCGCGAGCAGGACGAACCGTCGGCGCATGGTCGGCCTCCTTGGGGGATTGGGCCGGTCGGATCGGGATGGCCACACCCGATCGAGTTTACGTCGTCGGCGTGCGTCGATCCATGAGGCAGTGCTCTGGTTCTCTCTTCGCTGTAGCAGGCACGCTCCGCGTGCCGTCCGCTCAGACACAAGAACGTTGATGGAAGAGCGGACGGCACGCGGAGCGTGCCTGCTACGAAGAAGAGCGGCGTCCTAGAGGTTCTGCTCCTCGAAGAGCCGGGCGCGGAAGCGGGACCATTCGTTGGCGCGGGAGGGGCCGTCGGGGTGCTGGGCGATGTAGTCGGAGAGGCGGCGGTCGAGGAGGTCGAACCGCTCGGCGAGGACGCGGACGGCGGCCAAGGCGAGGGCCTCGGCGGCGCGGAGGTTGTCGCGGCGGAGGCGGTCGTGGGCGGGGTGGTCGAGCGTCAGGAACCAGGCCGGCGCCACGGCGCGGACGGTGACGATCGGCGGCCTGCTCCGGAAGAACGAGGTCTCGCCGAAGACCGTCGGGGCGTTCAGCGCGGCGACCGTCTCGACGCGGCCGTCGGCGAAGGCGCGCTCGACGGTCACGGCGCCGTCGATCAGGAACGTGATGTGGTCGTTCGGCCGCCCCTGCTCCAGGAGATTGGTGCCGGCCTCGGCGCGGCCCTCGGCCAGGACCCCGAGCACGGCGTGCCGCAGGTCGGGCTCGACGTCGACCAGCCAGGGGGCGGCCAGGAACCGTTCGGCGGCGGCGGGAGTGACCATCGCGACAGACCTCCTCCGATCGGGGCGGGACGGGGCGGGTCGCGGGGCGACCCCACCCCGCGTGCATGCCCTTCCGTTATACCAATCCTACGACGGCCGGCGAATTCCGGCCGACTTTGACGGTCGGGCCGGTCCGGCCGGCCCCCGACTCGGGGCCCGCCGGGGAATTGCCGGCCGAGCCCCCCGTCCCGAGCCGATCACCTTGGCTGAGGATTGTCCGGTCGGTCGTCGCCAGGCGGGCGGGGCCGGACCGGAGCGCTGAAGGCGGGAGGAGACGCCCCATGACCCGGCGGGGGTCCGCGATCGCGATCGTGCTCGGCACGGCCCTGGGCCTCACCGGCTGCACCGGCGTCGGCCCGGCCCGGCGGCCGACGACGCTGCCGCCGATGTTCGGCACGCGACCCGCCCCATTGACCGACCGGCCCGGGGTTTCCGTCGCGGCGACGTCTCCGGGTTCGCCGACGTCCGTGGCAAACCTGGCCCAGTCCGGCGGGGGCCTGTTCGGCCGGCGGCCGAATCGCAAGACGATGGCCCTGGCCGCGGCCTTGGCGCAACGGGGGCAGACCTCGACGACCCTGGCCCGCTACTTCCCCGGCCTCGGCCTGCCCGGCCAGGAGCGGCCGGCCTCGACCCGTCCCACGTCCCCGGCGGTCCGGTCGTTCGACGCGATCGACCGCCGCGCCCTGGCCCTGCGGATGCCCTCGTCCTCCGATTCGTACCGGGCCCGCGCCCGTTCGAAGGCCCCGCTCGACACCCCCTTGCTCCCCGTCGCCCTGAACGTCCAGGTTTATCCCGACGACATCCCCCGCGACTCCGCCCGGCTCGCGACCCGCGCCCGGCCCGCCGCGACGACCGACGAGCCCGCTCGTCCGCCGGCCCTCTCCCAGCCCGACGACGCCCTCAACCGCCACGGCCTCGATCCCTACGACCCCGCCGGCCTCGCCAACCGCCCCGAGCCGGCGCCGATCGAGCCCGAAATCGTCGAGTCGACCCGGGTTCCGGCCGATTCCGGGGCCGAGCCCGCGGCCGAGCCCGGGCCCGTCGCCAACGCCGACCCGCCCCCGGTCGTCGAGGCCGGCGAGCCCGCCGCCGATACCCAGGTCGCCTCGGTCAAGGAGCCCGTCGTCGCCGAACCCGCGCCGATCCCGCTCACCGCCGACCCCGCCGACTCGATCCCCCCGTCGCGTCGCGTCCGACCGATCGGCAGTCCCTCGCAGTTCTCGACGGCCCTCTTCCCGCCGACCTATTACGACAAAGACGATCAAAACCTCCCCAAAGACGAGATGGTCGAACCGACGCAGGCTCCCCCTCGGCCACGAATCCTGAAGCGATTGCGGGAACGGGTGACGGCGCGGCTGGCCTCGTCGGAAAAGGCATGGGCCGGTCGCCTTTCCGGGGTGTCCGCGATGCGGTCCGATCTCCTGGATTCGTTGAGGAATGGGTCCGCACGGCGGACGGGATCGGAGCCGAGCCGGGCGAGCGAGCCGGGATCAGTCGGGGGAGAAGCGGGCGACGTCGCGGAGCGGCGGTAGGGAGTCGAGGTCGTCGCGGCCGACGGCCTCGGCGAAGCGTCGCAGGGCGAGCTCGAGGTGCTCGGCGACGTCGGGGTGGAGGCCGGCGACGTCGTACTGGTCCCAGCGGTCCTCGGGCTTGCGGTAGAGCTCGGGGGTGCGGGGGGGGTCGTTGGGGTCGGGCTCGATCGGCACGACGAGGTGCCAGAGGTGGGTCCGGATGGCGAACTCCTCGACGTCCATCCCCATGCAGGCGTAATCCCGCAGCTTCGTCCGCTGGCCGCGGACCAGCGGGAGCAGGTCGTGGCCGTGCGCGCGGTCGTGCGGCGGCAGGCCGAGCGCCGAGAGGACCGTCGGCAACAAATCGACGCTCTGCACGAGCCCGAGGTGCCTCGTCCCGCCGAACTCGGCGCGGGGAAGCCTCAGGATCAAGGGGGTGTGGACCAGCTCCTCGTAGAGCCAGGGGCGGAAGCGGCGGACGTAGCCGTGCTCGCCGAGCGGCTCCCCCTGGTCGCCGGTGAAGACGACGAGCGTGTCGTCGAGCCGGCCGAGGCGGCGGAGGGCGTCGAGGAGGACGCCGATCCACTTGTCCGTCAACGTGACGACCCCGGCGTATGTGCGCCGGAGGCGGAGCAGCTCGGCCTCGTCGAGGACCTCGCCGACGGCGCCGGCGGGGACGTCGATCAGGACGGGGACGTCGTCGAGGGTCGCGCCGGCGTCGTCCTCCTCCTCTACGAGGTCCCCCTCCTCGCCGGCCTCGAACTCGTCGGGCTCGGCGGCGGCGTACTGGTCGCGGTACGGCTCGGGCGGGTCCCACGGGCCGTGCGGGCTGAACAGGTCGAGCCAGAGGAAGAACGGGTCCTTCTCGTCCTTCCGCCGCTCCAGCCAGTCGATCGCCGCGTTCACCGTCCGCGCGACGCCGGTATTCTCCTCGATGTCCGTCCTCAAGACGGTCCGATTCCGCAGGAATTGCTCCCAGCGCGTCTTCCAGAGGTCGAAGTCCGGGTCGTCCTCCGGCGGCAGCCGCAGGCCCGGCTCGTCGGCGATCCGGACCCGCTTCGCGCGCGGATGGTCCTTCGTGATGTAAGGATCGTACCCCTGGCCCCGGACCCAGACGGCCTCGTCGAACCCGCGGCCGAACCCCTGGCCGGCCTCGCGCAAGAGGGGATTGTCCGAGATCAGGGCCGTGCGCACCCCCTTGTCCCAGAGCAGGTCCGGCAGGATCGCCTCGTCCGCCCGCAACGGGGTCCAGCCTTGCTCGGGATCGGGAAACCCGTAGCGGCCGGTCCACCAGCTCCGCCGCGTGGGGATGGTCGTGAGGTTCTCGGGGAAGTGGTGGTCGAACACCACCCCTTCCGCCGCCAGGCGGTCGAGGCTCGGCGTCTCGATCCAGCCGTTGCCATACGGGCCCACGAACCCGAGGTGCAGCCCGTTGCAGACGATCACGACAACATTCATCGGCTTGCCGATCCCGAGGGCCCCAGGCGCGCGGCGCGGGCGATCACGAGCCCGATTGTACCCGCCCCGGCCCGCGGTGCCAGACCATCCAAGTGGGCGGAGCCCAGGCACCACGGGTCCGACCAATGGAGGCCGTTCTTCGGGGCGTGCGGGTTACATCCCCGACAACGGTGGCAGCCCGAGCCGCCGCCGCTCGGCGGCGGCCTCTCGGGGACTGATGTGATAGATCAAAATCGAGTAACCCGCCCGTGCGATCGGCCGGAATCGTCGGAAATACTCGTAATCGCCGTGCGGTATCGACCGGAGCCCACCCCTCCCGTCCGGCGCGTAGAACTCCGAGCCCTTGAGGAACGAGACGCTGACGGCGAAGTAGCCGGGGGCCGGGCCGAGCCCCATCGGATGGTCGTGGTCGCCGAGGAAGAGGCCGTCCGGGCCGGGGGGCGGCAGGGAGAAATCGATGCCGATGATCCGCGGGTCGAGGAAGTTGAAGTAGGCGAGGCCGAGGGGCCTCGCCCCCGGGTGGTCGTCGAGCCATCGCTTCAGGGCGAGCAGGTCTTGGCCCCAATCCATGTTGCTGTCGAGCAGGTGGTCGGCCCCGTGCTCCGGCCCGCCGGCGGCCTCGTTGAAGTAGGACATGGTGTGGGGATAGACGCCCAGGACGCTGGCCGCGGACGACCCGAGGAATGCCAGGGCGAGGACTCCGGCCGCCCGGCGACGCCGCCCGAAGAAATAGCCGACCTTGGCGGTGCTGATGATGAGAAACGGGAAGATCGGCAAGACATAGCGCATGTGGTGATTGAAGCCCGACTGAGAGCTGACAAAAGTCAATAGGACGATCGCTGGGATGAGCAGCGTCGCCTCGGCCGATGCGCGCGCGGCGGCGGCATGGCGCGTGGCGACGAGTATGAGCCCCCAGAGGACCAGGGCGATCGATCCAAGGGGGACCTTGACGGCCAGGGCATAGAGGTAGTAGTACCACCAGCCGCGGTGGCGCCATCGACCCGCCAGGTATGAGGGGAATCCCGCCTCGAAGTCACGCCGCTGGGCGTCGATGCCGGCGACGTAGTCCGAGGGGAGCGGGATGATCACGGCGCCCAACGATGAGCCGCGGAATCGGTTCCCCGATCGCCCGTCTTCGTAGAGGTAGGCATCTCCCGGGGGTTCCCCGGCGAACAACCGGCTGACGAAGGGGAAGTCCTCGAGCCGTCGGCACGTGCCGCGGAAGCCGTAGCCGGCATTGATGACGATGAGGCTCGAGAAAACGATGATCGCGAAGTGGAGCCTCCCATTCGCGGGAGGCATCGCCGGATCTCGGCGGCGCATGAGCCAGAGGACGGGCCAGATACCGTAGAAGACCAGCATCGTGAACTTCGTGAGCTCGGCGACCCCGAGCAGGAGGCCCGAGAGCCACGCCAGGCGAAGGGATGGTCGACGGACCTCGTGCCAGAACACGTAGGTCGCCGCGAGGCCGGCGACCGCGGCCGGGACGTCCGGCGTGACGACGGCCGCGAAGGTCATGATCGTCGGGTCGAAGCACCAGAGGGCGGCCCCGAAGAGGCCGGCGGCGGGGCCGTAGAGCTCGCGCGCCCATCGCGCGACGAGCAGGAGGCCGAGGGCCGACCAGGCGACTCCCGGCAGTCGTGCGAGGCGGACGAGTCGCACGTATCGCGCGGCGTTCGCCCGCGCCAGGTCGAGCCCGTCGCGCCATTCCACCCGCTCGCCCGGCGCCCCGGGGGCCTGTCGGTCGGCCACGATCGGGCGGGCGGCGAGCATGGGCAGCGCGGCGATCATCCGCCCGAGCGGCGGGTTCACGCGATAGGCGTCGAAGGCCCCGGTCCGCCAGTGCGCCAGCCCGGCGGCGACATGGCCGATCTCGTCGACGACGACGAAGCTCGACTCGATCACGCCGACGACCAGGGCCGCGTGGATCACGACCAGGGCAAGCAGGGCCGGCCGATACCAGCGGGGGCCGTTCATGGTCTCTCGACCCTCACCACGACCCCGCGCCGATGACTTCCCGGCCGGAGGCCGTGCCCAGGGCGCGCCAGAGGGCCGGATCGACCGACTCCTTGACGAAGCGGACGGACCCGTCGGCCGTCGCCAGATGGACGCCGCCGGGATGCCGGCTGCTCGCGGTCACGACGGCCAGCCCCGTGTAGTCGTCGGTGCCGAAGTTGCAGCTCGGTCGATTCGGCGGCAGGATGTGGTGATAGCGCGTGTAGAAGGCGTTCCCGTCGGCCCACCGCTGGCCCGACCACTCGACCGTCCCCCAAATTTGGGGGAAACCCGGCCCCGCGCCCTCGCAGCGGCTCAAGGGGAGGTCCGTCAGATAATAGTCTCCCCGGACATCGCCCGAGTTACCGAGGCAACGCTCGCTGAAGAGGGCCGTGTTGCTCAGGCCGTCGGTCAGCCAGGCCGGGCCCATGGCGCTCTGAAACCAGAAGACCCCGTTGTTCTTGCCCTTGCCGTCGAGCGACCCGGCGGCGAGATTGCAAGCGACCGTCCCCGCGCAGGCCCGGTAATTGTTGTGCTTCAGGCCGAAGTCCTCGACGATCGGGTCGGAATCCGACGGGCAGAGGAAGCCGTCGACCTGCGTCCCGAGCGCCGTCAGGTTCGGCGCACTCAGGCCGGGAGAATGGCCCCAGGGGACGAAGCTGAAGTTCAAGGAGTGGAACAGCGCCGCCTGCTCCAGATACGGCAGCAGTTGCGATTGCGCCGACCACCGCGGGACGAACCCCGCCGGCCCGGCGCCGCCGGCGCCGAACGGATAGACGCCGGTCGTCGTTTGATAATTGGCCGTGGCGAGGGCGATCTGCTTCAGGTTGTTCCGGCACGCCAGCCCCCGCGCCGCCTCCCGCGCCGCCTGGACCGCGGGCAGGAGCAGGCCGATCAGGATGCCGATGACGGCGAGGACGACGAGCAGCTCGATCAGCGTGAACCCGCGGGCGGATTTCATGATTGCCTCCCGGGCCCCTGCCAATCGTGCGAAACCGCCGCTCACGCCTTCCGCCGGCCGTACCTCGCGTAGAGCACGACGCCCGTCGACAAAGCCAGGGCGGCGGCGAAGTAGCTCCACGGCCGCGAGCGCCACGATCGGCTCGATGACCCCGCCGGGGCACCCTTGACATAGCCCTTAACGATCTTGCCATCCTTCAGGTTGTAGACGGTCGCCCCGTCCGGGAATTCGATGTCCCGGAAGAACGCCACGTCGTAGTGCGGCTCGAGATCCACCTTCTTGACCACGATCTCCGTCTCGTTATTCACCACAAGCCTTCGATCCTCCTCCAGCCAATTCGCGTCGTAAAGGGTCACGATGGATTTCATCGGCATCCATATGCCCGGCTTGATCTCGCGGAGGTCCCGCAAGGATCCGACTTCCACGGGCTTCCATCCTTTGGAGATTGGTAATTCCCAGCGATAGTATTCGGTCTTCACCGGAAGATAGTTGCGGTCCGTGGCGAGCCAGAAGAGTCGGGTGCTGGTATACTTGTCCAGACGGCCTCCAACTTTGTAATCAAACCGGACCTTGACACACTTGAGGCCTGCTTCGTCTTCTTCTCCAACGTAGGTCGTCTTGACCTCGTATTGTGAGAATCTTTTCGAAAGGGCCTTGAGTTCCGGCCCCCCCGCGAGATACACCGAGAGGGGCTGTTCGGAGAAGGCATGGTACGGGAGCGAGAGGTCGTGTGGGTAGAACGTCGGCGGTCTACTGATGAGACCCTCCTGGATATTGGCAATGGTCTTTTGACCGAGGAGCCGCGACTTTTGGCCATCGTAACCGAAAAGTTTATCCTCTCGGGATTGCTTCCCATCCGTGTTGACGAGGTCCTCCTCGTGGACGAGATAAATCATGCCGTTCTGGGCGACAAATCGTTCCGAAGTCTCCCCCTTTCGGACGAAGTCGGGACGCGGGTTCTTGGGCTCGCCCAAACGATAGTGCCGCTCGAAGATGACTTCGATGTTGCGATAGAGTCCCTCATTGGCCCGAAGGTTTTCCACGATCTCATCCACGCGCGCGCGGGGCGCTTCTGTGGAGTCCGCTGACGAAGCCCACGCCAGGAGCACCACCAGTCGCGGAAACGGGCTGCGCATCGGAAGGGCCCTCTTTCGCATCGGAGGGTCGGGCGCGGTGAACGTCGGGTGGGCCGCGCTCGACCGATTCTATTGGAAAGAGCGATCGAACCCAGAATTAATTATCAGCTGCATGTGATCACTGCGTAGGTTCCGGCGGTCGACGTGCCTGACGTACAGTCTGGAGGGGTGCAGTTTCCCGAGATGACGCAGTTGGCTGTCGTGGGCGTCGCGACGAAGCACGTGCATTTGATATTGGTCGTCGGTTTCCCCGGACATCCTTCGCCGTCGCTCTGCTCGTGGCACCCCTTGAAGTTGACGGTGCCCGAGTCGGTGCAGTCGACGGTGGTGCAGGCGCTCGCGCACCCTGTGATGGCGCTTGTCTGGTAGAAGCACCCCCCTTCGTTGCACTGGTTGATCTGGGTGCAACCGGCGGCGCTGAGGTATGGCTGTGCCCCCCCTTGACGACTCGTCGCTAGGACGACGGCCGAGGCCGTCATCAGCGCGATGACGGGACCGATGAATTCTCCGCATACCAGCCTCCTTCTAGGAATTCAGCGACCCGACGAGCGTGACACTCGGACCACGGCCGGGGCGGCCTGGTTCCGAAACATCAATCGAATCTCACCGTCGTCTGCGAGCTTTTCGCAATTCGACACCCGGACGGAGAAACGTCGATGCCGCTCCGGCTCCCGGCCCACTTCCTCGACGACCAGCCCCGCAGGCGCCTCGACCTTGTCGAGCGTCCCCAAGGGCTTGCCGTCGGGGCGCCAGACGAGCAAGGTCTTCGCTCGATCGAGATCGGATGGGCCAATCGAGAGGATCGCCGGGGCGACCTTGATCTCGCCTTGGACATAGGCCGAGACGGGGACGGCCATCGTGGCCTCGTCGCCCGCGCACTTCAGGCGGATCACCCCGCTCACGGAACCGACAGGGGCCTGCGGGGACAGCCGAACGGACACGATTGTCTTGCCACCCGCGTTGCGTACACGACCGAGCGTGATATAGGGATTGGTGGACTCCAAGCCGGGGAACTCCGACTCCCTGAGCGGTCGCCCGTCGGGCATCTTCATCTCGAGCGGGGCTTCGAGCGACGTCCCCGGCCGAACGGAGTCGAACGCGATCTGCTTCGGCTCGACGATCAAGGGCTCGGGGCAACGGGCGAACACATGGTAGGTCGATTCGCTCCGGAGGGGATCATTGGATTGCACGGTGATAAGTATGGTCTTTTCTTCACCATAAGCGGCGTAGCGGACCCCGACCCGGACATTCTGGGCCTCTCCAGGGGCGATCGTGCCGACCGGCGGATTGAGTTCGCTGCAAGCGCAGGATGCCCTGAGCGCGAATGCCAACGGGGCCCAGGGCAAACGCATCTAATTCACAAATCCTTGTCTGCAAAGAACTTGCGACTAGTTGAATTCCGTGCACTAGATTGCAAATCCTTGCAGGACAAGGATTTGCGAAACACGTGCGTTCGCCCTGCAACGGGGCCTCGCCGCGGTTCCTGAGCTTGAGCACACCCGTCACCACCTGCCCCGGCTTGCCGTCTTTCAGGGCGAGCGGCATTGATGGGAGCTCGAGACGGGGACGACCCTGGAGTTCGCCACGAACGAGCGGGATAGCGCGGATGAGAACGACGGCGCCCATCAGGCCCGCCAGGGCCCAGAGCGCGTATCGGGCCGATCTCTTCAGCCAAGGTTGCGACATGGCCTGTCCGACCTCACTCGGAGCCAGCCAGCGGTCACCGGAAGTGCGACAACTGCCGGAGAGTACCAAAGGATAAATCCGCCCGTCAAGCCTTTTCTTTCAGGATCGGAGAAAAATATCGAGTTGGTCGATCTGTTGGCGAATTCACAGGTGAAGCTCTCTACTGACCGTCGCGTCGAGGAACGAGGCGATCCGGTCGAAGAGCTCCTCGCCGCCGTGGGCGAGGACGTCGGCGTGGCCGGCGCCGGGGACGACGACCAGCGGCGCGGGCGCGGGGAACGCCGCGGCGAGGGCCTGCGCGGCGGCGATCGGGACGATGCAGTCGGCCGTGCCGTGGACGATCAATGTGGGCGCGGCGACGCGCGGGGCGACGTCGAGCGGCCGGGGCGTCGCGAGCGGGACGCCGGCGAGGCGTTGGGCGCGGCGGACGATCCCCAGGGCGAGGGCGCCGGCCAGCGGCAAACGGATGCGGCGGAGCCAGTGCGCGACGGTGGCGCGGAGGTCGGCGAACGGTGCCTCGAGGACGACTGCGGCGAGCCGACCGTCGGCCGCGGCGGCGCGGAGGGCGACGCCCGCCCCCATCGACCGGCCCCAGGCAACGACGACGGCGGCCGAGCCAACGCGATCGGCCAGCGCATCGAGCCAGGCGACGAGGTCGTCGGCCTCGCGGCCGCCGAAGCTGACGAACGCGCCGCCGCTGCGACCTCGGGCGCGCGAGTCGGGGATCGCCACGTCCCAGCCGCGCCGCGCCAGCTCCTCGCCCCGAGGTCGTAACGCCTCGTGCCCCTCGCCGAGGCCATGTAACAGCACGACCACCCGCCCGCGCGAGCCCCCCTCGGCCCCGTGCCACGCCCCCCGGAGGACCACGCCGTCGCTCGCCGTCGCGGCGATCGGCTCGAACGGCGACGGCAAGGGGTCCAGCTCGCGGAAGTCGCGCCGCCCCGGCGCCACCAGCGTCCACGCCCCCCACTCCACCGCCGCCACGCCGACGCAGGCCGCGAGGCCGGCAAGGACGCCGACGATCGTAATTAATAGATATCTTAGAATTAAACTATTATGACTATCCCATGAGAGCGATGCGACCGGGGGCCCGTCGAGGAACCCGGAGACGGCCAGGCCCCCGGGCTCCCAGCGGACCCGGGCCGCGCCGCGATCCCAGGTGCGGAGGACGGGGACGCCGCGCGCGGCAAGCGGGGCGAGGGCGTCGCGGGTCGTCGGCGCGGGGCGACGCTGGCTGACGACGACCTCGGCGGGATCGGTGCGGTCGTAGAGCATCATCGGGTTGGCCGTCCGACCGCCGTGGTGCGGGGCCAGCAGCACCGCGCCCTTCGCGGGCGGCTCGGCGAGCAGCCGCGCCAGGCCGATCCCTTCGAGGTCGCCGGTCAGGATCAGGTGCCGGCCGTCGGCCGCCACGTCGAGCACGACGCTCCGCGCGTTGTCGGGGGCGTCGGGCTGCCAGCCTTCGGGGGGATGGAGGACGCGGAACGACAAGGCCGCGCCCGAATGCCACGTGTCCCCCTCGGCGATCGTCTTCACCGGGACGCCGCGCCGTCGGACCTCGTCGAGCAACGCGAGGGCGCCGGGGTTCCTCGGCCCGCCGAAGCCGGGGGGTACGAGCACCGCGCCGACGGCGAAGCGGTCGAGCAGGTCGGGTAAACCGTTGTAGTGATCGGCATCCGCGTGGCTCAGGATGATCGCGTCGAGCCGCCGCGTGCCGCCCTCCCAGAGCGCCGGCGCGACGAGCCGACGGCCGACGTGCGGGTCGAGCATCCGGCCGCAGTCGTACAACGTCGTGCCGCCGCCTTCGTCGCGGACGACCACCGCCAGGCCGTGCCCGACGGCCAGCACCTCCGCCTCCGGGTGGCCTGGACCGTTCGGCAGGATGGCCAGGGCGATCCCGGCCGCCGACCATGTGACGAACCCCGACGCGATCCAGGCCCTCCCCCGCCAGCGCCGGACGATGGCGAGCGTCGCCATTGCGAGCAACACGTAGAAGCCGACGACCCACGCCGGCGACGGCCCCGCGACGAACGCATGCCCGCCGGGCAGCGCCACCCCCCGGCGCACGAGCCGCTCCGTCCAGGCCAGGAGCCACCCGCACGCCCACGCCGCCGGCCGGCCGAGTGGTCCCCAAAGCGCCGAGAGCCCCAGCGCCAGGCCCGCCGCCAGCAAGGCCAGCGAGGTCATCGGGATCAAGGGCAAGTTCAGCAACACCCCGACCGGCGCCACCATGTGGAACCGCAATGCGACCAGGGGCAACGTCGCGAGCCAGACGACGACCGACGCGACCACCCCCAGCGCCAGGTGCTCGAAGATCCGCCGCGCCCCGCGCTTCCACCACGGGGCCAGGCGACGCTCCAGGGCGTCGAGCGGGTCGCGCGTCGGCCGGTTCGCTTCGTGATCCTTGTAGGTCTTCGGTCGCCCGTCCGGCACCTCGAACCCGAGCCGCCGCGCGACCGGCGCGACGCCCCAGACGAGGGCGGTCACGGCGAGGAACGAGAGCTGGCAGCCGACGTCGAAGAGGTGCGCCGGGTTGAGCGCGATCGTCGCCAGCAGGGCCATCGCCAGCAGGTTCGCCGGCCGCGCGCAGCGGTCGCGGAGGCCGCCGAGCCCGGCCACGATCGTCATCGCCGCGGCGCGGACGACCGAGGGCATCAGGCCGACGAGGATCGCATACGCCGCCGTCGCCGCGATGACGGCCAGCAAGGCGGACTTCCGCCCGCTGCCGAGGGCGAGGCACGCGAACAGGATGAGCGCCGCGAGCGCCTGCAAGTGGAGGCCCGAGATCGCCAGCAGATGGGTCGTGCCGGTCCGGGCGAAGGCGTCGTTGACGTCGGGGTCGACCCCCTCACGCCGGCCGAGCAAGAGCGCCGCCGCCAGCGGCGCGATCTCGGGATCGAGCCCGGCGACGAGCCGGTCGTGGCTCCAGGCCCGCGCGCGGCCGAGGGCCCGCGTCCAGGGCCAGGGATGGCCGTCGGGGACGGGCCAGACGCCGGAGGGCTCGTCCACCGTCAATCGCAGGCGGATGCCGCGGGCGTGGGGCAGTTCGCGGGGATCGAGCTCGCCCGGGTTGAGCGGCCCGGGGATCGCCGCGAGCGCGCCGGCCGCCTGCAACGGCTCGCCGGCGCGGAGGTCGGAGCGGTCGCCACCGATCAAGAGTTGCAAGTGTCCCGAGGCCGGCCGCCAGTCGTCGCCGTCGCGGACGGCGGTCGCCGCGAGGACCGTCCGCGACGTACCCTCGTCCCCCGGCCGCTCGCCCGGCCGGAAGGTCGGCACCTCCGCGACCACCCCCTTGACCCACGCCGGCCTCGGCGACTCGTCGATCACCCGCGCCAGGTCGTCGGCCGGCAGGTCCGACCACCGTCGATGATGCCAACCCGCGCCGATCGCCCCGAATGCCAGCAACGTGGCGACGATCCCGACCCTCTTCCTCCGTTCGATCAGCGCCACTCCCGCCGCCGTCGCCGCGATCGCGCCCCAGGCCGCCGTCGGCAACGCCGTCCCGAATCGATCGACGACCACCCCCGCCGCCACCGCGACCGCCAGCGGGACCAACGGCGCGATCGTTGGCCTCGCCCGGCCCGCGTCCATCCCGTCGCCCTACCCCGGACCCCTTCGCACCGACCTTCGTGCCCGGCCCTCCAACCTACCGGCGAGGGCCTCTCCCTCGCAAGCCGCGACCTTCCGCGCGGGTCGAGTGGCGACGGCCCGATTGTGGTAGATTCATCCACCGAACACAGGACAACCACCGTGATGGACCTTCCACCGGAGATGACACCGTTGCGTGCCACAGTCCTCGCCCTCGCGATCGCGGCGACGGGCCTCATGACCATCGTCCCGGCCCGAGCGGAGGGGCAGGGGGGAGAGCGGCCGAGGTTCCACTTCACGCCGCCGAAGAACTTCATCAACGACCCGAACGGGCTGGTGTTCTTCCAGGGGGAATACCACCTGTTCTACCAGCACAACCCCGAGGGGGACCGCTGGGGGCACATGAGCTGGGGGCACGCCGTCAGCAAGGACCTGGCGCGTTGGGAGCACCTGCCGGTGGCGCTCCGGGAAGAGGACGGGATCATGATCTTCTCGGGGAGCGCCGTCGTCGATGAGAAGAATACAACGGGCCTCGGGAAGCCGGGCGAGCCGGCGATGGTGGCGATCTACACGGGCGCGGGGAAGGGGAAGCAGACGCAGAACATCGCATCGAGCCTGGACCGCGGCCGGTCGTGGACGAAGTTCGCGGGGAACCCGGTGCTCGACATCGGCTCGAACGAGTTCCGCGACCCGAAGGTGTTCCGGCACAAGCCGACCGGGCGCTGGGTGATGGCGACGGTCCTGGCCGATAAGAGGATGGTCCGGCTCTGGGGCTCGGCCGACCTGAAGCATTGGGAGCAACTCAGCGACTTCGGCCCGGCCGGGTCGACGAAGGGGGTCTGGGAATGCCCCGAGCTGCTCGAGGCGCCGGTGGAGGGGACGAAGGAGACGAGGTGGGTGCTCAAGGTCGACGTCAACGACGGCGCCCCGGCCGGCGGCTCGGGCGGGCAGTACTTCGTCGGCAACTTCGACGGCAAGGCGTTCAAGCTCGACGAGGGTCGCGACAAGACGGCCCTGCTCTGGATCGACTTCGGCAAGGATTTCTATGCGTCGCAGTCGTGGAACGACGCCCCCGGCGACGGCCGGCCGGTCTGGCTCGCCTGGATGAACAACTGGCAATACGCCAACGACATCCCGACGTCCCCCTGGCGCGGGTCGATGACGATCCCGCGCGTGGTTTCGCTCCGCAAGACGCCCGACGGTCTCCGACTCGTCCAGGCCCCGTTCCCGGGCCTCCAATCGCTCCGCCGCGGGCATCATCGGCTCGACGCGAGGCCGATCGCGGCGGGGCGGACGTCGCTGGACAAGGAGGGAATCGAGGGCTCCTCCCTGGAGATCATCGCCGAGTTCGACCCCGGAGTCGCCGACGCGTTCGGCCTGGTCGTTCGGCACGGGGAGAAAGAAGAGACCATCATCGGGATCGATCGTCGCGCGGGGACGGTCTTCATCGACCGCACCCGATCGGGCGCCGTCGGCTTCAGCCCCCATTTCCCGGGCAAGCACGCCGCGCCGCTGGCGGTCGCCGACGGGCGAAGCGTGCAACTGCATGTTCTTCTCGACACGAATTCCGTCGAGGTCTTCGCCGACGGCGGCCTCGTCGTCCTGACCGATCAGGTCTTCCCCCGCCCCGCGAGCCGCGGCGTCTCCCTCTTCGCCGAGGGCGGCGCGGCGCGTCTGCTCGCGCTCGACGCCTGGGAATTGCATCCCTGACGGAAAACACCGTAGGGCAGGGCTTGCCCTGCCTCTTCCATCCCATGGCGGAAGAGGCAGGGCAAGCCCTGCCCTACGGTGCTGAGCGGAAGAGGCAGGGCAAGCCCTGCCCTACGGTGCTGAGTGAAGAGTTGTCTTCTTCACTCAGCACTCGTTACTCAGCACTCAGCACTTTTTCACTGATGGATCGAGAAGCCCTTCCGGTAGTCGCGCCGGATGTACTGGTCGGCGTCGGAGTGGTTCTTGACCTTCATGTTCTCGGCGTCCCACTCGACGGTGCCGCCGACGCGGAGGGCGACGACGCCGAGCAGGACGGTCTCGGTGAGCCGGCCGGAGTAGTCGAAGTTGGACATGGCCTTGGAGGGCTCGTTCGAGGTGATGGCCTCGACGAACTCGCGGAAGTGGCCGGGCGAGCGGGGGAGGCTGGGCTCGGGCTGCTTGACGTCCTGGAAGCGGTCGCGGGGCAGCAGGACGTGGGCGGCGCCGTAGTCGTTCTCGGAGAAGAACGAGCCCTTCTCGCCGACCAGCAGCAGGCCGCTGCCGGAGGCCTTCTCGCCGTGGAGGTGCTGCTTGTAGGCGCGCTTCTCGTCGGGGAGGTTATTGCCGCCGTCGTACCAGGTCATCGTCAAGGGGGGCCGGTCGCCGCGGGCGCCGAAGTGGGTGCGGATGATCGACCAGGTGGGGTACGAGGCGTTGTCGACGATGCCCGAGGTGTCGACGACCTCGACCTTCTCGGGGTCGAAGAGGTGCAGGGCCATGGCGGCGACGTTGATGGTGTGGCAGGCCATGTCGCCGAGGGCGCCGGTGCCGAAGTCGAGCCAGCCGCGCCAGGCGAAGGGCTGATAGGCGGGGTTATACGGGCGGTCGTGCGCGGGGCCGAGGAACTCGTACCAGCGGACCTTGTTCGGCACGCCGGGCGTCCCCTCGGGGCGCTTGATGCCCTGGGGCCAGATCGGGCGGTTGGTCCAGACGTGGATCTCCTTGACGGCGCCGATGACGCCGGAGCGGATCAGCTCGACGCCTTCGCGGAAGCCCGTCTCGGCCGTCCCCTGGTTGCCCATCTGGGTGGCCAGCTTCTTCTCGGCGGCGAGGGTCCGCATCGTGCGGGCCTCCTCGATCGACCACGTCAGCGGCTTCTGGCAGAAGCAGTGCTTGCCCAGCTTCATGGCCCGGACGCTGGCCGGGGCGTGCGAGTGGTCGGGGGTGCTGACGGTCACGGCGTCGATCTTGTCGCCGAGGTCCTCGAAGAGCTTGCGGTAGTCGTAGTACTTCTTGGCGTTGGGGTACCGCGCGCCCATCTTGTCGAGGGTCTCGGCGTCGACGTCGCAGAGGGCGACGATCTCGCCGTGCGCGCCGGCGTCGTTGGTGTCGCTCCCCCCCTTGCCGCCGACGCCGATGCAGGCGAAGCGGACGCGGTCGTTGGGCGCGGGTCGGGCCGGCCGGGCCACGGCGGGGGCGCCCAGCAGGGCGGGGGCGGCGACGCCGGCCATCGCGGTCCGGCCGAGGAACTGGCGGCGCGTCGGGCGTTGATCCATCGGAGTGAATCCTTGAAGAGAGGAGGGCGGTGGGTTCTCGGACGCCGACGGGCCCCGCGGCAGCGGCGCGGGGGCCTCGGCCCGATGCCAAGTATGCCCGTGCGGCCGGGGCACCGCAATCGGGCGCCGGTTTGGGGGTGCAACGGGGAGGGTCCGTCTCTTATCATCATCGTTTGGGGCGGTGCCGTCCCGAACCGAGGTCACGAGGAGTGGTGCGGAATCGGTGACGAGCGTCGGCGGTCCGGTCGCGAGGTCGCGGGCCGCCGAGGGGTCCGAGTCGGGTCCGGGGGCCGAGATGATCGTCGAGAGACTCCGAGCGGTCGCGTCGAGGTGGGTCATCCTGGGGACGGCGGGGGTCGTCGTCGCGGCGGCGGCGGCGGTCGGGCTGGCCGGCTGGCTGAGGGGCGAGTCGCCCGGCGTCGGGCCGCCGGCGGAGTCGGGCGGGGCGGGGGTCGTCGAGGAGGGGGCGGTCGGGGACGTGGCCCTCAGCGCCGAGCAGCAACGGGCCATCGGCCTTCGGGTCGAGCGGGTCGCGCTCGGCGAGACGTTCGACGTGCTGACGGCGACGGGCCGGGTGGTGCCGAACGAGCTGCACTTCGCCTACATCACGCCCCGCGCCGCCGGCGTGATCCGGTCGGTCAACGCCCGCGTCGGCCAGGAGGTCCGCGCCGGCGACCTGCTGGCGACGATCGACAGCCCCGACGTCGCCGAGGCGCGGCTGGACCTCTACACCAAGGTCCAGGCCCACGAGGTCGCCCTGACCCAGGCCGACTGGGAGTCGACGATCTACCGCAACACCATCGACCTGGTCGACCTGCTGAAGCGTCGCGAGCAGCCCGAGGCGATCCACCGCGAGTTCGAGTCCCGGCCCGTCGGCCAGAACCGCGAGAAGCTGCTGACGGCCTACGCGCAGTTCCGCCTGGCCGAGGCGACGATGACGCGCAACCGGGGCCTCTTCGACCAGCAGCTCATCACGCCCAAGCAGTTCCAGCGGGTCACGGCCGACCACGAGGCGGCGGTGGCGGCCTACCAGGGCCTCATCGACCAGATGGAATTCGACGCGAAGCTGGCCAACACGCGGGCGCAGCAGGCGTTGCGCCAGGCCGAGACGGCCGTCCGCGTGGCGCGGGAGCGGCTGCGGATCCTCGGCGTCAAGGACGACGGCACCGAGCCGGAGGTCCGCGGCGGCAAGGTCGTCGGGGTCCGGCCCGACGGCACGCTGCCCGAAGGCCCGGGGGACAACCCGGCCGACGTCCGACCCGAGAAGATCCTGCCGGGACCCGCCGCCGAGGCGCAGGCGGCCGTCAAGCCGCCCGGCTCGCAGGCCGACGCCGCCGAGTCCGAGAAGGCCAAGGACCGGCCCGTCGGCACCTACTCGGTCTGGGCCCCGTTCGACGGCACGATCCTCGAGCGCGAGCAGGTCGTCCCGGGCATCTCCGTCGGCATCACCCACCGGCTGTTCACGCTGGCCGACCTGTCGACCGTCTGGGTCGAGGTCAACGTCCACGAGGGCGACTTCGGCAAGCTGCCGCGCGGCCAGGGGGCGCGGGTCCGGTTCCGCTCCGACGCCTATCCCGGCCGCGACTTCGACGGCGAGGTGATCTACGCCGGTGACCTCGTCGACGAGAAGAGCCGCGCCGTCCTGCTCCTGGCCCGGGCGAAGAACCCCGGGCGGCTGCTCAAGCCGGGCATGTTCGTCGAGGTCGAGGTCTACAGCCCGGCCTCGCGACGGGCCGCCAGCATCCCCCGGACGGCGCTCCTGACCGAGGGGGACCGCACCTTCGTCTTCGTCCGCAAGGCCGACGGCCGCTTCGAGCGCCGCGACGTCGTCACCGGCGCCGCCGCCGAGGGGAAGGTCGCGGTCCTCGAGGGCCTCGAGCCCGGCGAGGACGTCGTGGTCGAGGGGGGATTCAAGCTCAAGGCCGAGGCCCTCCGACTGGCCAGCTCGTGACCGCCGCGGACGCCAGGGGAGTGCCATGTTCGACCGGTTGATCGAGTTCTCGCTCCGCAGCCGGGGGATGGTCCTGCTGCTGGTGGCCGGCCTGGTCGGCTCGGGCGTCTACTCGCTGCTGCACCTGCCGATCGACGCCGTGCCGGACATCACCAACGTCCAGGTCATGGCCCTGACCAGCGCCCCGGCGCTGGGCCCGGAGGAGGTCGAGCAGTTCATCACGATCCCGGTCGAGAACGCGATGAACGGCATCCCGCGGGTCGCCGAGATCCGCTCGTTCTCGATGTTCGGCGTCTCGGCCGTGACGATCATCTTCTCGGAAGGCACCGACATCTACTGGGCCCGCCAGCAGGTTGGCGAGCGGCTCAACCAGGTCCGAGCGGAGATCCCCGAGGGGTTCGGCACCCCCGAGATGGGGCCGATCGCCACCGGCCTGGGCGAGATCTACCAGTTCGAGGTCCGCAACGCGCCGGGTGCCAGGACGAAGCGGACGCCGATGGAGCTGCGGACGATCCTCGACTGGGAGGTGGCGCGGCCGTTGAAGAGCGTGCCCGGCGTCATCGAGGTCAACCCGCTGGGGGGCGAGCTGAAGACCTACGAGGTCCGGCTCGACCCCGAGCGGCTGATGGCCCGCGGCATCGCCGTCAACCACGTCTTCGACGCGATCCGGCGGAACAACGGCAACGCCGGCGGGGGCTACATCCAGCGCAACGGCGAGATCCGGATCATCCGCGGCGTCGGCCTGGTCGGCGGCCTGAAGGACCTGGAGGAGGTCGTGCTCGGCGCCACGCCGCGGGGCACGCCGATCTACGTCCGCGACGTGGGCACCGTCCGCCTCGCGCCGATGATCCGCCAGGGGGCCGCGACCCGCGACGGCCGCGGCGAGGCGGTCACGGCGATCGTCTACCTGCTGGCCGGCGAGAACTCGCGGGTCGTGGTCGACCGGGTCAAGCGGAAGATCGCCGAGATCCAGCGGCGGCTCCCCGAGGGCGTCGTCGTCGACGCGTTCTACGACCGCGCCGGGCTGATCGAGAAGACGATCGGCACGGTGGCCCACAACCTGGCCGAGGGCGGGGTGCTGGTCGTCGTCGTGTTGCTGGCGCTGCTGGGCAACCTGCGGGCGGGCCTGATCGTCGCCCTGGCCATCCCGCTGTCGATGCTCTTCGCCGGCAACCTGATGCTCTCCTTCGGCGTCGCCGGCAGCCTGATGAGCCTCGGCGCCATCGACTTCGGCCTGATCGTCGACAGCGCCGTCATCGTCATCGAGAACTGCGTCGGCCGCCTGGCGCACGCCGAGCCCGGCAGCCGGCCCGTCGACGTCGTCCGCCTCGCGACACTCGAGGTGCGCAAGCCCGTCGTCTTCGGCGTGGCGATCATCACGATGGTCCACCTGCCGATCCTGGCGCTGCAAGGGGTCGAGGGGAAGATGTTCCGGCCGATGGCGTTGACGGTCATCTTCGCCCTGACCGGGTCGCTGCTCCTGTCGCTGACGGCCACGCCGGTGCTCGCCTCGATGTTCCTGCGGCCCGGCCTCTCGGAGCGCGAGACCTGGCCGATCCGAGCCGCGAAGCGGCTGTACGAGCCGGTCCTGGGCGCCGTCCTGCGGCGGCCGCTCGCGGTGACGGTGCTGGCGATCGCGGCCCTGGCGGCGGCCGTGCCGGTCGCCTTGTCGCTGGGCGGCGAGTTCATCCCGCAGCTCGACGAGGGGGACATCGTGATCGCCACGATGCGGCACCCCAGCGCCTCGCTCGACGAGGGGATCACCGACTCGACGCGGCTGGAGAAGGCCCTGCTCCGCGAGTTCCCCGACGAGGTCCGCACGGTCGTGAGTCGGACCGGGCGGCCCGAGATCTCGGTCGAGGTGGCCGGCCACTACATGACCGACACCTGGGTCCTGCTCCGCGAGCCGGAGCGCTGGCGGCGCGCGAAGTCCAAGGCCGGGCTGATCGCGGCGATGGACCGGGTCTGCCGCCGCGAGCTGCCGGGGACCTACTACAGCTTCACCCAGCCGATCGAGCTCCGCTTCAACGAGCTGCTCTCGGGCGTTCGCTCGGACGTCGGCCTGGCCGTCTACGGCGACGACCTGGACGTGCTCCAGCAGAAGGTCGACGCGATGGCCGCGGTCCTCCGCTCGATCCCCGGGGCCAGCGAGGTCAAGGCGCAGGTGCTCGGCGGCCTGCCGATGCTCCGCATCCAGGTAGACCGCGACCGGATCGCCCGCTACGGGATCAACGCGGCCGACGTGCTCGACGTCGTCACCGCCCTGGGGGGCAAGGTCGTCGGCCAGGTCGTCGAGGGCCAGCGCCGGTTCGCCTTGCAGGTCCGGTTCGGCCGCGAGTCGCGTTCGGACCTCGAGGCGATCAAGCGGCTGCGGATCGCCGACCCGCAAGGCCGGATGATCCCCTTGCAGGATCTGGCCGAGATCAAGGTCGAGGACGGCGTGCTGGAGATCTGGCGGAAGGACCGGCAGCGGCGGGCGATGGTCCAGGCTAACGTCCGCGGCCGCGACCTCGCCGGCTTCGTCGCCGAGGCCCAGAAGCGGGTCGCGGCCCAGGTGCCGCTCGATCGCGGCTATCGCCTGGAATGGGGCGGGACGTTCGAGAACCTGCGGTCGGCGACCGAGCGGCTGACGGTGGTCGTGCCGATCGCGCTGCTCCTGATCTTCCTGCTGCTATTCAGCACGTTCGGGTCGGTCCGGCTCGGGGCCCTGATCTTCCTGTCGGTCCCCCTGGGGGCCGTCGGCGGCCTGCTGGCGCTCTGGCTGCGCGGGATGAACTTCAGCATCTCGGCCGGCATCGGCTTCATCGCGTTGTCGGGGGTCGCGGTGCTCGACGGCCTGGTGCTCGTCTCGGCGATCCGGCAGCTCGTCGAGGCGGGGACCGAGGTCCGGGCCGCGGTCTGCGAGGCGGCGATGTCCCGGCTGCGGCCGATCCTGATGACCGGCCTGGTCGCCAGCCTCGGCTTCGTGCCGATGGCCTTCTCGCATGGGGCCGGCGCCGAGGTCCAGCGCCCGCTGGCGACGGTCGTCATCGGCGGCCTGGTCACCAGCGTCCTGCTGAAGCTCGTCGTCCTGCCGGCGCTCTACCCCTGGTTCGACCCCGGCGTCCGCCGCGACGGCCCCGCCTCGGCCGGCTCAGGGTAGGACCCGTCGCGCCACCGCGGTGTTCAGCCGCAGCATCGCCCGGCGGTGCCGCGCGAGGGTGTCGCGGTACTGGCGGAGCACGTCGTTGTACTCGCGCTGGGCGTTGAGGAAGACGATGGCCCCCTCCTCGCCCGCGAGGTACAGGCCCTTCGTGTCGCGGTAGACCCGCTCGGCGGCCGGGAGCAACTCCGTCTCGATCCGCGCCACGGCGGCGCGGGTCACGGCGTACTCGCGCTCGGCCTGGCGGACCTCGACGACCGCCTGCCGCTCGCGGTCGGTCAGCTCGACCTTCGTCTGCGAGACGTTGAGCCGGGCCCGCTCGATGTTCCCCTGGTTGCGGTCGTAGACCGGCAGCGGCACCGTCATGCCGAGGGCCCACGAGGTCGCGCTCTTGAGCCCCAGCGGGGCATTGTTCTGGAAGGTATACGGCTGATAGAGCAGGTAGACGTCGGAGAAGCGGTTGGCCTTCTGGAGCCGGACGTTGTCCTCGGCGCGGCGGACGCCGAGCCGGTACGCCGCCAGGTCGGGCCGCGTCGCCAGCGCGAGGGCCGTCAGCTCGCCGATCGGCGGCGGCCCCGGGGCGACGTCGTGGATCGTCCCGCGCAGCTCGATCCCCTCGGCGCGGTCGGGCGGGATCTCCAGCAAGGCGCCCAGGGTCCGGTTCGCCCGGCGGAGCGACTCCTCCGCGTCCATCGCGCCGACCTCGGCCGCCTCGAACTGCGCCTTGATCCGGCTGACGTCGGCGATCGTCCGATCCCCCCGGCGATAGAGCCTCGTCGTCCGGTCGAGGATCTCCGCCAGGCCCGCCCGCCCCGCCCGCGCGAACCGGACCGTCTCGCGCGCCACCAGGGCGTCGACGTAGGCGGTCGCCAGGTTGTCGATCTGGAGCCGGACGGCGTCCTGGTACTGCGCCTCGAGGACCGCCAACCCGCGGGCGGCGACCCTCGTGCGGGCCTGGCGCTTGCGGGAGATGTCGATCGGATAGGTGACGTTCAGGTCGTACTGCGTCTGGCCGCCGGGCCGGGCGGCGCTGTACTCGCCGTACGGGATGAGCTGGGCGTCGGCGTAGAGCAGGGGGTTGGCGCGGAGGCCGGCCGTCAGGACGTCGGCGCGCGCCTGGGGGATCTCGAAGAACCGGCTCCGCAGGGCGAGGTTCTCGTGGACCAGCCGCTCGATCGCCGCGTCGAAGGTCAGGCCGTCGGGCGGGCCCTCGTCGGCCCCGGACCGGGGCAGCTCCAGTGCGCCGTAGATCGGGACGGTGCCGATCGGGACGCTCGGCGGCGCGGCGATGCCGGGCCGGCGGGGGACGGCCGGGCGACCCGTGCCCGGCCGGGTGAGCGACCGCGGCACGCGCGGCACCGAGGGGCCGGGCCGGCCCCCGAGGATCTCGTCGCCCCCCGGGATCGACCCACCGAGGCCCGTGCTCGTCCCCGGCGACGAGAGGTCGCCCGGGCCCCGCGCCGGGATGCCCCCGCGTGGCTCCGACGGGATCGTCGGCCCCTGGGCGCCGGCCGGCCTCGTGACGAGGAGCATCGCCGCCGCGAGGCCCAGACCGATCCCGATCGTCTTTCGGTCGGCCACGGCGGACGGCCCTCCTTTGCCCCCGCGGGGATCGCGCGACCGCCGCGACACGACCCGCCGGCTCCGCCGGTCGCGGCCGTCGCGGCCCTCGTCGTTAGATATCGGCAGCGACCCCGGCGGGCGCCAGCCCGTCCCCGTCAGGCATCGCCGTCGGTCTCCTCGATCGACCGCCGCAGGGCGCGGACCAGGCCCTCGGCCTCGTCGCCGTCGAGGTCCGACCACTGCGCGAAGACCAGCATCGTCCGCCGCGGCGACCGCCACGAGCGGATGACACAACCGTTGGGGATATCCAGGCTGATGAACTCGACGTCGTGGCCGACGGCCCGACGGCCGGCGATCGTCTCCAGCGCCGGCATCGCGTCGAGGACCGGGTACTCCTCGCGCATCGCCGCGAGCGCCTCGTCGGCCAGGCCCGCCGGCTCGGGACGGTCCTCGTCGAGCGTCACCATCGCGAACGCCAGGCCCCCCGGCGACTGGACCGTCACCGTCGTCCTCGGCCCGTCGTCGGCCACCTCGACCTCCCAGTCGGCCGGGTACTCGAACCGGATGCCGTACTCGTCGAAGATGCCGAACATGCCCATGCTCCCTCGTCCCTGTCCCACGCCGACCATCCTAGCAACCGTCGCGCCGACGGGAAAAGTGCGGAGTGCTGAGGGACGAGTGCCGAGCCGGGCTCTCCCACCCTCTCCGAGGGAGAGAGGGCCGGGGTGAGGGTTTCATGCGAAACGCAACGGACCCTCACCCCGGCCCACTCCCAGGGGGAGAGGGAGGAAGATGAACGATCGCCATCCGCTGGCCCCTTCCGTCTCCCCCGCGCCGCCTTTACCATGGGCACCCGGACCGGAACCAACACAAGGCCCGCCGGGTCGTCGGGCCGAGGTCCGTCGCAGGAGTCGATCCCCCATGACGTCCCGCCGCTTCGTGGCCCCGACCCTTCGAGCGGTTTCCGCTCGGCTTGCGAGGCCGCATCCCCGTAGGGCAGGGCTTGCCCCGCCTCTCCAGGCCGTCATCGAAGCGGCAGGGCTCGCCCTGCCCTACGTGCTCTCGATCGCGCTGCTGGCCCTGCTCGCGCCCGCATTCGCCGTCGCCCAGCAGTTGGGCGGGGTCGAGGCCGAGCTGAAGGAACCGACCGACCAGCAGGTCTACCAGCGCGACGAGCGCGGCCGGGCCCCGATCCCGGTGCGACTCGAGGCCAAGAAGGGCGAGGCCAAGATCCGTGACGCCCACGTCCTGGTGAAGAAAGGGTCGGACCCCAACACGCCCCCCTCGTTCGAGGTGGAAGGCGTCGAGTTCGCCGATGGCGTCCTGAAGAACGTGCCGACCGGCGGCCCCTATGAGGTCCGGGTGATGACCGAGGGCGGCCAGGAATACGCGGCGGACGACGTCTTCGTCGGCGACCTCTGGGTCCTCGCCGGCCAGTCGAACATGGAAGGGTACGGCGACCTGACCGACGTGGCGCCGCCGCACGAGAAGGTGATGGCCCTGGGCATGGACGGCGAGTGGCGGCGGGCCGAGGAGCCGCTGCACTGGCTGGTGGACTCGCCCGACCCGATCCACTCGGGAGACCCGTCGGATCGAGAGCAGCGATCGAAGCAGCAGCACAAGAATCGCCGGAAGGGGGCCGGGTTGGGCCTGCCGTTCGCGACGGCGATGGTCGAGGCGACGGGCGTGCCGGTCGGCCTGATCCCGTGCGCCCACGGCGGCACGAGCATGGAGCAGTGGAGCCCGAGCAAGAAGGACGAAGGGGGCAAGAGTCTTTATGGCTCGATGATCCGGCAGATCAAGCTGGCCGGCGGCAAGGTGAAGGGCGTGCTCTGGTATCAGGGCGAGAGCGACGCCAATGAGAAGGCCGCGAAGGAGTATCCCAAGGCCTTCGCCGACTTCATCCGCGCCGTGCGGCGCGACCTCGACGAGCCGGCGCTGCCGTTCTATTACGTCCAGATCGGCCGCGTCGTCGGCCCGATGTTCGACGCGAAGCACTGGAACGCGATCCAGGAGGCCCAGCGCACGTTGCCCGACCGCGTGGCGAATACGGCGGTCGTCGCGGCGGTGGACCTCGAGCTCGACGACCTGATCCACGTCGGCGTCCAGGGGCACAAGCGGCTCGGCAAGCGCCTGGCGGGCGTCGCGTTGCGCGAGCTGTTCAGCCACGGCGACGGCCGGTCGGCCCCGAACCTCGACCGCGTCACCCGCGTCGGCAACCACACCTTGCACGTCAAGTTCAAGGGGATCAACGAGTCGAAGCAGGGCGACGGGACCGTCTTCGGCCTCTGGCGCGGCGACCACCACACCGGCTTCTCGATCCGCAAGGCCGACGGCACCCTCGTCCCGCTGGTCTACGAGGCCACCACCGCGCACGGCCCGCCCGACACCGTCACGCTCAAGCTCAACGGCGACATCCCCCCCGGCTCGTTCCTCTGGTACGGTTACGGCCTCGACCCCGCCGCAGTCCTCACCGACCAGCACGACATGGCCATCCCCGTGTTTGGCCCGATCGCGCTGGATGACATCGGGAGTTGAAAGCGGGAAAGTGCTGAGTTGAAAGCGGGAGATACTCCGACTCAGCACTTTCCGACTCAGCACTTTCTGACATTCACCTTCTCTCAAGGAGACACGACGATGCGACGCTCCCGTCCCGCACTCGCGACCCTGGCCGCTCTCCTCGCCCTCGGCGTCCTGGCCCGGGCGGCCGACGAGGGGAAGCCGATCAAGGCGCTGATCATCACCGGCGACAACGTGCCGGCCCACGACTGGAAGGGGACGACCCAGTCGCTCCGCGACATCCTCGCGGCGCAGGGGCTCGCGAACGTGGACGCGACGAGCACGCCGTCGAAGGACCTGACCGACGAGAACCTGTCGAAATATGACGTGCTGGTGCTCAACTACGCCAACACGGCGCAGGGCTCGGCCGAGTCGAAGTGGTCGGACGCGAACAAGGAGGCGTTCCTCAAGGCGGTCAAGGGGGGCAAGGGGCTGGTGGTCGTCCACTTCGCCTCGGCGGCCTTCGCGCGGCCGAACTGGGCGGAGTTCGAGAAGGCCATCGCCGGCGGCTGGCGCACCCAGGGCTTCCACGGCCCGGCGCACGAGTACACCGTCAAGAAGACCGACGCCAAGCATCCGGTCTCCGAGGGTGCGCCCGACTCGTTCGCCCACGTCAAGGACGAATTGTATCAGAACTCGCTCCTGACCCCCGGCAGCGTCGTCCTGGCCACCGCCTACTCCGACCCGAACAAGCCCCGCGGCACCGGCAAGGACGAGGCGGTCGTCTGGGTCAACTCCTACGGCCAGGGCCGCGTCTTCAACATCGCCCTCGGCCACGACGTCGCCGCCCAGGCCGACCCCGGCTTCCGCGCCTGGCTCCGCCGCGGCACCGAGTGGGCCGCCACCGGCAAGGTCGACCCGAAGACGAAGTAATACGACTATCACGCCGATGGCCCGGCCCTTCCCATCGCTCTATAATGGTGATGGGAGAAGGGTCGGTCCATTGGCGCGCTTCAGAGTCCACGGATAACGGAGTAAGTCGTGCAGATCAAGAAGATCGACTTTTCAGGTCAATTCGAACTGAAGGGACTCTGGTGGGATCCCCAGCGGCCGGATACTAGGATTCCTGGGGTCCTCATCTATGATTGCGGGAGTATTACCCTCGATCTATTCGGATTGCTCGGAGATCGTACGCCGGCAGAGCTCGGCCAAGTTCAGTCTTTCATGCCGCCGCTTATATATGGTCGTGCAGAAGGTGAATACATCAGCCTTTATAATACAACCGAGACACGCAGGAGTTTTTTCATTCCATCCGCAGAGGATGCAGGGGATGAGTATTCCAGCGTATGTGCCAGTATTCTCGTCGTTGGTTGCCATGCACCACCGTTGAACGATCTTCGGGTTCCCTCCATCCGGGTCCGATACACTGGACTGGAAGAATGGCTTCATCAAGCACCAATTCAAGACGATAATGGCAAAGAGAATGATAAAAGTACAATTGGTCTTAGGTTTCGGTTTCCCGAAAAACTCGAGGTTACACTTCCGGCTTTAAATACGCGTCTGGAAACCGATTATTCTATATGTCGCGGATCTCCAACTTTCGGCTCGAGGTTACTGAGATATTCGAGTTTTTTTAGAATAATGCCCGACGAGGATCAATCTCTCGAATGGTTCTTGAAGTTAGCGGATCGTTGCCGTGATTTTCTCACGTTCTGCTTCGGACAACCTGTCATCTATCGTCAATTCATTCTGGAATTGGGTGATGTGCAATACAAAGACCCGTATGTAATACCCCCGCGCGAAGCGGCGCTTTTCTTCGCTCAACGCCCGAATCGAGTGGGTGATCCGCCTTCACTGTTGGACATGATACTAAGCTATCCGAGCATCAAGCCAGGAGCCCAGAAGGTCATTGAGACGTGGTTTCAAAAAGCCGAAGAGCTCGAGACTCCAATTGAGTTGTTCCTGGGAACGTTCTATAACCGAGACCTTTACCCACGGTTCCATTTCCTTAGCCTCGCCCAGGCGCTGGAGACCTATGCGCGATTGACCAAACCGGGACAATATTTAGCTGATAGTGACTATAAGTCTGTCAAAAAATCTATGCAAGCAGCTATTCCTTGCAGCACCCCCTCGGATTTGAAGCAGAGTCTGAAAAGTCGTTTGGAGTATGGAAATGAGTACTCTCTTAGGAAGCAGCTTAAGACACTAGCTTCTTCTTTGAAGGAGCGTACCTCGCTCCTGATCTCCGATAAGATGGCTCCATTTATTGACCAAGTAGTTAATACTCGAAATTATTTTACGCATTATACAACGAATTTGGGAAGTGTCGACCATGCCGACACTCAGACTTTATTCTTGTTAACACATCGAATGCGTTTATTCTTGACGATCCTCATCCTCAAGGAACTCGGAGTGGAGGAAGAAACGATCGGGGAAATCATTCTCCGGAACCAGCGCCTGAATTTCATCTATCCTCCCAAGATGCTTGCTGAGTTCCAGGCCCAATTCTTTCCGCATTTGAGTACTTCAACAACAAATACCGAGGAGCCCGGACCTATGAACACAGTTACTCAAGCCGGCCAAGGGGCGACGGACAATGTGACTAGCCAAGGCCTCGTCGAGGTGCTTGAACGAATCCAGGCCGCGCAGAAGGCCCGGGGGTACGAGGGACGCTCCGTCGAAGAGCTGGAGGCCGACGAAGCCGAGGCGAGAGCTGAAGGTGAGGAATACGAGGCCCGCTGGCGAGGAATCTGGGACCGGACGACTCCCGAGCCGCCCGATGGGAAGTCCTGATGCTCGTCTACCTGGACAGCGTTATCGTCATCTATGCCATTGAAGGGCCGCCTTCGTTTCAGGCTCGGGCCACATCCCGCCTCAAAGCCCTGGTGGCGGCGGGCGACCAGGTGGCGCTCGGTGACCTCACGGCCTTGGAGTGTCGTGTCAAGCCGATCCGAATCCGTGACACCGCTCTACTGGCGGACTATGAGGCTTTCCTGAACGCGGCAGATGTCGTGAGGGTGCCCATGCCCCCAGCCGTCTACGAGCGAGCCACAGAGATTCGGGCCTGCCACAACTTCAAGCTCGCGGATAGCCTTCACCTCGCCACTGCCGTCGAGGCCGCGTGCCAGGTCTTCTTGACGAACGACTCGCGACTCGCACGCTACCCCGATCTCACTGTCGAGGTACTGCCGTGACGAGGTGTCACGGCTCGCCTCGACGAATGCCGGGGTCGGTCGATTCGGAAGGTGTTCCTCGATCTCCATGCCCCCCGTCGGCCAGCGCGACTACAGCCGGATCACGCTCTCGCGGCACGCGTTGGAGCGCTTCGCCGAGCGGTTCGGCGTCGAACCGGCCGCGGCGGAGGCGGAATTGCGCCGGGCGCTGGGCCGGACGAGGCGACTCGGCAGGAACCCGGACAACGGCGCGGTCGCGATCCTGGCCAACTGGCAGGACCGCCTGCTCGTCGCCATCCTCCAGGAGACGACCTGCCTGACCGTACTTACGTGGCCCCTCTTCGCCCCCCGTCATGCCGAATTTGGCAGGACGAGATTACCACGCAAGCGGGGGAGGATGCTTCGACGATTGATTGAACCGCGATCCGAGCCGGATTCCTAAATTCCGCGGGAAATTCTGTGGAAATCCTGCGCCATTGTTCTATAGTCGAGGCGTCGTGCCGATCCGAAGTCGCATCTGGGAGGACACGGAGGTCCGGTCGTGGGGGCGATGCCGCCATGCGCGATCGACGTATCCGTCTGGCATTTTTAGGCTTGATCCTGTCCTTCCCCTGGCTCCTGAGCTTGCGGCCCGTCGCCGGGCCCCTCGCCGCCAACAGCCCGACCCGACCCGCCGCGGCGCCGACGCCTCGGGGGTTCGCCTTCGAGCCGTCCCCGGCGTCGTGCTGGGTCGAATTGATGCTCGTCGTCGGCCTCGCCTTCGCCGGCCAGCAACGCCGTCGGCTCCTGGCCCTCCGCGGCCTCGCCGAGGCCGCCCCGTCCCCCGTCCCCTCGCGGCCCCACCGCCTGCCCGTCGCCTGGCCGGTCACGGGGACGAGATAGAGGAAGAGGGATTTCACCGCAGCGGACGCGGAGGGCGCGGAGAAGAAAGAGAT
>DASZMJ010000005.1:0-5927 GCA_035551935.1 Isosphaeraceae bacterium
TCTTTCACCCTCCCCCCTTGTGGGGGAGGGCCGGGGTGGGGGGTAGACCTGATGCCATGCGCTCGAAGTAGTCCTTGAGGTCGGGGATGGAGACGTCGAGGCTGTAACGCTCTTCGATCAACCCGCGCGCGGCGAGTGTCAAGGGCCGATAGGCGGCCGGGTCGGCGAGGACGCGGAGGGAGGACTCGGCCCAGCGGTCGACGTCGAAGAGGGGCTCGACGAGGCCGTGGACGCCGGGGGTGATGACCTCGCGGACGGGGGGGACGTCGGAGCCGATCACGACGGGGCCGCTGGCCAGGGCGTTGATGAACGACCAGGAGAGGACGAAGGGGACCGTCATGTACAAATGCAGGTCGCTCAGGCGCAGGAGGTCGGCGAGGCGGTCGGGGTGGATGTGGCCGAGGAAGACGAAGCGGGAGAGGTCGTACGTGTCGCGAGATAAGACCCACTGCTTGAAGCTGGGCTGGCCGGTGTGGAGCTTGTCCCAGCCGTAATAGATCTCCTCCTGGCCGGCGACGACGAAGAGGACGTCGGGCCGCTCGCGCGCAATGCGCTTGGCGACTTTCATGAAAACATCGAAGCCGCGCATGGATTCCAGGCCGCGTGCTACATAAGTAACAATCTTCGTGTCCGGCCCGAGCGACCGGCCGCCGAGCAACGCGGAGACCTCGGCGGGCGAGGGCCTGGGTCCGGGCTTGTATTGCTCGATGTCGATGCCGTCGAAGTGGACCTCGATCTTGGGCCAGAAGCGTTCGGGGAACGACTCCTTCTGCCAGCGCGTGGCCGAATAGCCCCCGTGGCACGAGATCAGGCTCGCGAGGGTCGGGGCGTTGATCGACCGCGGGAAGAAGTGGGCGGGCTCGGCGGGCGGGAGGTCGATCCGGTACGAGATGTCGCGGCGGGCGCGGGCGAAATAGTATTCGCAATAGTTCAAGATGGGACAATCAAAAATATCAGGAAGAAAGAGCGTCGGCGCGCCGCGGCCGCCGTGGGCGACGACGAGGTCGGGTTGCAAGTCCTCGAGGGGTCGGGCGGCGTCGTGGACGACCTGGCAGAGGTCGAGGAAGCGGCCGTAGATCTGCGGCCAGGGGGTCGGCGAGCTCGGTCGCGGCTCGGCCGGCACGGGCAGGCGGCGGAGGTCGAGCGTCTCGAGCATCGCCTTCGACGGCGCCGGGCAATTCGAGAGGGACTCGATCAGGAAGTGGCACGACCAGCCGTAACGCTCGACGAGCTCGAGCGCCAGGCGGCCGAACTGGGCGGGGAAGGCCTGATGGATGAAGAGGACGCGCATCGATGTGTCGGCTCAGCGCCCCCCCTCGGCCACCAGGCGGTTGAGCAGGGCCGCGAGCCTCGGCAGCGTCACCTCGCGCGCGAATCGCTCTCTCGCGGCCGCCGCCGCGGCCTCCCCGAGCGGCCGGTGGCCCGCCGGGTCGTCGAGCGCGGCCAGCGCCAGCCGCGCCAACGTCTCCACATCGCCCGGGGGGGCCAGCAGGGCGGACTCTCCACCCTCCAGGAACTCCCGCAACGGCGCCGAGTCGGCCGCGAGGATGACCCGGCCGGCCATCATCGCCTCGACGAGCGACCGCGAGACGGGGTAGGTCCGGCCCGGGTAGACGTGCAGGTCGCTGATCGAGAGGAGATCGGTCACGACCCCGGGCGCGACGGCGCCGAGGGCCCAGAACCGCTCCGGGTCGTGGGGCGGCGACTGGGCGAAGAGCTGGGCGCGGTAGTCCTGGTTGTAGTGGGTGACGTCGAGCCCGCGGCGGACGACGGGGTCGCCGACGGCGATGCAGATCACGTCGGCTCGTGCTTTCAATAAAAGGTTTGATAATGCGAGGAAGCGGTCGAAGCCGCGGAGGCGGTCGAGCGACCGGGCGATGAAGCTGACGACGCGGGTGCCCTCGGGGATCGCCCGGCCGGCGACGGAACGGGGCGAGCCGGGGGGCCGGGGTCGGAAGCGGCGGTGGTCGACGCCGTCGTGGAGGACGACGAAGTCGTCGCGGTATTCGGGCGGGTACAGGTCGCGCTGCCAGGCGGAGGTGGTCCAGGGGGTGACGCCGTTCTCGAGGTCGAGCAGGTCGACGGCGGTGCTGGCGCGCCGCCAGTGGTAGTAGGCGGGGGGTGTGTCGGGCCCGGCCTCGTCGGCGAGGTCGCCGGCGCGGGGCGGGAAGAAGTAATCGAAGAGGTTCACGACCGGGGCGCCGGGGGCGTAGACGGGGACGAACAAGGTCGAGCCCAGGTCGGCCGAGCGGCCGAGGACGGCGTCGACCGGGCGCGGTCGGCGGGCGTCGAGGGCCTCCCAGCAGCCGTAGGCGTAGCAGAGCGAGCGTTCGAGGTTGCGCGACCAGGCCACGCTCGCCTCGCGGGCGACGCCGCCGACCTTGTAGGAGACGACGTCGAGCCCCTGCCCGACCGACGGCGGCCAGAAGGCCTTCGGCTCGGTCGTCGCGCAGTAGAAGTGGCAGCGGAACCCCCTGGCGCGGACGAGCCAGTCGGCGACCGCCCCCAGGCGGCCGGGGAATCGCGGCTCGACGCAGAGCAGGTGGAGCGGGTCCTGGTCCATCCTCGGGGCGTCCTCCGGCGGTGTTCGACCCGGGTATCGTGGGACGCGCCTGGCCGGGTGTCAAGCGCGCCGGCGGGTCAAATTCGCTTGACGGAAAATGCGGGCCGGCGTAAAGTCCGCCCGCCGTCGGGTCCCCCGCGCCGGTTGCGAGGGCGGGGCGCGCGGCGACGAGCCTGGGCCGCAAGGAAGCGGGCCGGGGGTCGCGCGACGCGAGGGCCTGGCAAGGAGGCAAGGCGGATGCGGCGACAGCAATCCGGTCGGGTGCCGGCCCTCGCGGTCCTCGCGGCCTTCCTCGCCGCGCCGATGGCGTTCGGCGCCGGCGGGCCGTCCAAGGTCGAGGAGACGGTCTCCGACCTCGCCTTCGTCGCCACGAGCCAGGAGGTCCCCGTCGAGGGGGTCGGCCTGGTCATGAACCTCGACGGCACCGGCTCGGACCCCGCGCCGGACATCCATCGCAAGAAGCTGGTCGACGAGATGCGCAAGGCCCGCGTCGACCGGCCCGACCTGTGGCTGGCCAACGGCCAGACGTCGCTGGTGCTGGTCCGGACGAAGATCCCGCCGGGGATCGGCCCGGCCGACGGCCTGGATGTGGAGGTCGTCCTGCCGCCGGGGAGCAAGACGACGAGCCTGGCCGGCGGCTGGCTGATCCAGGCCCGCCTGACCGAGGTCGGCATCGACAAGCAGGGCAACGAGCGCGAGGGGCGCTACCTCGCCTGGGCGATGGGCCCGGTGATGACCGGCACCAAGGACAAGCCCGACGACCTGAAGTCGGGCCGCATCCTCGGCGGCGGACACGTCAAGAAGGAGATCCCCTACCTCCTGCTGATCAAGCCCCAGCACCAGAGCGGCCGGACCGCGGCCCTGCTCGAGGCGATCGTCCGGAAGCGGTTCAACCAGCACCAGGGGCACGAGCGCGTCGGCATGGCGACGGCCAAGAGCGACAAGCACCTCGAGCTCCGCGTGCCGCGGGTCTACCACCAGAACCAGAGTCGGTATTTCCAGGTCGTGCGGCTCCTGCCGGTCGCCGAGACGCCCGACCTCGACGCCGAGCGCCGCAAGCGTTGGGGCAAGGAGCTGCTCGACCCGAAGACCGCGGGCGTGGCGGCCTTGAAGCTCGAGGGGCTGGGCACCGAAACGATCCCCGAGCTGAAGGCGGCCCTGACCAGCCCCGACGCCCAGGTCCGGTTCTTCGCCGCCGAGGCGCTGGCGTATCTGGGTGACGAGTCGTGCGTGCCCGAGCTGGCCCGCACGGCGGTCGAGCGCGAGGAGTTCCGCGCCTACGCCCTGTCGGCCCTGGCGACGGTCGACGAGCCCGTCGCCACGATCCAGCTCCGCAAGCTGATGGACCAGCCCGACCCGAAGGTCCGCTACGGCGCCTTCAACGCCTTGCGGCGGCAGGACCCGACCGACGGCTTCCTCGGGCGGGTCCGGCTGGCCGAGGACGAGCCCGAGCCGCAGGCCGACAACCCGATGGCCATGCCCTTGCCGCCGGTGCGGTCGCGGAACCGGGCTCCCGACCCCTTCGCGCTGTACATCGTCGACAGCGACGGCCCGCCGATGGTCCACGTCTCGCGGGCCCGGCGGCCCGAGATCGTGGTCTTCGGCCGCGGCCAGCGGCTCGCCACGCCGTTGGTGCTCGGGGGCTCGGGCACGTTCCTGATCAACGCCGACCTCGGCGACGAGCAGCTCCAGCTCAGCCGGATCGGCACCGGAGGGGCCGGCCGCGGCGACCGCAAGGTGGCCGTGCCGCCGGACCTCGGCGAGGTGATCCGGCAGCTCGCCCGGCTCGACGCGACCTATCCCGAGATCGTCGCGCTGTTGACCCAGGCCCAGCGGCAGGCCAACCTTCCCGGCCCGCTGATCGTCGACGCCACCCCCCTGCCCGACCCGAAGTACACCGAGGCCCAGCTCGCCGGCAAGGACGCCGGCAAGAAGGATGATGCCGTCCAGCGGGCCAAGGCCGACGCCCCCCAGGGCCGCCGTGGCCTGATCGGCCGGCTCCGCGGCCGCCTCGGCCGCTGAGCCGGGGCGGCCCGATTTCCGACCCGTCCCGACTCGACCCCGCCCCGTCCCGACCCGCCCCACCGCCTCGCCGTGACCAGCCGATCGGACCCCCTCGACCGCCCCGCGCGGCGGGCCGTGCTCGGCCCATCCTAAAGTCGCACGCCGCGCCGTTCGAAAATTAGTCTTGACGGTCAGGTCCGCTACGGCAAGGAGGCGAACAGACGACCCCTTCCTGTGCCGGGCGGCCCCCCCCGCGTGGAGCGAGGGGGAGTCGCCGACCCGTCGCAACTCGGGACGTAGGATAACAGGAGAGGCCCCGCGCCCCGACGCCGCGCCCCGGCCCAAGGCCGGGCCCAACGCGGCGCCGACCGCCACGACAGGCAACGGCCAACGACCGGCCGCCCACGCCCGTTTCCCTCGCTCGCGAGGGGACGGCACGGCGCGCCCCGGCCGCCGGCCGCGCCGCGCCGGGGCGGCCAAACGGGTCCCGACGGAGGGGTCAACTACCTCCGAGGTCTCGCGCCATTCCCATGCGAGTGGAGTCCTCGATATGAAGAAGGTGTTCACAACCGGCCAGGTCGCGAAGATCTGCCAGGTCGCGCCCCGGACGGTCAGCAAGTGGTTCGACTCGGGCCGCTTGCGCGGATATCGCATCCCCGGCTCTCAGGACCGCCGGATCCCTCGCGAGCAACTGCTCCGCTTCCTCAAAGAGAACGGCATGCCGCTGGGGACCCTGGAGGCCGAGGTCTACCATAAAATCCTCGTCGTCGGCGCCGACGCCCCGATGCTGGCGGCGCTCCGCGAGCACCTGCGCGAGTCCGACGACTTCCGCATCGAGACCGCCGCCTCGGGCTTCGAGGCCGGCATCCGCGCCGAGAGCTTCCACCCCGACTGCATCGTCATCGACCTGGCCGTCGGCCGGATCGAGGCGGCGCAGATCGCCCAGAACCTCCGCCGCTCCGAGGACCACCAGACCACCGTCCTCGTCGCCCTCACCAGCGACGAGCCCGGCGAGGAGGTCTACAACCTCGGCTTCAACGACGCCTTCAAGAAGCCCTTCGACGGCGCCCTGCTCGCCGAGCGCGTCCGCCGCCTCATCTCCCAGAAGAAGGCCGACTGAGGCGCGTCCCACGCCCCATCCCGACCCGGACCCGACCACCGCGCCCGCGGGCCGACCCTCCCCCCGGAGGGCCCGCCCTCGGGCGCGGCCATTTCCTCCCAGGGCAAACGCATCTAATTCACAAATCCTTGTCTGCAAAGAACTTGCGACTAGTTGAATTCCGTGCACTAGATTGCAAATCCTTGCAGGACAAGGATTTGCGAAACACGTGCGTTCGCCCTGCATCCCAGGACCACCATC
>DASZMJ010000006.1:0-14832 GCA_035551935.1 Isosphaeraceae bacterium
CCCGCAAGGCGAGCCCCGACCAGCTCGCCGGCCTCGACCTCAGTCGCTGGTCCGTCGCCTTCAACGGTGCCGAGCCGATCCGCCCCGAGACGCTCGACCGCTTCGCCGAGGCCTTCGAGCCCTACGGCTTCCGCCGCGACGCCTTCCTCCCCTGCTACGGCCTGGCCGAGGCGACCTTGATGGTCTCGGGCACGCCCTGGTCGAGCCCGCCCGTGGTCGTCGCCGTCGGCGTCGAGGCGCTCAAGGCGCACCGCGTCGCCGAGCCGGACGACCACGCCGACGCCCGCGCGCTGGTCGGCTCGGGGAACATCGGCGAAGACCTGGAAGTCCTGATCGTCGACCCCGAGTCCGCGCGGCCGGTCGCGACCGGCCGCGTCGGCGAGGTCTGGGTCGCCGGGCCGAGCGTCGCGCGCGGCTACTGGGAGCGGCCCGACGCCACCCTCGCGACCTTCGGCGCCCGCCTCGACGACGGCCGCGGGCCCTTCCTCCGCACCGGCGACCTCGGCTTCCTCCGCGACGGCGAGCTGTTCGTCACGGGGCGGCTCACGGATTTGATCATCATCCGCGGCCAGAACGTCTACCCCCACGACGTCGAGCAGGCCGCCGAATCCTGCCACCCCGCGCTCCGGGCCTGGGGCGTGGCGGCTTTCGCGGTCGAAATCGACGGCGAGGAGCGGCTGGCCCTGGTGCTTGAGGTCGAGCGGCCTCGAGGGGGCGCCCCCACCGGGGAGATCGTCGCGGCGGTCCGTCGCGCCGTCGCCGAAGGGCACGACCTGGAGGTCCATGCCGTCGCCCTGATCCGGCCCATGAGCCTGCCCAGGACGTCGAGCGGCAAGGTCCGCCGCCGCGCCTGCCGCGACGCCTTCCTGGCCGGGACCCTCGACCTCGTCGCCCTCGACGAGGCCAGGGCCGCCCCGGCACTCGCTCGACCGACTCCATCCGACGCCCCAAGCCTCGACCTCGACGCGATCCGCGCGGGTCTCATCGACCGCCTGGCCCGACGCCTGGGCGTCGACCGCGATGCGATCGACCCGCGCCGACCGCTGGCGAGCTTCGGCCTCGGCTCGTTGCAGGCGGTCGCCCTGGCCGGCGAGCTCGAGGACTGGCTCGGCAGGCCGTTGCCGCCGACGCTCGCCTACGAATACCCGACGATCGACGCCCTCGCCCGCCACCTCGCCGGCATCCCCGATCCGGCCCCGGCCTCGGAGGCCATCGGCCGAGGCGCCGACGACGAGCCGATCGCGATCATCGGCATCGGCTGTCGCTTCCCCGGCGCCGACGGCCCGGGCGCGTTCTGGAGGCTCCTGCACGACGGCGTCGACGCCGTCGGCGACGTGCCGCCGGACCGCTGGGCGGCGTGCGAGACCGACCCGCCGAACATCCACCGCGGCGGCTTCCTCGACCGCGTCGACCTCTTCGACGCCGACTTCTTCGGCGTCGCCCCGCGCGAGGCCGCGGGCGTCGACCCGCAGCAGCGCCTCTTGCTCGAGGTCGCCTGGGAGGCCCTCGAAGACGCGGGCCAGGCGCCGTCGCGGCTGGCCGGGACGGGCGTCGGCGTGTTCATCGGGATTTCCACGCACGATTACCTGAGGCTGCGCTGGGGCCTCGGGCCGGGCGACGCCTACGCATTGGCGGGCAATGCGGCGAGTATCGCGGCCAACCGGCTCTCGTACGCGCTGGACCTCCGCGGGCCGAGCCTGGCCGTGGACACGGCGTGCTCGTCGTCGCTGGTGGCGATCGAGCTGGCGTGCCGGTCGCTGCGGTCGGGCGAGGCGACCCTGGCATTGGCCGGCGGCGTCAACGTGATCCTCGCGCCCGAGGTCGCGGCGAGCTTCGCCGCGGCCGGCTTCCTCGCCGCCGACGGCCGTTGCAAGGCGTTCGACTCCCGGGCCGACGGCTACGGCCGCGGCGAGGGGGCGGGCGTCGTGGTGCTCAAGCCCTTGTCGAGGGCGATCGCCGACGGCGACCCGATCCGCGCCGTCATCCGCGGCGGCGCCATCAACCAGGACGGCCGGACCAACGGCCTGAACGCCCCGAGCCGCGCCGCGCAGGAAGATGTCCTCCGCGCCGCCTACCGCCGCGCCGGCGTCGACCCGGGCCGCGTCGATTACGTCGAGGCCCACGGCACCGGCACCGCCCTCGGCGACCCGATCGAGGCCCGCGCCCTCGGCGCCGTGCTCGGCGTCGATCGGCCGGCCGATCGCCCGTGTCGCGTCGGCTCGGTGAAGACGAACATCGGCCACCTCGAGGCCGCCGCGGGCGTCGCCGGGGTCATCAAAGTTGCGCTGGCGCTGGAGCACGGCGCGATCCCGCCGAGCCTCCACTTCGAGAATCCGAACCCCAATATCCCGTTCGCCGACCTCGGCCTCCGCGTCCAGGACGCGCCCGAGTCCTGGCCCGAGGCCGACACGCCCGCGGTCGCCGGCGTCAGCTCGTTCGGATTCGGCGGCACCAACGCCCACCTCGTCCTCGAGGCCGCCCCCGCCGCGATCGCGCGACCGGCGGCGCCCGGGGCCGGCCCGCTCGTCCTGCCGATCTCCGCCCGGCACCCGGAGTCGTTGCGCGACCTCGCGCAATCGTATCGAAATCTGCCCGAATCCGGGGACGATTCCCCGTCGCTCGGCGACCTCGCCTTCACCGCCGCCACGCGTCGCGAACACCACGACCACCGCCTCGCCGTCGTGGCCGAGGACCGCGCGGGCTTGATCGCCGGGCTCGACGCCTTCCTCCGCGGCGAGCGGCACCCCGGCTTCGCGACCGGCCGCGTCGCCCCGACGCGGACGCCGGACGTCGTGTTCGTCTTCTCCGGCCAGGGGGCGCAGTGGCCCGGCATGGGCCGGGCGTTGCTGGATGAGCCTGCGGCTCGCGCGATGCTCGAACGTTGCGACGAGGCGCTGCGAACCCGGTCGGGATGGTCGCTGCTCGAGGCCATCGCCGCCGGCGCCCTCGGCGGCACGGACGTGTCGCAGCCGGTCTTCTGCGCCGTCCAGATCGCGCTCGCGGCGCTCTGGCGATCGTGGGGCATCGAGCCGGCCGCGGTCGTCGGCCATAGCCTCGGCGAGCTGGCCGCGGCCCACGTCGCCGGCGCGCTCGGCCTGGAGGAGGCCCTGCGGATCGCCCTCGAACGCGGCCGATTGATGGCCCGCGTCGCCGGCCTGGGCAAGACGCTCGCCACCGGCCTCGCTCCCGACGAGGCGGCGCGCGTCGTCGCGGGATCGGCCGGCCGGCTCGCCCTCGCCGCGGTCAACGGCCCCCGCTCGACGACGATCTCGGGCGACCCCGAGGCGATCGATGCCCTGCTCCGCGACCTCGACCGCGACGGCGTCTTCGCCCGCGAGCTGCCCGTCCCCTGCGCCTTCCACGGCCCGCAGATGGACCCGCTCCGACCCGAGCTCGCGGCGAGCCTGGCCGACCTCCGGCCGCGCGCCGAGGACGTGCCGATCGTCTCCGCGGTCACGGGCCGGCCGATCGCGGGCATGGCGCTCGACGCCAGCTACTGGGGCCGGAACCTCCGCGAGCCGGTGCGGTTCGCCGACGCGATCTCGGCCCTGGCCGACGCGGGCCGCGAGGTCTTCCTCGAGGTCGGCCCGCACCCCGGCCTTTCGAGTTCGATCGCCGACGTCGCCCGCGCCCGCGGTCGCACCGCGACCGTGCTCGGCTCGCTCCGACGCGACGATGGCGGCCGCGCCCCCCTGCTCCGCTCGCTCGCAACCCTCTGGGCGCTCGGCCGCCCGGTCGCCTGGCCCGCCGTCGTCGCCCCCGGCCGCTGCGTCCCGCTGCCGCGCTATCCCTGGCGTCGCGAGCGCCACTGGCTCGAGCCCGCCCCCGCCTCGCCGCCCCTGAACAGCCACCACGCCGCGAACGGGCACACCGGCGCGAACGGGAAAGCCCTGACCTCTCATATAACCCCTCAAATAAACAATGATCTTTACGAGGTCCGATGGGAACGGCGGGACGCAGCGGTCGTCGCCGAGGCCGCCGCCGGCGACTGGCTGATCGTCGCCGACCGGGGGGGCGTCGGGGGCGCGTTGCGGGCCTTGCTGGAGGCGCGGGGCGCGGCGCGGGTGGTCGTCGCCGGGAGCGACATCGGGCCATCGCTCGATCGTGGGGGCCCGTTCCGCGGGGTCGTCGACCTCCGCGCCCTCGACCTCGACGGCGATCCGGCCCCTCTCCTTGGCGAGACCATCGGCCTCGCCCGCGCGCTGCCCTCGACGACGAGGCTCGTGCTGGCCACCCGCGGCGCGCAGGCGGTCGCGGACGCGACCGTCGGCGAGCGTGGCGTAGCCCAGGCCGCACTCTGGGGGCTCGGCCGGTCGCTGGCGCTCGGGCGCGTCGAGGGCGCGATTGCGATGATCGACCTCGACCCCGGGACCGACGGCGATGATGCGGCCGTCGCGTTGTGCGACGAGCTGCTCGGCCCGGGCGTCGAGGACCAGGTCGCCGTCCGCGACGGCCGCCGCCACGTCGCCCGGCTCGCCCGCCGCGCGATCGACGGCGAGGCGCCGCCGATCCGACCGGAGGGAACATACCTCATCACCGGAGGGCTCGGCGCGCTCGGCCTCCGCGCGGCGCGGTGGCTGGTCGATCGCGGGGCGCGTCGGCTGGTCCTGCTCGGCCGACGCGGGCTCCCCGCTCGTCGCGCATGGGCCTCGCTGCCGGCCGACGACCCGGCGCGCAAGGCCATCGAGGTCGTGGAAGACCTGGAGCGCGACGGCGCCACGATCCTGACCGCCGCGGTGGACGTGGCCGACGTCGAGGGGTTGAGCGCCGCCGTCAATCGGTTACTCGAACTGTTGCCGACGGTCCGCGGCGTGATCCACGCGGCGGGGATCGTCGCGCCGGAGGGGCTCGACCCGACGAGCCCCGAGGGCATCCGCGCCGTGCTCCGGCCGAAGGTCGCGGGGGCGTGGGCCCTGCATGAGGTATCGCGATCCTGGCCGCTCGATTTCTTCGTCAACATCAGCTCGGCCGCGGGCGTCTTCGGCGCGAAGGACCTGGCGTATGCCGCCGCCAACGCCGCGCTCGACGCCTTCGCTTCCCAACGCCGCGGGCTCGCCCTGCCGGCCACGAGCGTCGCGCTCGGCCCGATCGTCGGCGACGGCATGGCCTCGACCCCCGATCGCGCGCGATCCTTCCGAGCCCTCGGCATGAACCCGATCGACCCCGGCCGTGCCCTCGACGCGATCGGCCTCCTCGCCGGCCCGGGCCCGGCCAATGCCGTCGTCGCCGCAATCGACTGGCCGACCTTCCGCTCGCTCGCCGGCCGCCGGCCGTTCCTGGAGCGAATCGACGACCATGAAGCCGCGACGAACGGCCACGCCAACGGCTGGCACGACGGGCCGATCGAGGACCGCCGCGAGCGCCTGGCCCGCTACTTCCGCGACCGGGTCGCCCGCGTCCTCGGCGTCGCGGCCGACCGGCTCGACGTCGATCGCCCGATCAGCACGCTCGGCCTCGATTCGTTGATGGCGATCGAGCTGAAGGCCGGCGCCGAGGCCGACCTCGGCGTGACGGTCCCCCTGGCGAGCCTCTTCGAAGGGCCGACCGTCGCCCAGCTCGCCGACGCCGCCCTCGTCCGGCTCGATGCCGACAATCGTCGCGAGCGGCCTCCCGTGCCGCGCGCGGATGCCGCGTCGGGCCTGCCCATCTCCCCCGGCCAGCGATCGCTCTGGTCGCTCCACCGGCTCGACCCCGACTCCGCCGCGTACCACGTCGCGGGCGCCGCGCGCATCCGGGCCGCGCTCGACGTCGAGGCGTTGCGGCGATCCTTCCAGGCGCTCGTCGACCGCCACCCCGCCCTCCGCGCCACCTTCCCGACCGATCCCGACGGCCGCCCGTCTCGCCGCACCGCCGACGCCGCCGCCGTCGACTTCCGGGCCGTGGACGTCGGGTTTCTCGACGACTCAACCATCCACAAGTGCCTTGTTGAGGAAGCGTGCCGGCCGTTCGACCTGGAGGCCGGCCCGGTCTTCCGGGCTCGCCTGTTCACCCGATCGGATGACGATCATGACCTCCTGATCTCGGCCCACCACATCCTCTGCGATTTCTGGTCGGTCGCGATCCTCCTCGATGAACTCGGGCAACTCTACACTGCGGAGGTTTCGGGCCGGCCGGCCGGCTTGCCCCCCGTCGAGGCGGCGGACACCGACGCCATCCGCCAGCAGGTCGAGACGCTCGACGGGCCCGACGGCGAGCGGCTCGCGGCCTACTGGGACCGACGGCTCGCCGCCCCTTTGCCCGCGCTCGACCTGCCCGCCGACCGGCCCCGGCCGGCCCGGCCGACCGGCCGCGGGGCGAAGGCGACCGCCACGATCGACGCCGCGCTCGCGGGGCGGCTCGTCAACCTGGGCGCCGAGCACGGGGCGAGCCTCTTCGTCACCCTCCTCGCCGCGTTCCAGGCCCTCCTGGCCCGCGAGAGCGGCCAGGACGACGTCCTCGTCGGCACGCCCGTCGCCGGCCGCGATCGCCCCGGCCTGGCCGACGTCGTCGGCTACTTCGTCAACCCGCTGCCGATCCGCGTCGATGTCTCGGACGACCCCGACTTCCTCGCGTTGCTCGGCCGCGTGCGCCGGCTCGTCCTCGACGCGATCGATCATAAGGATTATCCATTCCCTTTGATGGTCGACCGGCTCGACGCGCCGCGCGACCCGTCGCGGTCGCCGGTCTTCCAGGTGATGTTCGCGTTCCAGCAGGCGCAGCGGCTCGGCGACCGCGGCCTCTCGCCGTTCGTCCTGCGGGGCGACGGCCCGACGATGGAGCTGGCCGGCGTGCCGGTCGAATCCGTGGCGCTCGACCTTGGCGCCGCGCAGTTCGACCTGACCCTCAACGCCGCCGAGGCCCACGGCCGGATCGAGCTGGCCGCCGAGTACAGCACCGACCTCTTCGACGCCGCCACGATCGACCGCCTCCTCCACCATTTCATGACCCTCCTGGCAAGCATCGTCGCCGACCCCGATCGTCCCATCTCGGCCCTGCCGCTCATCACCGCGGACGAGCGGGACGACCTGATCCGATGGGCGCGCGGGCCCCAAGGGGATTTGTGCGAAAACGTTTGCATTCACCAGTGGATCTCCGAGCAGGCCGCGCGGACGCCCGACGCGACCGCGGTCGCCTGCGACGACGCGGCGATCGCGTATCGCGACCTCGAATCGCGGTCCAACCGGCTGGCGCGGCGACTGCGGGCGCTGGGCGTGGGGCCGGAGGTGCCGGTGGCGCTCTGCGCGGCGCGGTCCGTCGAGTTGATCGTCGGCGTCCTCGCCATCCTCAAGGCCGGCGGCGCCTACGTGCCGCTCGACCCCGACTATCCCGCCGATCGCCTCGCCCTGATGCTCGACGACGCGAAGGCGCCCGTCCTCCTGTCGGATCGTCGCACGATCGGCACGATCCCGACGGGCGGCGCCAGCGTCGTGCTGCTCGATGATGTCGAGGCCGTCGCGGGATTCGCGGATGGCCCGATCGACGACGTGGCACGGCCCGAAAACCTCGCGTACATCATCTTCACCTCGGGCTCGACGGGGAGGCCGAAGGGGGTGATGGTGTCGCACCGCAACCTCGTCCACTCGACGCGGGCGCGGTTCGCGAGCTATCCCGAGCGGGTCGAGGCCTTCCTCTTGCTCTCCTCGATCGCGTTCGACAGCTCGGTGGCCGGCCTCTTCTGGACGCTCTGCGACGGCGGCACGCTCGTCCTGCCCCCGCCGGGTGCGAAGCACGACCCGGTCGAGCTCGCGGACCTCCTGGCGCGGCACCGGATCTCGCACGTCCTCGGCGTGCCGACGCTCTGGTCGCTGATCCTCGCCGAGGCGCCCGCCGATCGTCTCGCGACCCTGCGCCGCGCGATCGTCGCGGGCGAGGCGTGCCCGCGTTCCCTCGTCGATCGCCACCGCGCGACCGTGCCCGGTGTCCTCCTCTCGAACGAGTACGGCCCGACCGAGGCCACCGTCTGGGCCACCGTCCACCATTGCGACGGACCTCCCCATTCGCCCCGCGTGCCGATCGGCCGGCCGATCGACAATACGAACGTTCCCATCCTCGATCGCTGGTTGGAGCCGGTGCCGGTCGGGGTCGCGGGCATGGTCTACATCGGCGGCGCGGGGGTGGCGCGCGGATATCGGGCCCAGCCGGGCGCGACGGCCGAGGCGTTCGTGCCCGACCCGTTCGCGACCACGCCCGGCGCCCGACTCTATCGCACCGGCGACCGCGCCCGCTGGAATCCCGACGGCACCATCGAGTTCCTCGGCCGGGCCGACGATCAGGTCAAGGTCCGCGGGTTCCGCATCGAGCCGGCCGAGGTCGAGGCGGTGCTGCGCGGTCTGGACGGGGTCCGTGACGCGGCCGTGATCGCGCGGAATGATCCTGATGGGCAGGCGAGGCTGGTCGCCTACGTCGTCCCGACCGACCCGGCGGCGCCGCCGTTCCCGGCCGAATTGCGGCGCGGGCTGAGGGGACTCTTGCCCGAGGCGATGGTCCCGACGGCGTTCGTCATCCTCGACGGGTTGCCGACGACGCCCAACGGCAAGGTCGATCGCCGCGCGTTGCCCGAGGCCGAGAGTGCGGACGCGGGCGGGCCGTACGTCGCCCCGCGCGACGACGCCGAGGAGGCGCTGGCGCGGCTCGCCGCCGGGGTGCTGGGCGTGCCCGTCGTCGGCATCTTCGACGACCTCTTCGCGCTCGGCATCGACTCGATCCGCGGCATCCAGCTCGCCGCCCGGGCGCGCCGGGAAGGGCTGCGACTGAAGCCCGCGCACGTCTTCGAGCACCCGACGATCGCGGCCCTCGCGGCCGTCGCCGATCGCGAGGAATTCGGCGAGGCCACGGCGGTGGACCCCGACCTCAATTCGGCCGCCTTCCCGCTGTCGCCGGCGCAGGAGGGGATGCTCTTCCACACCCTGGCCGAGCCCGACCGCGGGGCGTACATCCAGCAGACGCTCGCCACGCTCCGCGGCCCGCTCGACCCGTCGGCGTTCGAGGCCGCGTGGCATCGGCTCGTCGCGCGGCACGAGGCCCTCCGCACCGCCTTCGTCCGCGACGGCGGCCGGCCGCTCCAGGTCGTCCATCCCGAGGTCACCCTCCCGATCGCCGCCCTCGACTGGCGCGGGCTCGACGCGGAGGAACGCGGACGCCGACTCGACCAGTTCCTCCGCGCCGACCGCGCCCTCGGCTTCGACCCGGCCCGACCCCCCCTGAGCCGATGGACGACGATCCGCCTCGACGACGCTTCCCACATGCTGATCTGGACGTGCCATCACATCCTGATGGACGGCTGGTGCCTGCCGGTGCTGCTCGGCGAAGTCCTCGAACTCTACGAAGGCGCCCTCCACGGCCGCGAGCCGGGGTTGCCCGCGCGGCGGCCGTATCGCGACTTCATCGCGTGGCTGGGCCGGCGCGACCTGGCGGCGGCCGATTCGTTCTGGCGGGCCGAGCTGGCCGGCTTCGACGCGCCGACGCCGCTGGAGATCGACCGGCCCGACGACACGCCCGGCATGGACGTCGAGGACTCCGGCGAGCGCGTCGTCCGGCTCTCGGCGGCCGAGTCGGACGCATTGCGAGTGCTGGCCGCGTCGCGGCGGCTCACGCTGAATACCCTCTTTCAAGGGGCGTGGGCCCTGTTGTTGGGGCGCTACGCGGGCCGCGAGGACGTCGTCTTCGGCGCGACGACCTCGGGGCGGCCGGCGGAGCTCGACGGCGTCGAGTCGATGATCGGCCTGTTCCTGAACACGATCCCCGTGCGCGTCGCGATCGACGAGGCCGCGCGGCTGACCCCCTGGCTCCGCGGCCTCCAGTCGCGACAGGCCGAGGCGCGGAATCATGAGCATACGCCGCTGGTCCGCATCCGGGCCGCGAGCGAACTGCCGCCGGGCCGGGCGCTGTTCGAGAGCCTCCTGGTGGTCGAGAACGTGCCGGTCGATCCGGCCCTCCTCGGCCACGCCGGCGGGCTCGGCGTGGACGCGGAGGGGGTCCGCGTCGTGCAGCGGACGAACTACCCGCTGGCGATGATCGTCGAGCCGGCGCGCGAGGTCGTCGTGCGGGCGATCTTCGACGCGAACCGATTCTCGGGCGCCGCGATCGACCGGCTACTCGGCCACCTCCGGACGATCCTGGCGGGGATGGCCGCCGATCCCGACGCGCGGCTCGCCGACCTGCCGATGCTGACGCCGGCCGAGCGCCGGCAACTGGAACGCTGGAGCGACCAAGGCCCGCGACGGCCCCGGAGCGCCGCCGCGGAGATCCCCGGGGCGGCGGACGTCGACCGGCTCTCCGACTCGGAGGTCGACGCGCTGCTGGCCCGCTTGTCCTGCGCCGGAGAGGCCCTCGATGGATAACGGCACGATCACCAAGGCCCCCGCGCTCTCCCCCGAGCAGAAGCGCGCCCTGCTGGCGAAACTCCTCCGCGAGAAAGGGGCCGGCCGCGGCGCCGACCGCGTCTCGCGCATGGTGGAGGACCAGGCGGCACGCACGCCCGAGGCCGTCGCCGTCGAGTTCGAGGGGCGATCGCTCTCGTATCGCGACCTGAACGCGCGGGCCAATCGCCTCGCGCACCACCTCCGCGCCCTGGGCGTCGGCGCCGATGTCCTCGTGGGCCTGTTCGCCGACCGCTCCGTCGAATTGGTCGTCGGCATGCTCGGGGTATTGAAGGCCGGCGGCGCCTACGTCCCGCTCGACCCCGACTATCCGGCCGACCGGCTCGCCTACATGCTCGACGACGCCAGGGTCCCCGTCGTCCTGACCCAGCGGCACCTCGCCGATCGCGTCGCCGACAGACCCGCGCGGCTCGTCCTGCTCGATGACGAAACCGAATTCGTCGGCCAGCCCGACTCCAACCCCGTAAGCCGTGCCGAGCCCGGCGACCTGGCCTATGTGATCTACACCTCCGGCTCGACCGGCCGGCCCAAGGGGGTGATGATCCCGCACGGGGCATTGAGCAACTTCCTCAGGTCGTTGCGGCAGACGCTTGGCCTGAACGAACGCGACACGTTGCTGGCCGTCACCACGCCGTGCTTCGACATCGCGGCATTGGAGATCTTCCTGCCGCTGGTCGTCGGCGCGCGGCTGGCGATCGCGTCGCGGGAGGTCGCGGCCGACGGCGCGCGGCTGGCCGAAGCGATCGCCACGCTCGGCGTCACGTTCCTCCAGGCGACGCCGGCCACCTGGCGGCTCCTGCTCGAGGCCGGCTGGCAGGGCGACCCGAGCCTCACGATCCTCTGCGGCGGCGAGGCCCTGCCCCGCGACCTGGCCGACCGCCTGCTGACGCTGGGCCAAGGGCTCTGGAACCTCTACGGGCCGACCGAGACGACCATCTGGTCGGCATTGGCGAAGCTCGAACCCGGGACCGGCCCGGTGCCGATCGGCCGGCCGATCGCCGAGACGCAGCTCCACGTGCTCGACGCACGCCTGCGGTCGACGCCGGCCGGCGTCGTCGGCGAGCTGTATATCGGCGGCGCCGGATTGGCGAGGGGCTACCTCGGCCGGCCCGGCCTCACGGCCGAGCGGTTCCTGCCCGACCCGGTCGGCAACGTCCCCGGCGCCCGCGTCTACCGCACGGGCGACCTCGCCCGCTGGCGACCCGACGGCCAGCTCGAATGCCTCGGCCGCGTGGACGATCAGGTGAAGATCCGGGGATTCCGGGTCGAGCTGGGCGAGGTCGAGGAGGCGTTGCGGGCGCACCCGGCCGTGCGCGCGGCGGTCGCGGCGGCGAGCGAGGACGGGACGGGCGAGCGTCGGCTGGTCGGCTACGTCGTCGCCGAGCCGGGCCCGTCGGCGGCCGAGTTGAGGGCCTTCCTCAAGCAAACACTGCCGGATTATATGATCCCGTCGGCGTTCGTCGCGTTGCCGACCCTCCCGCTGACCCCCAACGGCAAGGTCGACCGCAAGGCCTTGCCGGCGCCGGAGGCGTCGCGACTCGCCCCCGAAGGGGGATACGTCGCGCCCCGGGGACCGATCGAGGATGCGCTGGCGGGCATCTGGGGCGAAATCCTGGGCGTCGAGCGCGTGGGCATCGCGGCGGACGTCTTCGAGCTGGGCGGACATTCCTTGATGGCGGCGCAGGTCGGGGCGCGGGTGCGCGACCTCTTCGGGGTCGAGCTGCCGTTGCGCGACCTCTTCGAGGCGCCGACGGTCGCCGGCCAGGCGCGTCGGCTCGAGGAGGCGTTGCGCGCCGGCAAGGGCCCCGAGGCGCCGCCGTTGAGGCCGGTCCCCCGCGACGGCACTCCGCCGCCGGCCTCGTTCGCGCAGCAGAGGCTCTGGTTCCTGGATCAGCTCGAGCCGGGGAGCCCGGCCTACAACGTCCCGGCGGCCGTCCGGATCGAGGGGGACCTCGACGTCGCGGCGCTCGTTCGGGCGCTCAACGAGGTGATCCGCCGCCACGAGGCGTTGCGGACGACGTTCGCCGCCGAGGGCGGCGCCCCGGTGCAGGTCATCGCCCCCACGCTGGAGATCCCCCTGCCGGTCATCGACCTGACCGATCGGCCCGAGGCCGAGCGCGCCGACGAGGCGAGCCGGATCGCGGCCGAGGAGTCGCAACGGCCGTTCGACCTGGCGCGCGGGCCGCTCGTCCGCGCGGCGTTGGTCCGGCTGTCGCCGCGCGAGCACGTCGCGCTCGTCAACTCGCACCACATCGTCACCGACGGCTGGTCGATCGGCGTCTTCATCCACGAGACGGCCACGCTCTACGACGCCTTCGCCCGCGCCTTGCCGTCGCCGCTGCCCGAGCCGCCGGTCCAGTACGCGGATTACGCCGCCTGGCAGCGCGACTGGCTGCGAGGCGAGGCATTGCAGGCGCATGTCGGCTACTGGCAGGCGCGGCTCGCGGACTTGCCCGACCTCGCGTTGCCGACCGACCGACCGCGGACCTCGGCGGCGAGCGGCCGGGGCGGGCAGCGGTCGGCGAAGTGGCCGGCGGAGCTGTTGAAGGCGTTGCGCGACCTCGGTCGCGAGGAGGGGGCGACGCTCTTCATGGTCGCGCTGGCGGGCCTCGAGACCTTGCTGAACCGCTACACCGGGCAGGAGGACTTCGCCGTCGGCACGCCGGTCGCCGGCCGGACGCGGCCCGAGCTGGAGGGGCTCATCGGCTTCTTCGCCAACACCTTGCCGCTCCGCGCCGACTTCGCCGACGACCCGAGCTTCCGCGCGCTCCTGCGGCGGGCGAAGGCCGAGACGCTCGACGCGCTGGCGCACCAGGACTTGCCCTTCGACCGGATCATCCACGCCGTCCGTCCCGGCGCCGGCGCCGCGAGGGCGCCGCTCTTCCGCGTGATGTTCGCCTTCCAGAACGCCCCGCTGCCGGCCCTCGAGGCCCCTGGCCTCAAGATCTCGCCGCTGACGACCGCGACCGGCGCCGCGAAGTTCGACCTGACCCTCTCGCTCATCGAGCTCGGCGGCCAACTCCAGGCCGAGCTCGAATACGACGCCGACCTCTTCGACCCCGAGACCGCCGACCGCCTGCTGGCGCACCTCCGGCTCTTGCTGGACGGGGCCGTCGCCGAGCCCGACCGGCCGGTCGGGACCTTGCCGATGCTGACCGACGACGAGCGCCGTCGCCTGATCGGGGCCCCGGAACCGGACAACGACCCCGCCGCCCTCCCCGACGACCTCGACCACCTCTCGGTCGAGGAGCTCGACGCCCTGCTCGCCCACCTCGAGGCCGCGCCCGATGCCCACGACCTCTGAGAGCAACCCCGCCGTCGACCCCCGCCGCGCCCGGCTCGCCCGCCTCGTCCGCGAGCGCGCCGCGAGGCGGCGACGGGTCGGCAGGGTCCTCCCCCTGCATCGCCTCTTCGAGGCCCGAGCCGCCGAGACGCCCGAGGCCGTCGCATTGTCGTGCGCGGGCCGATCGCTCTCATACCGCGAGCTGAACGCGCGGGCGAATCGCCTGGCGACCCGGCTCCGAGACCTCGGCGTCGGCCCCGAGGTGCTCGTCGCGCTCTGCGCCGAGCGGTCGGTCGAGCTGATCGTCGGCATCCTCGGCATCCTCAAGGCCGGCGGCGCCTACGTGCCGCTCGACCCCGACTATCCCGCCGACCGCATCGCCTACTTGATCGATGATGCGAAGGCGCCGGTGCTCGTGACGCAACCTTGCCTGCTCGACCGGCTCCCCGACCACGCCGCCGAGGTCGTCCTGCTCGACGAGTCGGCCGACTCGGAGCCCCTGGCCGACCTCCCCGACCTCCCCGGCGGCGCCTCGGCCGGGAACCTCGCGTACGTCATCTACACCTCCGGCTCGACCGGCCGGCCCAAGGGGGTCGAGGTCGCGCACGCGAACGTCATCAAGCTGTTCCGGGCCACCGATCGACATTATCACTTCAACAACAACGACGTCTGGACCCTCTTCCACTCCTGCGCCTTCGACTTCTCCGTCTGGGAGCTCTGGGGCCCGCTCATCCACGGCGGCCGGCTCGTCGTCGTCCCCTACTGGGTCAGCCGGTCGCCCGAGCGGTTCCTCGAGCTGCTCCGCGACGAGGGCGTGACCGTCCTGAACCAGACCCCCTCCGCCTTCCGCCAGCTCCTCCGCGCCGACGAGGAGGCCGGCGCCCCCGTGCCGCTGGCCCTCCGCCTCGTCATCTTCGGCGGCGAGGCCCTCGACCCGCGCACGCTCCGACCCTGGTTCGACCGCCGCGGCGACCGCATGCCGCAACTGGTCAACATGTACGGGATCACCGAGACGACCGTCCACGTCACGTATCGCGCGCTGACGATGGCCGACCTCGACGCGCCCGGCGGCGCCAGCCCGATCGGCCGGGGGATCGCGGGCTGGCGGGTTTTGGTGCTCGACGAGGCGATGGAGCCGGTGCCGGTCGGCGTCGCGGGCGAGCTCTATGTCGGCGGCGACGGCCTGGCGCG
>DASZMJ010000007.1:0-8470 GCA_035551935.1 Isosphaeraceae bacterium
AAGTACCGCGGCCAGTTCGAGGAGCGGATCAAGGCCGTCATGAACGAGGTCCGCCGCGCCAAGAACACGATCCTGTTCATCGACGAGCTGCACACGCTCGTCGGCGCCGGCGGCGCCGAGGGGGCGATCGACGCCTCCAACGTGCTCAAGCCGGCCCTGGCCCGCGGCGAGGTCCAGTGCATCGGCGCCACCACGCTCGACGAGTACCGCAAGTACATCGAGAAGGACGGGGCGCTGGACCGCCGCTTCCAGATGGTCGTCGTCAACCCGCCCTCGAAGGCCGAGGCGCTGGAGATCCTCCGCGGCCTCCGCGACCGCTACGAGTCGCACCACCGCGTCCAGATCACCGACGAGGCGCTCGAGGCCGCCGTCGAGATGTCCGACCGGTACATCACCGGCCGCTGCCTGCCGGACAAGGCCATCGACGTCATCGACGAGGCCGGCGCCCGCGTCCGCCTCAAGGCGATGACCCGGCCGCCCGACCTCAAGGAGCTCGACGAGAAGATCGAGCGGCTCAACACCGACAAGGAGGAGGCCGTCGCCAACCAGGACTTCGAGCGCGCCGCGGCCCTGCGCGACCAGGCCGACAAGCTCAAGAAGGAGAAGGAGCGGATCAACCGCGAGTGGCGCGAGAAGTCCAAGGTCGCCGACGGCACCGTCGACGAGGAGGTCGTCGCCGAGGTCGTCAGCAAGATGACCGGCATCCCCCTGACGCGCCTCGAGGCCGAGGAGACGGCGCGGCTGGTGCGGATGGAGGAGGAGATCCAGAAGAAGGTCATCTCGCAGAAGGAGGCCATCAAGCGCATCAGCCAGGCCGTCCGCCGCAGCCGCGCCGGCCTGAAGGACCCGAAGCGCCCGATCGGCTGCTTCATCTTCGCCGGGCCGACCGGCGTCGGGAAGACCTTGCTGGCCAAGAGCCTCGCCGAGTTCATGTTCGGCGACCCCGACAGCCTGATCCAGATCGACATGTCGGAGTACATGGAGAAGCACAACGTCTCGCGGCTCATCGGCGCCCCGCCGGGCTACGTCGGCTACGAGGAGGGCGGCCAGCTCACCGAGAAGATCCGCCGCCGCCCCTACGCCGTCGTCCTGCTCGACGAGATCGAGAAGGCCCACCCCGACGTCTACAACATGCTGCTCCAGATCATGGAGGAAGGGCGCCTGACCGACAGCTTCGGCCGCGGCGTCGACTTCAAGAACACCATCATCATCATGACCACCAACGCCGGCGCCGAGTCGCTCGCGCGCCGGCAGTTCGGCTACAGCGTCCCGCTCGGCGACGACGCGGCCTCGTATGAGGATATGAAGTCTCGGCTCCAGAGCGAGATCGAGAAGTACTTCCGGCCCGAGTTCCTCAACCGGCTCGACGACGTCATCGTCTTCCACCAGTTGACGCGCGACGACCTGAAGCACATCGTCGACGTCGAGCTGGCCAAGGTCCGGCGGCGGCTCTCCGAGCGCGGCCACCAGCTCGAGCTGACCCCCGACGCGATGGAGTTCGTCATCGACCGGGGGACCAACACCGAGTACGGCGCCCGGCCGTTGCGGCGGGCGATCGAGAACCTCATCGAGGACCCGCTCGCCGAGAAGATCCTCCACGGCAGCCTCAAGAAGTTCCCCGACATCAAGGTCGAGGTCCGCGGCGAGAAGCCCCGCAGCAAGGAGGAGGTCGACAAGCGCCAGCTCGTCTTCCCCGACGACAGGGCCGCCGAGGCCGAGCCCGTCGCCGCCGCCTCCTCGACCGCCGCGCCCGCCGAGGGCCAGTGACGCCCCGCGGCAATCGTCGCTTCATCACGGGGTGGCCGGGGCGTTCGGCCCCGACCACCCCGGCTCCATCGCCGTGGAAGGCGGTCGCTCGACGATGAGTGAGCCATACCAGATCCAGTATGCCAGCGATTCGGCCGAATACCTTCGCACGCTTCGCACATATGATCGCCGACGTCTGCTCGAACAGATTCAACGACATTTAAGCTACCAGCCGCGGTTCGAGAGCAAGAGCCGGATCAAGCTCATGGCCCAGCCGTTCTGGAGCACCTATCGACTCCATGTGGACGAATTCCGGGTCTACTACGAGGTAGACGACGAAGCGCACAGCGTAAGGGTTACTTACAGTTTCCTGAAGGGCACCGAGCCGACCCCGGGGGAACAGCCATGAAGACCGTGACCGTGACCGACTCGATGCCGCTCGCGGAAGTCTTCCCGCCCGACGCCACGGAGGGGGTCGTCCTGATGCGCGACGGCCACGCCTTTGCCCTCCTCGTGCCGTTCGACGACGAAGAACTGCTCGGGTATGTCCGCGAGCACGACCCCGAGCTCATCGCGGCCATCGCCCGTGGTCGCGAGCAAGTCGCCCGCGGGGAAGTCGTCAGCCATGAGCAACTGATGAGGGAACTTGAGGCCGAAGAGGAGGCGGAGACCGCCTCGAAAGCCCCCTGACGCCGATTCTTTGAGTATTGTTTGAGAATTGTCTTGAGCCGCCCGACCCGCGCGGCTAGGCTGGAGCCTGGTTTGCCCTGCTTGGATTGATGCCCGGAGGGGAGGGAATCCCCGGGGCGGATCGGAAAGGGGGCGGTCATGCTGACGCTGCTGGGTCGGGGACGGCGGTTCTGCGACGGCGTGTCGCGGCGGGACTTCCTCAAGGTCGGAGCCTTCGCGGGCCTCTCGCTCGCGGACCTGCTCCGCGCGCGGGCGTCGCAACCGACGACGGCGCGGGCGAAGGCCGCGATCATGATCTTCCTGCCGGGCGGGCCGTCGCATCTCGATATGTACGATCTCAAGCCCGATGCGCCCGCCGAGTTCCGCGGCGAGTTCCGGCCGATCCCGACGAATGTCCCCGGCGTCGACATCTGCGAGCACTTCCCCCGGCAGGCGAAGCTCTTCGACAAGCTCGCGGTGGTCCGCTCGGTCGTCTCGACCGAGGAGCACTCCGACTGCCTGGTGATGACCGGCTACCCCGAGCGCGAGAACCGGCTCGTCGGCCACCCGAGCTTCGGCGCCGTCGTCTCGAAGCTGCGCGGCGAGGCGTCGGGCACGTTGCCGCCGTTCGTCAGCCTGCGGGGGATGACGCTCGGGACCGAGCCGGGCTACCTCGGCGTCGCGCACCGGCCGTTCACGCCGAGCGGGCCGGGCCTGTCGGACCTCAAGCCGCTCAAGGGGGTCGACCCCGGCCGGCTCGACGACCGCAAGGCCCTGCTGTCGAGCTTCGACGACCTGCGCCGCGACCTCGACGCCAGCGGCACGATGGCCGGCCTCGACGCCTTCGCCGCCCGCGCCTTCGACATGGTCGCCTCGGGCGCGGTGCTCAAGGCCCTGGACCTCTCGCGCGAGGACCCGCGCGCCCGCGAGCGGTACAAGGGGGTCGAGCAGTTCCTCACCGCCCGCCGCCTGGTCGAGGCCGGGGCCGGCTGCGTGACGCTCTCGATCGGCGGCTGGGACACGCATGCGGGCAACTTCAACACCTTGCGCCGACAACTACCGATGGTCGACCGCGGCGTCGCCAACCTGATCGAGGACCTGCACGCCCGCGGGATGCAGGACGACGTGGTGACGGTCATGTGGGGCGAGTTCGGCCGCACCCCGCGGATCAACGGCAACCAAGGGGGGCGCGACCACTGGGCCCCGGTGATGTCCGCCCTGGTGGCCGGCGGCGGCCTGAAGATGGGCCAGGCCATCGGCTCCAGTGGCGCCCGCGGCGAGCGCCCCAAGGACCGCCCCGTCACCGCCCCCCAGGTCCTCAGCACCCTGTATCACGCCCTCGGCATCGACCCCTCGATCACCTTCCCCGGCCACACCGGCCGGCCGATGTACGTCCTCGACGACCGCCAGCCGATCGCCGAGCTGCTCGCATGAGTCCTCTTACCCCCTCTCCTCCCGGGAGAGGGCCGGGGTGAGGGCCTGATGCGCTCCAGACAAACCCTCACCCCGGCCCTCTCCCAGGGGGGGAGAGAGGAAGACGCTCCCCATGAAAACCCGGGCATCCCTCTGGCTCATCCTCGCCCTCGCCGCGACCCCTTCGCCCGCGGCCGACGTCACGGTCCTCAAGACGCCCGACGACGGCATCCAGCCGCAGGCGGTCGCCGACGGATCGGGCGTCGTCCACCTGGTTTATTTCAAGGGGTCGTCGGCGACGGGCGACCTCTACTATGTCCATACCCTGGGCGACGGGAAGACCTTCTCGAAGCCGTTCCGCGTCAACAGCGTCCCCGGCAGCGCCGTCGCGATCGGCACGATCCGCGGGGGCCAGATCGCGGTCGGCAAGGGAGGGAGGGTCCACGTCGCCTGGAACGGCTCGAACAATGCGACCCCGGCCAATCCGAACGGCGGCTCGCCGATGCTATACAGCCGGTTGAATGACGCGAAGGCCGCGTTCGAGCCCCAGCGCAACCTGATGCGTCGCACGACCTTCCTGGATGGCGGCGGCACGGTCGCGGCCGACGGCGAGGGGCGCGTCTACGTCGCATGGCACGCCCACCGGCCGGGTGCGCCGGAGGGGGAGAAAGGGCGGGCCTTCTTCGTCGCCCGCTCCGACGACGACGGCGCCACCTTCACCCCCGAGCGCAACGTCCTCGACCGACCCACCGGCGCCTGCGGCTGCTGCGGCTCGAAGGCCTTCGCCGATCGTCGGGGTAACGTCTACGCCCTCTATCGCGCCGCGACCGACAGCATCGATCGCGACATCGTCCTGCTGACCTCGGCCGACCACGGCGACCACTTCGCCGGCCGGACGCTCGCCCCGTGGCGGATCAACATCTGCCCGATGAGCAGCCTGGCCTTCGCCGAAGGGCCTGCGGGCGTCCTCGCCGCCTGGGAGAACGACGGCCGCGTCGCCTTCGCCCGAATTGACCCGAAGGCCGGCACGCCCGGGGCGCCGATCCAGCCTTCCGGCGAGACCAAGGGGCGCAAGCATCCGACGCTGGCCGTGAACGACCGCGGCGCGACCCTGCTGGCCTGGACCGAGGGGACCGGCTGGCAGCGCGGCGGGGCCCTGGCCTGGCAGGTCTTCGACGCCGACGGCAAGCCCACCACCGACGTGAATCGCCTCCCCGGCGGCATCCCCGTCTGGAGTTTACCCACCGCGGTCACCCTGCCCGACGGCCGCTTCCTCCTGATCCATTAGGATTCGTAGGGTGGGCATTGCCCACCTTTTTATGTGATAATAAAAGGTGGGCAATGCCCACCCTACATGACTGAGCGGGAGAGCCTAGCCCATGCCGACCCGACTCCTGACGCTCGCCCTCGCGGCCCTCGCGACACCATTCGCGGCCGCGGCCGACACCCTCTCGACCTTCCCCGAGACCGTCGCGCTCGTGGGCCGCGACGACGCCCGCCAGCTCGTCATCACCGCGAAGGACGACTCGGGCCGCGAGCGCGACCGCACCGGCGCCGTCGCGTTCGAGGTCGCCGACCCGAAGGTCGTCCGCGTCGAGCCCGGCGGGCGCGTGGTCCCGCTTGCCGACGGGGCGACGGAGGTGGTCGCGATCGAGGGGAATCAACGCATCGCGATCCCGGTCAAGGTCGCCGAGATGGGCGTCGAGCGGCCGGTGAGCTTCCCGAACCAGGTGGTGCCGATCTTCTCGAAGTTCGGCTGCAACTCCGGCGGCTGCCACGGCAAGGCGAGCGGGCAGAACGGCTTCCGGCTGTCGCTCTTCGGCTTCGACCCGAGCTTCGACTACGAGACCCTCGTCAAGGAGGACCGCGGCCGCCGCCTCTTCGTCGCGGCGCCCGACCAGAGCCTCCTGCTCCGCAAGGCCGTCGGCCTCGTGCCGCACGGCGGCGGCAAGCGGTTCGACGTCGACTCCGACGAGTACCGCCTGATCCGCCGCTGGATCGCCACCGGCATGGCCCCCGGCCGCCCCGACGACCGGACCTTGACCGGCATCCGCGTCTTCCCCGGGCGCCGCATCGCCGCCCGCCGCGACCGCCAGCAGCTCGCCGTCGTCGCGACCTATAGCGATGGCACACTCGAAGACATCACTCGCCGCGCCCAGTTCGAGAGCAACGCCACCGACGTCGCCGTCGTCGACGGCGGCGGGCTCGTCCAGACGCTCTCCCTCAGCGGCGAGGCGGCCGTCATGGTCCGCTACCAGGGCCGCGTCGCCGTCTTCCGCGCCACCGTCCCCCTCGAAGGCACGCCGCCGTCGTATGATTTCGCGATTCAAACACTGGTTGATCGGTTCACGCAGGAGAAGTGGCGCGAGCTGGGCCTGACTCCCTCGGGGCCGTGCACCGACGCCGAGTTCCTCCGCCGCGCCATGCTCGACATCACCGGCACGTTGCCGACGGCCGACCGCGTCCGCGCGTTCGTCGCCGACGCCGACCCGGAGAAGCGGTCGAAGCTGATCGATGAACTGCTCGACACGCCGGAATACCCCGCCTTCTTCGCGCACAAGTGGGCCGACATCCTCCGCGTCAAGCGCGGGAACCAGCCGGACCGGGCCTTCGGCACGTTCGCCTTTTCGGAGTGGCTCCGCGACGCGATCGCGTCGGACATGCCCTACGACGAGTTCGCCCGCGCCGTGCTCGGCGCCCTCGGCGACCCGTCCGACTGCCCGCCGACGGTCTGGTATCGCGACCTCCAGCGCCCCGAGCAGATGGTCGACGACGCGGCGCAGGTCTTCCTCGGCCAGCGGCTGGCCTGCGCCCAGTGCCACCACCACCCGTACGAGAAGTGGGGCCAGGACGACTACTGGGGCCTCGCCGCCTTCTTCGGCCGAGTCGGCCGCAAGGCGCGGATCGAGCCGGGGTTCGCCAACAACAACGGGCCGGCACGACTCTCCATCTTCAACCGCCCGAACGGCAACGTCGTCAACAAGCGGACCGGCCGGGCCGCCGTCCCACGCGTCCTCGACGGCCCGCCGGTCCGGTTCGGCCCCGACGACGACCCGCGCCAGAAGCTGGTCGACTGGATGGTCGCCCCGGAGAACCCGTACTTCGCCCGCGCCGTCGTCAACCGCTACTGGGCCCACTTCTTCGGCCGCGGGATCGTCGAGCCGATCGACGACCTCCGCGTCACCAACCCGCCGACGAACGCCCCGTTGCTCGACGCATTGGCGCGCGACCTCGTGGCGCACGAGTATAGCCTCAGGCACCTGATCGGCGTCCTCTGCAAGAGCCGGACCTACGGCCTGGGCTCGACGCCCAACGACCGCAACCGCAACGACAAGCAGTCGTTCGCCCGGTTCTACCCGCGCCGGCTGCCGGCCGAGGTCCTCTTCGACGCGATCTGCCAGGTCACGGCCAGCCCGCCGAGCTTCAACGGCCTGCCCGCCGATCGCCTCGCCCCGAACCGCGCGATCCTCCTGCCCGACGAGTCGTTCGCCTCCTACTTCCTCGACGTCTTCGGCCGCCCGAAGCGCACCAGCGCCTGCGAATGCGAGCGCATCTCCGACGCGAATCTCGCCCAAGTCTTACACATGCTCAATTCCGAGGAAGTCCAGGGCAAGGTCTCTCGCGCCGGCGGCCGCGCCGCCGCGCTGGCCGCCGACCCCCGGCCCGACGCCGACAAGGTCGCCGACCTCTTCCTCTCCGCCTTCGCCCGCCCCCCCTCGCCCGAGCAACTCTCCGCCGCGCTCGCCCACCTCGACCGCCACGCCAAGGACAAGAAGGCGGCCTTCGAGGACATCCTCTGGTCGCTGCTCAACGCGAAGGAGTTCCTCTTCAATCGATGATCTTGCAGGGTCCGCTCTTGCGGACCTCTTCCTATTTCAAAAGGCTCATGAGGGATTCCGGGGTGGTGGTTCGGAGAAGCCTTTGAGTCGTTACAATCGGCCCTGTCCGTCGGGCTCCTCCTCGGCTCGACCCACTCCTCTGTCCGGCACCCGGGGCGGCGACCGATGGTGAACATCCGGGATCTCTTCGACGACTCCAAGTGCTACCGGACGATCCGGCAGATGCGCCGGCCCGACGGCGTGACCTGCCCTCGATGCTCCTCGGAGTCGGTCATCAACAATGGCCGCGATGACACCGAGCCGGCGCGTCAACGCTACGAGTGCCGGGGCCGTCGCCGACGCTTCGATGACCTGACCGACACCATCTTCGCCGGCCACCATCAACCGCTGCGGACCCGGATCGCCTGCTTCTATCTCATGGGATTGAACCTGTCGGGATTGCAGATCGCCCAGGAGCTGGACATCAACAAGGACGATGCCCGGGCGATGATCCAACGGCTTCGCCAGGGGGTCGTCGAGCGTCGCCCTCCGGTCGTCCTGGAGGGGGCGGTCGAGTGCGACGAAGTCTATGTGGTGGCCGGACATAAGGGCCATCCCGAGGCCGTCAAAAAAACGGCCGGCCTCCCCGGCGGCGACGGCTGAAGGGGGAGCGAGGGAGGGGGACCCTGGCCAAGGAGAAGCCGCCCATCTTCGGCATGATCCAGCGGGGCGGCGAGGTGGTGATCCGGATGCTGGAGAATGTCAAGCAGGTGACGATTGGCCCGTTGATCGAGCGGACGATCGCCAAGGGAACCTTGGTCTAC
>DASZMJ010000008.1:0-18915 GCA_035551935.1 Isosphaeraceae bacterium
CTGCTTGAAAAAATGAACATTCCAACGATCAAACGCGCGGCGTCTTGACGTGCTCGGGCCGGAAGCCGACGCCGATGATCCGGGCGGGGATGCGGCGGAGGAAGGGGAAGCGCCTCAGGAGGCGGAGCTGCCAGGGGACGGACAGCGGCTTCGGGTCGTCGAGGACCCGGCCGAGGATGCGGTCCTGGATCAGGACCTGGAGGCGCTGGGTGAGCCGGGTCGGCAGGAGTCGGCGGCGGCGGACCTTGTCGAGGTCGTCGGGGGAGACGTCGCCGTCGCGGAGCGGCCGGGCGAGGAGGTTGGCGGCGGCGACGGCGTCCTGGATCGCGAGGTTGATGCCCACGCCGCCGATCGGCGACATCGCGTGCGCCGCGTCGCCGATGCAGAGCAGGCCGGGCCGCGACCAGGCCTTGAGGCGGTCGACGGTCACGGTCAGGAGCTTGACGTCGTCCCAGCTCTTCAGGGCGTCGGTGCGGCCCTTGAGCACCGGCGCGATCGCGCCGATCTGGTCGCGGAAGTGGTCGAGGCCCTGGGCGCGGATCGCGTCGAAGCCCCCCTTGTGGATGACGAAGGCGCATTGCCAGTACGTGTCGCGCTGGATCATCACCAGGATGCGACCGCGGTCGAACCGGCCGAGCGACTGCACCGGGTCGTCCGGCCTGCGGGGGAGCCGCATCCAGAGTACGTCGATGGGGGCGCCGATGTCCTCGACCTCCAGGCCCGCCCGCGCCCGGACGGTCGAGTGGCGGCCGTCGGCGCCGACGGTCAAGGCCGCGCGGACCTCCAGCGGGGCGTCGGGGGTCGTGGCGCGGACGCCGACGACGCGGCCGTCCTCCTCGATCAGGTCGGTGACCTCGGCCTTCATCCGCAACGCGAACGCGGGCAGCTTCCGGGCGTGCTCGGCGAGGAAGTCGAGGAAGTCCCACTGCGGCATGAAGGCGAGGAACTTGCAATGCGTCGGCACGTGGGTGAAGTCGGCGACGGGGATCTCCTGGTCGCCGACCACGCCGTGGATCTCGCGCGCCTCGTCGTGGGGGCGTTTGAGGAATTCGTCGAGGATTCCCAGTTCATACATGAGTTCGAGGGTCGACGGGTGGATCGTGTCGCCGCGGAAGTCGCGGAGGAAGTCGCCGTGCTTCTCGAGCACGACGACCTCGACCCCGGCCCGCGCCAGCAGGAACCCGAGCATCATCCCCGCCGGGCCGCCGCCGGTGACGCAGCAGCGGGTCCGCACGACCTCCGGCCCTCGATCGCCCTCGCCCGGCATGGAATCGCCCCCTCGTGACGGCCGACCCCCGGGAATCTCGGCCCGCGCCCTCGTGTCCCGCGCGGCCCGGCGTCGCTACAATCGGGCGGTCGCCCGGTTCCGCCCTCGACGCCGATACGGGGTCCAAGCCGATGTCCCACGCGATGATCGCCGTCCTCGCCCTGGCCCTCTCCCCCGACCAACCCGCCGACGACGACGCGCCCCAGACCGTCGCGGAACGGAGCAACTTCAAGGCCACGGCACGATACGACGACGTCGTCGCGCTCGGCAAGAGGCTCGCCGGGTCTTCAAGAAACCTTCAGGTCCTCGAGCTCGGCACGACGGTCGAGGGGCGACCCATCCCGCTCTGGGTCGTGGCCGACCCGCCGGTCCGTTCGCCGCGCGCGGCGAAGGAGTCGGGCAAGCTGGTCGTCCTGCTCGTGGGGAACATCCACGCGGGCGAGGCCTGCGGCAAGGAGGCGCTGCCGATGCTGGCCCGCGACCTCGTCGCCGGCCGGGACGACCCCATCTTGAACGACCTCGTCGTCGCGATCGTGCCGATCTACAACGCCGACGGCAACGAGCACGTCTCGAAGGACAACCGGCCGGGCCAGCACGGCCCCGAGGAGGGGATGGGCCGGCGACCCAACGCGCAGGGGCTCGACCTGAACCGCGACTTCATGAAGCTCGACGCCCCCGAGACCCGCGCCCTCGTCGGCTTCCTGAACGACTGGGACCCGGCCCTCGTCGTCGACACGCACACGACCAACGGATCGTATCATCGTTATACGATCACCTACGAGGGCCCCAAGAACCCCGCCGGCGACCGCCGCGTGATCGACCTGGCCCGCAAGCGGTTCTTCCCCGAGGTCACGCGGTCGTTCGAGGAGCAGACCGGCCTGCACGCCTTCTACTACGGCAACTTCGACCGCGACCACTCGAAGTGGACGAGCTTCCCCGCCGAGCCCCGCTTCGGCACGACGTATGTTGGATTGCGGAATCGCCTCTCCGTCCTCTCCGAGGCGTATGCCTACGCGAGCTTCGAGGCCCGCGTGAAGGCCACGCGCGACTTCACGCGGGCCTGCCTCGACTACGCCGCGAACCATAAGGGCGACATCCTCCGCGAGCTCGACGCCGCCCGCGCCGCCACGATCGCGGCGGGGCGCGAGCCGAAGGACGGCGACCGCGTCGCGATCCGATCCGAGGCCCACCCCTTCCCCGAGTCGGCGACGATCCTCGGCTATGTCGAGGAGACCAGGGACGGCCGGCGTCGGTCGACCGGCGAGCCGAAGGACTACAACGTCGAGCTCGTGCAGGACTTCCGCCCCTCGGCGACCGTGCGTCGGCCGTTCGCGTATCTCCTCCCGTCGAAGTCCACGAAGGCCATCGAGATCTTGCGGCATCACGGCATCGCGCTGGAGGTGCTGCGCGAGGACCTCGATCTGGTCGTGGAAGTGGATCGGATCGACTCCCTCCGACGGTCCGACCGTCGGAGCGAGGGGCACCGCACGGTGGACCTCGACGTGACCCCTCGGGTCGAGTCGCGTCGCGTGCCCGCGGGCTCCGTCGTCGTCCCCACGGCGCAGGCCCTCGGCACGCTGGCGGTCTACCTGCTCGAGCCGCACTCGGATGATGGCCTGTTCACCTGGAACGCCTTCGACGACGGCCTCGAGGTCGGCGGCGACGTGCCCGTCCTCCGTCTCCTGGGCCCCGCGGCGCTCCTGACCGCGCCGCGGCCGAGGCCGCAGGACAAGGCCGCCGAGAAGAAGCCGATCACCTTCGCCGACCTGCACGCCGGCCGCCTTCCCGGGTTCGACGGCCAGCCGACGTCCGTCTCGTGGCTCGACGCCGACCACCTGCTCCAGGCCAAGGGGGGCCGGGCCTTGAGGGTCGAGGCGCGGACCGGCAAGGCCGAGCCGTATCAAGGCCGCGACACCGAGGCGATGGCGAAGGCGCTCGCCGAATTGCCGACGATCGACGAGGCGACGGCCCGGGCCTTGACGCGGCAACAGGGCGCGCCCGGAGGCCGGATGCGACGCGGGTTCCGCCGCGCCTCGGCCCGGATCGGCGACCCGACCGGCAAGGGGACCTTGTTCGTCGTCGAGGACGACCTGTATTACGCCACCTTCGACGGCAAGGCCGCCGCCCGCCTCACCAGCACGCCCGGCGCCGAGGAGATGCCGACGTTCAGCCCCGACGGCCGCTTCGTCGCCTTCGTCCGCGACTTCGATCTGTACGTCGTCGACGTCGCGACCCGGACCGAGCGCGCCCTCACGACCGGCGGCACGGCGACCCTCCGCCACGGCAAGACGGACTGGGTCTATTTCGAGGAGATCTTCAACCGCAACTGGCAAGGCTTCTGGTGGAGCCCCGACTCGAAGCGGCTCGCCTTCTTCGAGACCGACGATTCGCCCGTGAAGGCGCACACGCTCGTCGACCCGATCGCGCCCGGCCGGGTCGTCGAGGCGACGCCGTACCCGAGGCCCGGCGAGCCGAACCCGGTCGTCCGCCTCGGCGTCGTCACGGTCGGCGGCGGCCCGGTCAAGTACGCGGACCTGTCGGGATATCTCGACGGCTCGTACCTCATCAGCCACGTCGGCTGGACGCCCGACGGCGACCGGCTCGTCGCCCACGTGCAGGATCGCGTCCAGACCTGGCTCGACGTCGTCTCCTGGCCCGACGCCGGCAACGGCGCGCCGAAGCGGCTCTTCCGCGAGACGACCAGGGCGTGGGTCGAGAGCCCCGGAGCCCCGAACTACCTGCCCGACGGCTCGTTCCTCTGGCCCAGCGAGCGCGACGGCTACCGCCACCTCTACCACTACGACGCCGACGGCACGCTCAAGCGCCAGGTCACCTCCGGCCCCTGGGAGGTCCGCGCCATCCACCGGTTGGATGCGGAAACGCACGAGGTGGTCTTCTCGGCGACGAAGGACAACCCGATCGGGTCCGACCTCTACCGCGTCAAGCTCGACGGCGGCGAGATCCGACGCCTGACCCACGGCGACGGGACGCACAACGTCGACCTCAGCCCCGACGGCAAGGCGTTCCTCGACCGCCATTCCGACGCGAAGTCGCCGACGCGGATCGACCTCGTCGCGATCGACGGGACGCCGATCCGCACCATCGACGCGAACCCCGTCGCCGCGCTCGACGAGTACCGCTTCGCGCCGCGCGAGCTGGTCAAGATCCCGACCGCCGACGGCTTCGTGCTCGAGGGCGAGCTGATCACGCCGCCGGACCTCGACCCGTCGAAGTCGTACCCCGTCTGGTTCACCACCTACGGCGGCCCGCACGCGCCGACGGTCGTGGATGCCTGGGCCAACGGCCGGCCCTGGGAGCAGGCGCTGGCGCAGGAAGGCTACATCGTCTTCCGCGCCGACCCCCGCAGCGCCAGCGGCAAGGGGGCGGTCTCGGCCTGGGCCTGCTACAAGCAGTTCGGCGTCCAGGAGCTGAAGGACATCGCCGAGGCCCTCGCCTGGCTCGAGAAGCGGCCGTATGTCGACGGCAATCGCATCGGCATCAGCGGCCACAGCTACGGCGGCTTCATGACCGCCTTCGCCATGACCCACAGCGACCTCTTCGCCGCCGGCATCGCCGGCGCGCCGGTCACCGACTGGCACGAATACGACTCGATCTATACCGAGCGTTACATGCTCACCCCCCAGGACAACCCCGACGGCTACGCCGCGACCTCGGTCGTCGCCGCCGCGAAGGACCTGCACGGCCGCCTGCTCATCCTCCACGGCGCGATGGACGACAACGTCTCGCCGCGCAACACCCTCCGCCTGATCCACGCGCTCCAGGGGGCCGACCGCGACTTCGAGCTGATGATCTACCCCACCGCCCGCCACGGCATCTTCGGCCCCCACTACGCCCGCCTCCAGGTCGACTTCATCCGCCGCACCCTCGGCGGCCCGCGCGAGCGGGAGGCAAAGGGAGGGAAGGACGAAAGACCTCGTCAGTCTAGATAAACGAACTCGTTGACGTTCAGGAGTGCCAGGCAGAGGCCCTCCAGCGCCTCCTCGTCGCGATCGGCGAGGAAGGCGCGGGCGAGGGTGAGTTCGGGGGCGTCGGGGGGGCGACCGAGGGCGAGGCGATAGGCGAGGGCGATGCGGGCGTCGGGGTCGGGGCCGGCGGCATCGGCGACGCGGGCGGCGAACGAGCGGGCGCAGGAGCGGGAGAGGTCGCCGTTGAGGAGGCTGAGGGCCTGCGGGGCGATGGTGGTGACGGCGCGGCGGGGGCAGCTCGCGTTGGTGTCGGGGCGGTCGAAGGCCTCGAAGAACGGATACCGCAGGTTGCGGCGGACGAAGACGTAGAGGCTCCGGCGGTCGCGGTCCTCGGCCCGGGGCGAGACCGGCCAGACGGCCCCCTTGCTGCTGAGCTTCGTCAACTCGGCGGGCAATTCGGGGAAGACGCCCGGCCCTCCCATCTCGGGGTTGAGCCGGCCGGCGACGGCGAGCAAGGCGTCGCGGATCGCCTCGCCGTCGAGCCGGCGCCGGCCTTGCCGCCAGAGGAGCGCGTCCTCCGGGTCCTTCGCGGCGGCGAGGGGGTCGAAGCGGGTCGACTGGCGATAGGTTGAAGATGTGACCATCAATCGGTGCATCGCCTTGAGGCTCCAGCCGCGGGCGATCAGCTCGGTGGCGAGCCAGTCGAGCAGCTCGGGGTGCGAGGGCTCGGCCCCCATCGCGCCGAAGTCGCTGGGGGTGGACACGATCGCGCGGCCGAAGTGGTGCTGCCAGAGCCGGTTGACGATCACGCGCGACGTGAGCGGGTTCTCGGGCCGCGTCAGCCAGGCGGCGAGGGCCGAGCGGCGGCCGGTGCTGCGGTCGCGGGGGGTGATGGAGGGGGATGCATCGGCGAGCGCCGACGGGAAGCCGGGCTCGACGCGGTCCCCCTTCGAGGCGAAGTCGCCGCGGCGGAGGAGGAAGGTCGGCGGCGCCTTGGCGCCGGCCTCGTCGATCCCGCGGGCGTGGGGCAGCGGCGGGGGCCCGGCCACCTTGAGACGATCGAGGGCCCGGAGCAATTCGGCGCGCCCCTGGGCGGCGACCGGGCCGAGCGCGGCGAGCAGGGCAGGGGGCTTGATCCGTGGATCTTTCGCGAGCGCGTCGAAGACGAGCCGGACCTGCTCGGGCGAGCGGTCGGCCTCGTCTTGCTGGAACGCCGCGACGGTCGCGTCGTCGAGGCCCGGCGGCGGCCCATCGGCGAGCGCGGCCCGCGCCGGGGCCTCGAGGCGGATCAACCCGGCGCGGACCGAGGCGAGGGCGCGCTCGTGGTCGCGGACGGCGCGCTCATACGCCTCGCGCTCGCCGCGCGAGGCGATCGGGTAGTCGTCGCGGAAGCGGGCGGGGGCGAAGAAGGCCTGGAGGCGGTAGAAGTCCTTCTGCGAGATCGGGTCGAACTTATGATCATGGCAACGGGCGCAGCCGATCGTCAGGCCGAGCACGGCCAGGCCGGTCGTCTCGGTGATGTCGTTCAGCGCGTTCTGCCGACGCAAGCCCTGGTCGTTCAGGTCGACCATGTCCGGGTAGCAGCGGCCGAACCCCGTCGCCACGAACGCCGACGCGTCCCCCGGCTCGGCCTCGTCCCCCGCGAGCTGGAGGGTCAAAAATCGGTCATAAGGCATATCTCCATTCAACGCCCCGACCACCCAGTCGCGATACCGCCACGCGTCGGGCCGCGCCTGGTCGAACTCGAAGCCGTCCGTGTCGGCATACCGCGCCAGGTCGAGCCAGTGCTGCGCCCAACGTTCCCCGTAATGCGGCGACGCGAGCAGGCGATCGACCACCTTCTCATACGCCTCGGGCGAACGATCGTTCCAGAACGCATCGACCTCTTCCGGCGTCGGCGGCAGGCCCGTCAGGTCGAAGCTCAATCGCCTCAAGAGCGTCGCCCGGTCCGCCTCCGGCGCGTGCGAGAGGCCCGTTTTCTCCAGTTTCTCCAGGACGAACGCGTCGATCGGGTTGCGGACCCATCCCGCCTCCCGGACCTCCGGCACCCCCGGCCGCCGCGGCGGCACGAAGGACCAGTGGCGATCATCCGCAGCGATCGACCCTCGGAGTCCGGGCATCGCGAGAGAGCAAAGAGTCGAGAGGAGCAGAATGATTGATGGTCGCGACATCACGCGCTCCTTGGCGTCTCGCCGCGAAACCCGGACCCGGCTGGGCGTCGTCAAGGAATCTGGTCGACGACGCTGCCGCTCATCGGATCGAGGCATTGAACGAGGCTCGGCGGTTGGATCTTGTCCGGGAATACGACGCGGTTCTTGAGCGTCGGGACCCTCGCGGAGTACGTCTGGAACCCCTCGATGTCAGGTCGATCGTGCAGTGCTCTCCCGAGTCGTTGCGTCGGCACGTTCGAGTAGAAAGGGGGATTCGTCGGCGGGACGGGATTCCTGAGGCTGTACGACCGCCAGTCGCCTGTCAGTTCCTGGATCGAGGTGCCTATCTTCGTGCGTTCTCCGGAACGCGTCAGGTCGGCAACCTTCTGGAGTCGGACGCGAACCGAGACGATGGTCAGGAAAACCTGGGGGTTGGGGACATGGGTGCCGTGGATCGAGCCCAAGAGGGCCTCGACCTCGAACATCGCGACAAGGGGGTCTCTGCGAGATAGAGGATCTTGAACTGGGGATTCGCGACCGTCCCGGAGCTGAATCGGCTCCGGACCTTCGGCGTGTGCGCGGTGCGGAGAACCGTCGCGAGATACCGCGGGCGGACGGCGCGGTACCAAGTGCCTGTCAGCGGATCGAGGGTCAGCGACGCGCATTTCGCCAATTTCATGAAAACATACCGTTCTTAATCGCCCTGGCAAGGTCGCGGACGATCTCTTCCCGGTCGGTCCCGATCAGCTCCCGCGGCCGGGCCCCCCCGAGGTTCTCGTTCGGGGTGTCGAGCCAGAGCCCCGGCAACGGGATGACTTCGTCGATCAGGTCGTGGATGTCGCGGGTCTCGTCCGGATCGGATGTCTGCGGTCGAATCGGGGCGTTCATGAAAACCTCCCCTGGGCTATGTTCATCGTGTAATGCCGGGCACCGATCCTTTTCACGCCAGGATCGACCGCACGACCTCGCCGCTGACGTCGGTCAGGCGCTCCTCGCGGCCGTTGTGGGGGAAGGTGAGGAGGGTGTGGTCGAGGCCGAGGAGGTGGAGGACCGTGGCGTGGAGGTCGTGGACGTGGACGCGGTCGACCGCGGCGCGGAGGCCGACGGCGTCGGTGGCGCCGTGGACGGTGCCCCCTTTGATGCCGGCGCCGGCGAGCCAGACGGCGAAGCCGTGCGGGTTGTGGTCGCGGCCCTTGCCCCCCTCCGACATCGGCATCCGGCCGAACTCGCCGCCCCAGATCACCAGAGTGTCGTCGAAGAGGCCGCGGGCCTTGAGGTCCCTGAGCAAGGCCGCGATCGGCCGGTCCGTCTTCCGGCACATCGCGGCGTGGTTGGCCTCGACGTCGTCGTGCGCGTCCCAGCCGGCGACGTCGCCGGAGTAAAGCTGCACGAACCGCACGCCGCGCTCGACGAGCCGGCGGGCCAGGAGGCAGCGGGTGCCGAACTCGGCCGTGGCGGGGTCGTCGAGGCCGTAGAGGGACCGCGTCGCCCTGGATTCGCGACCCAGGTCGACGGCCTCGGGCGCAGCGGCCTGCATCCGATAGGCGAGCTCGTAGGCGTTGATCCGCGCGGCGAGCTCGGAGTCGTCGCGGCGACCTTCCAGGTGGTGGGCATTGAGGGCCTGCACCAGGTCGAGGGTCCGGCGTTGTTCGGAGCCGACCCGGCCGTCGCGCGGGCGGAGGTCGAGGATCGGGCTGGAGCCGCCGCGGACGACGGTCCCCTGGTAACTCGCCGGCAAGAACCCCGCGCCATACGCCGGGGGCCCCCCCTTGATGCCGCCGCCGGGGTCGGGCAGGACGACGAACGCCGGCAGGTCGCGGTCCTCGGTCCCGAGGCCGTAGCCGACCCAGCTCCCCAGGCTCGGCTTGCCCATCAGGATCGAGCCCGTGTTCATCTGGTAGACGGCCTGCGGATGGTTCACGCTGTCGGCCCAGCACGACCGGATCACCGCGAGGTCGTCGGCGCAACGGGCGACCTGCGGCAGGAAGTCGGAGACCTCCACGCCGCTGGAACCGCACTTCCGGAAGGTGCGCTTCGTGGCCAGCAGCGGGTTGTGCGCCACCTTCCGCCGCGTGGCGACCGGGCCGAAGCTGGCGGGGAGGGGCTGGCCGGCGAGGCGCTGCAAGTCGGGCTTCGGGTCGAAGGTCTCGAGGTGGCTCGGGCCGCCGTGCATGAACAGGTAGATGACCCGCTTCGCCTTCCCCTCGAAGTGCGGCGGCTTCGGGGCCAGGGGGTCCTCGGCCCGGGCCCGGTCCTCGTTGAGCAACCAGGCCAGGGCCAAGGCCCCGAAGCCGCCGCCGGCCTGGCGGAGGAACTCGCGACGGGACGAAGCGGCGGGGGGTGCGTCGGCTCGCATGCGCACCTCGGCGGGCTCGGGGATTCGCGGCGGGGGACGGCACGGCCGTCGTCCATTCAGCCTACCACGACCCTCCGGCTCGGACCAGCCGGCACCGCCGCGGCCCGGGCCCGGCGGCACCGTCGCCTCGCTCGTCAGAATCGATTCCACCGGTTTAGTTTTCCCCTCTTGTGCATCTTTTTCTTCGAATTCTCGCGTTTTTTCCTGGATTCCAGCCTATAATCAGGGTGCCCGCGGGGGGCCGGGACGACGATCGGAGTCCTCGGTATGCCCTTTGCTCCATCCGGAGGGCGGCACCGAGGGAGGGCCTGGAGTCATGCATCTCGAGACGTGGGAACGGGTCAAAGACGCCCTGGTGGTCGCGCCGATCCTCTTGCTCCTGGCCCTCGGCACGTGGCTGACGCTGCGGAGTGGCTTGGTCGGCCTCGGGACCGGCCCCCGGCTGCGGCGGCTGGCCGAGAACCTCTCGCACACCGTCCTGTATGTCGTCGGCGGGTCGGCGGTGCTCGCCGTGCTCCAGTGGATCGCCGGCTTCAGCATGGCGCTGGCCTGGTAGCTTCGACTTCCCGTCCTCGAATCGATCCCTCGGCAACATTCGAGTCGAACCGGGCCGCCGTCGGGCCCCGGTCGCCGGGACGATTCCGCGCCCCTCCCCGATTTTCCCCGCCGGTTTCTCGCGCGGATTCCAACTTGGAGTGTAGGAGGCCACTCCGAGGGAGGGGCCTGGTGCGCCCCTCGGAGGCCCCTGGTCGGGTCTCCGAGGCGGCGAGGCGCGCGGGGAAGGGGTGCGATGCGAATCGAACGACCCAGGACACCATCCCGGCTGCCGCTCGACCTCATGAGTCCGGGTGACGCGCCGGGTGCCACGGGTTCGAAGCCGAACCCGTGCCCCGGCGCCCATCTCTCGGCAACCGCGGCCCGGCCCGCCCGACGGCCCCTCTTCGGAACCCGAAGCGCCAGCGAGGGCGACCATCCTCACCCGCGCCTCGCCAGCCTTCGCGCGAATCAAAGCCACTTCGGACCCGCGCCGGCGCCAAACGAACCCAAACTTGGGGGTCCTGCGTCGAGTTTACCGGCGTCCGGCCGGCTCACTCCACGCACCGGCGCGAAACAAAGCCACTTCGGGCCGGCGCCCGCGCCAAACGAACCCAACAATGGAGAAGCTGGAAGGAGTTGGAGGATTGTCCCGATCGTGGGGTATCGACGACGGGAATCGTCGGTGACGACGCGACGTCCTCCTTCGAAAGTCAGCCCCTCGCATCCGACCGAACGAACCCACGGGACTCTATGGAAGCTGAGCCGACTTTGCGGCCACGCCGCGACGGCGCCGAACGAACCCAACGACGGCCGACCGCGGCGCCGAACGAACCCAAACGACCGACCCGGCGGTCTGGGGAGACCATGCCGGATCGGTCGTCTCGGGAGATTGAGAGGGAGCCTGCCGACTCAACGACGACGGCCGCCTCCTCGGGCCGGGGCCGGCGCGGGGTGGGGTGCGGGGGGTCGGGTCTCGACGCGGGGCTCATGGCGGACGGCGGACGGGGCGGCGGTGGGACGGACGGCGCGATCGACCTGGGGATGCTGGGGCATGGCCGGCGGGGCCGATCGGGATGCCTCGGCGTGGGGCGACGCGATCGGCGAGCGGGGGGCGTCGACGTGCCGGGGGGCGGCGAGGGCCGCCGCAGGGGCATCGCGATGGGCCGCGACCTCGCGACGTTGCCGCTCGGCGGCGAAGCCGTGCGTCCTCGCGGCCTGCCGAGCCAGCTCCTGCCGTTGCGCGGCCTCGACGTGCTCGAACCGCCCGGTATTGGCCACGCCCTGCGCCCCGGTGAGTTGGTTCAAGGGCCGCGCCAGCACCGGTGCGGCCCCGCCACGGCGCTGCATCTCGGCGAAGGTACCGGCCGGCCGGAGCTGGGGGTTGTCGCGACGCTCGTTATACGTCCGGTGCAGCTCGTCGGCCCAGCGGGGGTTGGTGCGGAGGTTGCGGACGGATTCATAGGCATAGATCGGATCGTAGCCGTAACGACTGCCGTGGAAGGCGTACCAGGGATAGATGCCGTTCTGGAAGTTGTTGGCGGCGTAGTAGTTGCCGAAATAGTACGAGCCGTACGCCGGCCGGACGAAGAGGCTCGACAGCAGGGCCGAGGTCAGCAGGCCGACGCTTGGCGTGTACAGGAAGTTGGGCTGCGCGTACAACGGCTGGGAGAAGGCGACGGGGGCGAACGGCTGGCCCCGGGAGGCGAGCGGATAGTCCCAGTAACCGGCGTTGTAGAGGTAGCCGTTGGGTGTATACGCGAAGGAGGCGGGCGTCCACATCCAGTTCCCTTGCGGCTCGACCCAGAAGCCGGGCCGCCAGGCGTAGCCGTCGCCTTGCCAGACCCAGTTCCCCGGCGCCCAGGTCGCGTTGGCCGATGGCGGCGGCGCGTTCGGGCCGTTCTCGAGGCTGGCCGGCGGCTCGGGCAGATACTGGACCCGGTTGGCGTCGAGCCCGGCCCAGTAGCCGGGGACCCAGCGATACCCCCCCTCGACCCCTTGCCAGTAGCCGGGGACCCACTGCCGACCCGGCGGCATCGCCCGCCAGAGGCCGCTGACCCAGATGTAATCCTTCCGGGCGTCGTCCCAGGCCCAGTAGCCCGGGATCCATTGCACGTTCGCCCCCTCCGGCTTCTGGTCCGGCGGCAGCTCGTTGACCGGCGGCGGCGGCTCCTTGGGGACGACCGGGCCGGGCTTCGGGTCGTAGATCACCGGCTCGGCAAACGCTTCGTGGATCGGCCCTTGCGTCAGGACGTCGACCCCTTGCGGGGCCACGTCTTGCCTGGCCTTGGCAGGGACCGGCAGGACGCCGACGAGGGCCATCGCGAGGAGGACTCGGGTCTGTGTTCGCATGGTTGGTCGCTCCATGACGGGGAGGGGAACCGGCTCTCGGCGATCTTCCTGAGCACGTCCCGGGCCGCCGGGCATCGTCGATTCCATAGCATGCAAGGGGTCCGCCCGTCGAGGCCCGACTGGACAATTCCCGGACCCTCGACGACACTCCGGCCGATCTCGTTCGAGGGATGTCGGCGCAACGGCACGGAGGCCGCGGCGATGGAGGGGGACGATCCGAGGTGGGTGGGCCGGGTGACCTGGGGCTTCGTCGTCCTGGGGGTCGCCCTGCGGGCCTTCCGGTTCGCGCAGAACTACCCGCTCTGGGGCGACGAGGCGTTCCTGGCCGTCAACTTCATCGACCGGAGCTATCGCGACGCCTTCCGCCACCTGGAATACGGCCAGGTCTGTCCCCTCTTCTTCCTCTGGGCCGAGCAGGCGGCCGTCGACCTCCTGGGCTTCCGGGAGTGGACGCTCCGGCTCTTCCCGCTGCTCTGTGGGATCGGGAGTGTGCTCCTATTTCGATCCGTCGCCGCGACGGTCACGCGCGGCCGGGCCCTGGTCCTGGCGGTCGGCATCTTCGCGGCGAGCGTCCATCCGATCCGGCACGCGGCGGAGGTCAAGCCGTACGCGACCGACGCCTTCATCGCCCTGGCCCTGCTCTGGCCGGCGCTCGGCTGGCTCCGGGATCGAAGGGGATCGGGACGGCTCTGGCTCCTGACGGCGCTGACCCCGATCGCGCTGGGGTTCTCACACCCGGCGGCGTTCGTCGCGGGGGGGATCGTGCTGGGGCTGGCGTGGCCGGCCTGGCGGTCCGGGAGGTGGTCGGTCCGCCTCGCCTTCGGGGCGTTCGTGCTGGCGACGGGGGCGAGCTTCCTCGTCTTGTATGCGCTGACGACCGAGTCGCAGGCCGCGGTCCTGCCGGGGCTCCGGGCGTACTGGTCGGCGTCGTTCCCGCCGCGGGACGACCCGGTCCGCCTGCTCCGCTGGCTCGCCTGGGTCCACACGGGGACGATGTTCGCCTATCCCGGCGGCGGCCAGAACGGCGCGAGCACGGCGACGTCCCTGGCCTGCGCCGTCGGCGCGGTCGTGTTGTACCGGAAGGGGAGGCGGTCGGCCGCGGCGGTCGCGCTGTCGCCGTTCGCGATGGCCCTGGTCGCGGCGGCCTGGCGGCGCTACCCGTACGGCGGCGAGGCCCGCCAGATGCAGTTCGTGGCGCCGAGCATCTGCCTGCTGGCCGGGATCGGCCTGGCCGCGGCGCTGGAGGCGATCCCGACGGTCCGACCGCGACGGCTGGCGACCGTCGCGGCGATCGCGCTGCTGGTCGTCGCCGGGCTGGCGCCGGTCCGCGACGACCTCCGCCACCCGTACCGCTTCGCCTACGACCGGCGCGCCCGCGAGTTCGCCCGGCGGTTCTGGCCCGAGCAGTCGCGCGACGCCGACTGGATCTGCCTCTACCGCGACCTCGACCTTCGCGAGCCCGGCTGCTTGCACCTGCGGACGGCCACATATCTCTGCAATCAAGTCATCTACAGCCCCCGAGGCCGCGATCGCCCCGGCCCCTGGTGGACCCGGATCGACGACCGCCACCCCTTGCGGGCGATCCTCTACCACGAGACCCGGCCCGACAACCCCCGCGTCGTCGCCTGGCTCGCCGCGATGCGGGCCGGCTTCGCCCTCCGCGACACCCGCCGCGTCGTCGTGCCCGTCGCCGGCCCCGGCGAGCCACCGAAATACGAAAATATTATCATTTTCGAGTTCGTCCCGAAGGCCCGGCCGCCGGCGCCGGGGCGGCCCGCCGAAAGGTCGGACAGACCAGTAGATATGGCGCGAGTCTTGCCTTAGAGTGGGGCCGTCGATCGCGGCCCGGCTCCGCCGTCCTCCCCGTCGCCGACGTCCCTGCTCGCCCCGATCTGCCCCGGCCGCCTTCGCCAGGAGTACGTGCTTCCATGGCCGACATCGTCCTGATCAATCCGCGGTTCGACATGTCCTTCTGGGGCATGGAGCTGGTCCTCCCGTTCATCGGCCGCCGCGCCAACATGCCCGTGGCCTCGCTGCCGTTGCTCGCCGCGCTGACGCCGCCGAAGCACCGCGTGACCCTGATCGACGAGAACGCCGAGCCGATCGACTTCGACCGCTGCGCCCGCGCCGACATCGTCGGCCTGACGGGCATGGGCATCCAGCGGCATCGGATGAAGGAGATCGTCGACGAGCTGAAGGGTCGCGGGGCGTTCGTGGTGATCGGGGGCCCGATGGCCACGGTCAACGAGGGCTACTTCGACGGCCAGGTCGACGCGCTGTTCGTCGGCGAGGCCGAGGAGACGTGGCCCCGCTTCCTCGAGGAGTGGGAGCAGGGCCGCCACGGCCACCGCTACGAACAGGCCGAGCCGACCGACGTGACCACGATCCCGACGCCGCGGTTCGACATGCTCAAGATGAATCGCTACCTCTTCGGCAGCGTCCAGTTCTCGCGCGGCTGCCCGTTCCAGTGCGAGTTCTGCGACATCATCGTCACCTTCGGCCGCCGGCCGCGGATCAAGGCGCCCGAGCAGGTGATCGCCGAGATCGAGGCGATGCGCGAGCAGGGGGTCCAGATCGCGTTCATCGTCGACGACAACCTCATCGGCAACAAGCGCGGCATCCGCCCGGTGCTCCGCGCCGTGGCCGACTGGCAGCGCCGGCGGGGCTACACGATGACGTTCTTCACCGAGGCGTCGATCGACCTGGCCGACGACCCCGAGCTGATGGAGCTGATGGTCGACGCCAACATCATCAGCGTCTTCGTCGGCATCGAGAGCCCCAACGAGGACTCGCTCCGCGAGACCAAGAAGTTCCAGAACGTGCGCCGGGGGCCGTCGATGATCGAGAAGGTGCACGCGATCCAGGCCGCGGGCCTGGAGGTCTGGTGCGGGATGATCGCCGGCTTCGACAACGACGACGAGACGATCTTCGACCGCCAGATCCAGTTCCTCGAGGAGGCCCGGATCGCCAGCGGCCTGGTCGGGCTCCTGCACGCGATCCCGCGGACCCCGCTGTACGACCGCCTCCGCGACGAGGGGCGACTCGACGACGCGGACGACACCTCGGGCTTCTCGACCAACGTCATCCCGCTCCAGATGAGCCGCGAGCAATTGCAGGAGGGCTACGTCCGCGTCTTGCGGACGCTCTACGACCCCGAGAACTACTTCCGCCGCCTCGAGAGCCTCTTCATCGACGCCAGGATCGACATGGGCCGCAGCCGCGCCCGCTACTGGCGACGGCACCCGCTCAACGCGCTCCGGACCAACACCCTGTTCCTCCTCCACGCCGCCGGCCTCTTCGCCCGCATGATGACCGGCATCCCCGAGCCCGCGCTCCGCCGCGAATACCGCCGCCGCGTCGCCCGCCTCATCCGCGCCCGCCCCGACCCCGGCACCATCCTAACTTATGTTTTCAAATGTGCCATGCATTATCACGCCTACACCATGGCCCGCCGCATGTCCGGCGAGCGGACGGCGGTGCTCAGCGGGTACTGACCGCGTTTCGGAGGGATGTTCACGCGATCTCCAGCGGCTCGGGCCCCGCGGGCGCGTAGACGAGGTCACCCATCGTGTTCCTCGCCGACGACGCCCCGAAGCCGGGCTCGGCCGTCGCGATCACCAGCTTCGCATCGATATACGCGGCGATATATGCGACGCCGTTCGTGATCTGCCGGACCCCGAACAGGCGCACCCCGATCGCGAACCACTCGCGCGTTCATCGTTCTGGCCCTGTTGGATGGATTTCGGGTTCGACCCGGGTCATCCCAATCGGAGGCAGGGTAAGGAGTTGAAACGAGGATGACGGGGCTCGAACCCGCAACCTCCGGCGTGACAGGCCGGTGCTCTAACCAATTGAGCTACATCCCCAACGGGTTGGGGCCCTCGAAAAGAATGATATTCGGCCGGGGAGCCGGATGTCAAGGAGGTGGAGCGGATGGCGCGGGGATCGGGTGGGTTGTCGGGGGCGCGGGGGGAAAGGTAATCTACGGTTCTCGACAACGGGCGAGACGAGGCGGCGCAGGCCGGCGGGGGGGGATCGTGCCGATTAGCAAGGCGGTCATCACGGCGGCGGGGAGGGGGGCGAGGCAGTACCCGGCCTCCGACACGGTGCAGAAGGCGATGCTGCCGCTGGTCGACCGCGACGGCCTGACCAAGCCGGTGCTCCAGATCATCGCCGAGGAGGCCTTGGAGAGCGGCATCGAGGAGATCTGCGTCGTCAGCGCCCCGGGGGACGAGGCGTACTACCGGAGGCACTTCCGGTCGTACGCCGAGACGCTCCGCTCGGCGTTCAAGGGGGTCGAGTGGGCCGAGGAGCAGGCGCGGCGACTCGTCGAGCTCGAGGCCCGCCTGCGGTTCGCCGTCCAGCCCGAGCCCAGCGGCTACGGCCACGCCGTCTGGTGCGCCCGCGAGTTCGCCGCGGGGCAGCCGGTGCTCCTGCTCCTGGGCGATCACCTGTACATATCCCACGAGACCCGACGCTGCGCCCGGCAGTTGCTCGATCTGGCCCACGCCGAGGACTGCGCCGCGTCGGCGGTGCAGGCGACGCGGGAACATTTGATCCACCAGTACGGCACCCTGACCGGCAAGCGGCTGCACGACCGGGCGGACGTCTACGTCATCGACGAGATCATCGAGAAGCCGAACCCCACGCTCGCCGAGCTGCGGCTCCAGGTCCCCGGCCTCCGCGCCGGGCACTACCTCTGCTTCTTCGGCATGCACGTGCTCAGCCCCGCCGTCTTCGACCTGCTCGACGACCTGGTGCGCCGCGACGTCCGCGACGGCGGCTCGATCCAGCTCACGACGGCGCTCAACGCCCTGGCCCGGCGCGAGAAGTACCTGGCGCTCGAGACCCGCGGCACCCGGCACAACCTCGGCGTCAAGTACGGCGTCCTCGACGCCCAGATCGCCCTGGCATTGGCCGGGGTCGACCGCCAGCAGGTGCTCGCCGGCCTGCTCGAGTCGATCGTGCGGATCGAGCAGGCGAACGGTTGAGTCGAGGTGCCCCCTTGGATACGCTCGCCGGCGCGCTCATCGAGACGATCACCAGCCCCGACCCCGTGGCCCGCGACCGCCCGGTCCGCGACCTGATCGCCGGCGCCGACGTCGCGGCCGTCCTCCGCGCCTGCGACGCATTGGAGGGGTTCCGACGCGGCGCCGAGAATCTATATGAGCGTGTGCGCGCGTCGATCTTCCTGCACGCGATCTACCGCTACGCGATCCAGGACGACCCGGCCATCCCCGCCACCGGCATGATCCCCTACGACGGGTTCGCCGACCTGCTCGAACGCCGGTTCGAGCAGGCCATCGCCGCCTTCCTCCAGGCCCGTCGCCGCGACGGCCCCGACGGCGCGATCGCCGGCGCCCTGGCGCAGGCTTATGAACAGATCACCTATCAGACCCTCGCCGACCAGGTGCGCCGGTCGGTCCGCAATTGCCGGGGCAACCGCTGGATGTTCCGCGTCGGCGAGGCGGCCGAGCACCCGCTGCGGATCCATCCCAGGCTCCTCGATGCCGACGGCGGCCTCTTCCCGGTCCTCGTCGAGCGGACGCCGGTCCGGCTCGACCTGTCGCACAGCGCCTGGTCCGACATCTTCTTCCTCGGCATGGACTATCCCGAGGGCGCCCGCGTCCTGAACATCTCGGTGGACCTCGCCGTCTTCGGCCGCGACGACCGGCCGAGGCCGCCGATCGAGACGTACGCCCGCGTCATCACCGAGCCGATCCTGCGGCTGACGAGCATCGACCTCGGCGCCTGCAAGGACGTGGCGTCGCTCGAAGAACTGTTCAACTTCGGCAACGACTACCTCGGCCTGGTCAAGGCGGGGGTGATCGCCTCGGGCCTCGTGCCGCCGTCGGTCGAGGGGACGGGGACCACCCTCCACGCCGTGCTCGACCGCGTGGTGCGGCCGGGCTGGGGCCTGGAGGTCGTCAGCAAGGTCAACGACATCCCCAAAGGGTCGCGCCTGGCCGTCTCGACGAACCTGCTCGCCTCGCTCATCGGCCTGCTCATGCGCGCGACCTGCCAGGCGCGGAACCTGACCGGCCCGCTCGACCCCGAGGAGGCGCCGGTGGTCGTCGCGCGGGCGATCCTCGGCGAATGGCTCGGCGGCTCCGGCGGCGGCTGGCAGGACTCCGGCGGCATCTTCCCCGGCGTCAAGGTCATCCGCGGCGTCCCCGCCACCGACGCCGACCCCGAATGGGGCGTCTCGCGAGGCCGATTGCTGCCTGCACATGAACTTCTGGATCGCGGAACGCTCGATTGTGGAACGCGGAATTCGGATTGCGGAATTGAAGACAATAATGAATCTTCATTTCCGCAATCCGAATTCCG
>DASZMJ010000009.1:0-1724 GCA_035551935.1 Isosphaeraceae bacterium
GATCGGCAGCTACGCCGACGGCGTCATCGTCGGTTCCGCGCTGGTGTCGGCGCTGAGCGACGGCGGTCTGCCCGCATTGCGCGCGCTGACCGAGGAACTGGCCGTCGGTGTGCGGCAAAGGCCGCCCGCCTCATGACGACGGTGCCCACCTATTTCCCCAGCCCGTCGCGGGGCGTGTGGCACCTTGGGCCGTTGCCCGTTCGCGCCTACGCGCTGTTCATCATCGTCGGCATCATCGCCGCGCTGGTGGTCGGCGACCGGCGCTGGGAGGCCCGCGGCGGGCAGCGCGGCGTGATTTACGACATCGCGCTCTGGGCGGTGCCGTTCGGATTGGTGGGCGGCAGGCTCTATCACCTGGCCACGGACTGGCGGACCTATTGGGGACCGGGGGGAGCCGGATTCTGGGCGGCGCTGCGAATCTGGGACGGCGGCTTGGGCATCTGGGGCGCGGTAGCCCTCGGCGGCGTCGGCGCGTGGATCGGCTGCCGGCGTCGCAGAATTCCGTTGCCGGCCTTCGCCGACGCGATTGCACCGGGGATCGTCTTGGCGCAGGCGATCGGTCGGCTGGGGAACTATTTCAACCAGGAGCTCTACGGTCGGGAAACAACGGTGCCGTGGGGTTTGGAGATCTTCTACCGGCGCGACCCCTCCGGATACGTCGACCCGCATTCGCTCGACGGCGTCTCGACGGGTCAGGTCGCGTTCGTCGTACAACCCACGTTCCTCTACGAATTGATCTGGAACGTCCTGATTTTCGTCGCATTGATCTACGTGGACCGACGGTTCAACTTCGGCCACGGGCGACTCTTTGCGCTCTATGTTGCCGCCTACTGCGTCGGGCGCTTCGGCGTCGAGCTGCTGCGCAATGACACGGCCACACAGATCGCCGGAATCCGGATCAACGTCTTCACATCGACGTTCGTGTTCATCGGGGCCGTGGTGTACGTCATCCTGGCGCCGAAGGGCCGCGAAGACCCCGCGAGCCTGCACGGCACCGATTACGGTGCCGAGGAAGCGCCGGAGTCCAAGGCAGAAGCCGAGCCGCAACCCGAGCCGATAACCGGCGCTTCGGCTGCGGCCGCGGCCGGGGTGGCCGCGGTTTTGGCGGCAGGGAAGACGGCGAAAAGGCTGATACCGCGGATGCGGTCGGGTCCGGTGGAGTCCGCGGGGGCGGAAACCTCGGAGGCCGAGACCGTAAAAGCGAAGGCCGCTGAGGCGGAGGTCGCTGAGCCGACGGCCGACGAGCCGGAAACCGCCGAGGCCGAGGTCGCTGAGGCCGAGGTCGCTGAGGCCGAGGTCGCGGAGCCCGAAACGGCCGAGGTCGCGGAGGCTGAGGTCGCGGAGCCCGAGGTCGCGGAGCCCGAAACTGCCGAGGTCGTCGCCGAAACGCCCGAAACCGTCGAGGCCGAAGCCGAAGCGCCCGAAACCGACGAGGCCGAAGCCGCGGAAGCCGAGGCCGAGGAGTCCGACGAGCCCGAGGTCGCGGACGCGGAGGCCGCTGTGGCGGAGGCCGTCGAAAGTGAATCTGCGGAGCCCGAGGCGGCGGAGGCTGAGGCCGTCGCGACGGAGGCTGCGGAGGCTGAAGCCGCTGAGCCCGAAGCCGAAGAGCTCGAACCCGAGCCCGAGGTCGCGGACGCGGAGGCTGCTGCGGCGGAGGCCGTCGAAAGTGAATCTGCGGAGCCCGAGGGGGCGGAGGCTGAGGCCGTCGCGACGGAGGTTGCGGA
>DASZMJ010000010.1:0-1858 GCA_035551935.1 Isosphaeraceae bacterium
GTCTCGGGCAAGACGCTGGGCGAGAACATCGCCGAGTTCGACATCCGCTCGGGCAAGACGGTCGAGCGGGCCCGGCTCCTGAGCCGCGTCCGCCCGGGCCGCGAGCGGTCGACCCAGGCGTGGACGGTGCCGAGCGTCGCAGCGATGGGCTCGACTGTGGCAGCGCTCGACGTGCTCGAGGCCGAGGGGGAAGAGTCAGACACGCCGGGCCCGAACGGGCACGGCGGCGACGGGTTCGACTCGTACGACGTGATCCGCGACTGCGAGCACGCCTATTCGCAGGAGGGTGGCCTGGCGATCCTCCGCGGCAACCTCGCACCCGACGGCGCCGTGGTGAAGACGGCCGGAGTCGACCCGAAGATGCTCAAGCACCGCGGGCCGGCGGTGATCTTCGAGAACGAGATCGACGCCTACAACGGCATCGTCTTCGGCAAGGTGAAGGCCGGCGACGTCGTCGTCATCCGTTACGAGGGGCCCAAGGGCGGACCGGGGATGCAGGAGATGCTCGCGCCGACGACGGCGATCAAGGGCGTCGGCCTCGGCGACAAATGCGCCCTCGTCACCGACGGCCGCTTCTCGGGCGGAACGGCCGGCGCGTCGATCGGCCACGTCAGCCCCGAGGCCGCCGTCGGCGGCCCGATCGCCCTGGTCCGCGACGGCGACATCGTCGCGATCGACATCCACGGCGGGACGCTCGCCGTCGAGCTCTCGGAGGCGGAGCTTGACGAGCGCCGAAAGTCGTGGACCCGTCCGGCCCCGCGCTACACCCGCGGCTGGCTCGCCCGCTATGCCCACCTCGCGACGAGCGCGGATACCGGGGCGATCCTCCGGGTCGATTGATCGACGCTGCAAGCCATCCGATCACGAAGGGAGCCGTCCATGAGTTCCTTGATCGACGCCCGGCCCGCTAGGCTTCGCGACACCGAGTTCTTCGCGATGGTCGAGTCCGGCGCCTTCGGCGACCGCCGTGTCTATCTCTGGAACGGGAGGCTCTGTGAGAAGATGGCGAAGAGTACGCAGCATGCGTTCGTCAACGAGCGGATTTCTCGCGCCGTGAGGGCCCTGCTCCCCGACACCTGGGAGACCTGGCACGAGAACCCGGTCCACCTCGGGCGGTGGCACGTCCCCCTGCCGGATTTCGCCGTCGTTCGCGGGCCGCTCGACCGCTATCGCGACCGCGGGCCCGAGCCGGCCGACGTCGGCCTGGTCGTCGAGGTCGCGGTGACGAGCCTGAAGGCCGACCTCGGCAAGCGCGCCGACCGATATGCCCAGTTCGGCGTGCCGTCCTACTGGGTGGCCGACGTCGGAAAGGGTCAGATCGTCGAGCATCGAAGACTCGTCGTCACCGCCGGCGTGGCCTCGTACGGCGACGTCCGTCGTCTCGGCGCGTCCGACGAGGTCGAACTCGCCCTGGGCGGTGCCGCCGTCGGCCGCATCCCGATGACCGACATCTTCTGAGGACCCGTGTGAGAAGCCCCGGGATTCCCGGCCTTCGGTCGGCCCGCGCCGAGCGAACCCGAGCGTACGCCTTCCGTTCGCCTTCGTGTGCCTTCGCGCGGTGCAAGGGCGCGGGCCGGCGCGCCGAGCCGAACGGGTGCGGACGAATCGGGATCGGCTCCGCCTCGGCGGCCGGGGGATTGGCTTCGTTTCGCAGGCCGGGGATTGGCTTCGTTTCGCAGGCGGGGAATTGGCTTCGTTTCGTCGGACGGCCGGCGGGATTGAAACTATGAGAGAGGGGGTTCCAAACCTCTGGGCTCTCAAAGACGGCTTCGAAAGGGGGACACTCGGCTCTGGCTGGTGGGAGGCCGTCGGCGTGATCGCCCGCCTCGGTGCGACTCGTGAGACGACCCCGGAACGA
>DASZMJ010000011.1:0-5545 GCA_035551935.1 Isosphaeraceae bacterium
CCTCGGGCGAGTCGCGGTCGCTGACCGTCGACATCCCGGCCAAGGCGCTGTTGAACCTGCGTCCCGAGGCGGTCAAGGTGGGCGTGCTGGTCGTCGACACGACGACGAACCGTGGCGTGAGCAACGAACTCCAGGCGACCGCCCGCAACTTCCCGAGGCCCGACCTCCCCGGCGCCGACGAGGAGGCTGGGCCCGTCGGCTGGGGACGGCCGCTCGAAGGCGAAGGGGCGCGTACCCTGCCGAAGGCCGGGCCCGACGGCCTCGAGTTCCTCCGCGTCGTCGGCACGCCCGAGGCGCCGGGGTTCTTCCTCGCGAGGACCGAGGCCACCAACCGCCAGCTCAAGGCCCGCCTCAAGGGCTACGACCCCAACGCCCGCAAGGCCGACGAGTTCGCGCTCGACGACGACGCCCAGCCGGCCGTCAACCTCACGCCGCAGCAGGCGCAGGAGTCTCTCAAATCGTTGAGTGAAGCCGACAAGTCCGGCCTGTCCTATCGCCTGCCGACGAAGGACGAATGGCTCCGCGCCGCGAAGGCGGGCAAGACGACGGCGTTCTGGTGGGGCGACGAGCCGAAGTACCCCGAGGGGGCCAACTTCCTCGGCCCCGAGCCCGCCCTGATGGCCGACACGACCGCGACGGCCACGCCGAAGACCGACCCGCCCACCTTCAAGGCCAATCCCTGGGGGTTCGCCCACACGTTCGGCAACGTCGCCGAGTGGGCGACGAGCGGCGACGGCTTCGTCCGGCTCGGCGGCCACTTCCGCACCGAGCCGGCGAACCCCCTGCCCGAGGTCGCCGTCGCCGACCCGGCGCAGGTCGGGCCCGACGCGTACGTCGGCGTCCGCCCGGCGTTCGACCTGTCGGCCGAGGCCGGCGTCGCGTTGATCCGCAAGGCGCTCGGCAACGACGCCGCGTTCTCCAACATCAAGGTTGCCTTCGACCCCGACCGCGCCCTCGCGACGTTGACGGGCGAGGTCAACGACCCCGCGGCCCGTCGGCTGGCCGATCGGAGGCTCGGGGGCCTCTGGTTCCTGGCGGCGGTCGAGAACAAGCTGGTCGCGCCGACGCTCGGCGCCGGGCACCTCGCGCGGCTCGGCGGCCTGGGCGGGGCCGTCCGTCGAATCCGGCCGATCGGCCGGACGGTCGACGAGGTGCCCGTCTCGATCCGCTGGGCCCCGTCGCTGCCCTTGAGCGGCTCGGAATACTGGGTCAACCTCGCGTTGCCCGGTGGCGGGCGCGTGTCCCACGTCCTCCCCGAGCGCTCCCCCGGCCCCGGCGCGACGATCACCGCCTTGCTCGACCGCGCCAACGTCCCCGAGGGGGCCGACGTCACCGTCTACCTCAGCCTCGGCGCCCCCGCGGCCGGCCCGACCGCCCCGAACGTCGTCAGCAACGCCGTGACGCTCAAGGCACCCATGCCGAAGGGGTGATCGTGCCCGTTTTCGTAGCAAGGCACGCTCCGCGTGCCGTCCGCCCACCCATATCGGAAAGATGAGCGGACGGCACGCGGAGCGTGCCTGCTACGCGGAAAGATGAGCGGACGGCACGCGGAGCGTGCCTGCGACGAGGAAAGACGAATTCCGTAAGAAATCGGCGAAACGGCTCATTGTCCGGCCGCGGGCGACGAAGTACAACAGTTCGAGGGGGCCCGACGACCGTCGCGGGCCCCGTCGGGGATTCCCCGCGCGAGGTCTGCCCATGTCGTCGTATGCCGTCCGGAGGCGGCCGGATTCGCCGCCGAGGACCCTGGGCACGCTGAACATCGTCTTCGGCATCATCGCCCTGTGCTGGGGCCTCTGCAACGACACCATGCTGATGGCCCTCCCAACCTTGATGCAGTTGGCCGGCGAGTCGACGACGACCACGCAGCGGATGCTCGACGAGAAGCAGCGGCGGACGCTCGAGTCGCTGAAGGAGGAGGAGGCCGCGGCCAAGACGCAGGCCGAGAAGGACCGGCTCCGCAAGGCGCAGGCCAGCCTGCGCGCCAGCAAGGTCGTCGTGACCTCGACGGCGCAGACGGAGATGCTCTCGAAGTTCCAGATCCACGACCGGCGCTTTTTCGTCCACTACGCGACGGCGCTCGTCACGGGCCTGATCCTGAACACGGCGATGATCGTCGCGGGCGTGGGCCTGTTGCGGCTCCGGCCGTGGGGGCGGACGCTGTCGCTCTGGGTCGCCGGGCTCCACATCGTGCGGCTGGTGGCGATGACGGCCTCGATGGTCGTGATCGTCGGGCCGATCTGGACGGCGATGAGCGCGTCGATGACCGCGGCGACGGCGACCGCCGGCATGGACCCGGAGGCGATCCGGAGCACGAGGGAGTTGAACCGGGCGATCGACATCGCCTTGCAGGCGGGCATGTTCGTCCTCGGCCTGATCTACCCGATCGTGACGCTCTGGCTGCTCAACACCCGCTCGAGCCTCGCGGCGCTGGGCCTGGCCAAGTCGCCCGAGCCGTTGCCGTTCGACGACTGGCCCGCCTCGGCCCCGGCGCCGTCCCGAGGCCCCGCGGCGGACGTGGGGCCGTCGAAGCTCGCCGGGGTCCTGCCCGACGCGAGGGGGCCGCGGCGGATCGGCATCCTCGGCATCATCATCGCCCTGGCGCTCCTGATGACCTGCAACCTGCCGTCGATGATCTTCACCGCCTTCCTGCCGGCGTACGTCCCGATGATGCGGGCGATGGAGAAGACGCAGGCCAAGCAGTTCGCGGACGAGCGCCTCCGCGGCATCGAGGAGGCCCGCGCCAAGGAGGCGGCGGCCAGGACCGAGGCCGAGTGGGCCGAGGCCCACGCCGAAGTCCAGGCGCGGGAGGCGACCCCGCCGCAACCGCCGCAGCCGCAGGCGATGTTCTTCGAGGCGATGGACGACCGGCGCGTCAAGCCGTACCTCTGGCTCGACGCGGCCACGGGCATCGCCCTGAACGTGGCGATGTTCGTCGGCGCCATCGGCCTGATCCAGCTCCGCGAGTGGGGTCGGAAGACATCGAACTGGGTCGCCGCGATCAAGGTCCTGCGGATCGCCGCGGCGCTGGCGCTGGGGGTCGGGGTCGTCGCGCCGGCGATCGGCCTGGCGATGGGAGACAGCCTGGGCAAGTTCCTGGCGCAGATGCCGACGGTCCCCCGCCGCGGCACCAGCCCGGCGGAGTTGAAGAAGTTCATGACGATCGGCTGGACGGCGGGCCTGATCGTCTTCGAGCTGTTGGCGCTGGTCTGGCCGGTGATCGTACTCTGGGTCCTCTCGCGGCCGGGGGCCCGCGCCGCCTGCCAGCGACCCGGGCGCGGGGGGCGTGACCTGTCGTGAACACGCTCGTCACCATCCTGGCCGGCCCGCTGGCCGGCCCCGAATGCCGGCGGGCCGCGACGCGCGGCTGGCCGCTCCTGGTCCGGCTGATCTTCGTGACCGTCGCCGGCCTGATCGTGCTGACGTCTGCGTGGCTGACGTGGATCAACTTCCGGAGCGGCGGCTCGGTCGCCGGCGGCGTCGACCCGGAGTCCGGCCTCTCGGCCGTGGTGCGCGTGGCCGTGGTGGTGGCCCTGCTGCTCTGCCCGGCGGTGCTGGCCGGCGCCGTCGCCGGCGAGAAGGAGCGGGGCTCGCTGAGCCTGCTGCTGACGACCCGCGTCAACAGCTTCGAGATCGCCTCGGGCCGGCTCTGGGGCAAGCTCAGCCCGGTGGCGATGACCTTGATGGCCGGCCTGCCGGCCCTGGCCTGGTTCGCCTTCCTCGCCAGCAGCCCGCCGGCCGTCGTCGCGACGTTGCTGGCCTTGCCCGCGGCCGTTGCCTTCGGCGCCGGCGGGCTGGCGCTAGGGCTCTCGGCGGTCATGCGGCGCGGGCGCGACGCGTTGATGCTGATGTACCTGCTCACCCTGCTCGCGCTGCTCACGCCGCTCACCGACATCCCCACTCCCGCCACCCCGAACCTCGGCGTGATCAGCCCCGTGGGCAGCCAGGTCATCGACCCGCTCACCTCGGGCCGGGACCCGCTGCCGGCCCTGGCGGCCGTCGCGTTCTGGACGACGACCGGCCTGCTCGGCCTGGCCCTGGCGACCGCCCGCCTCCGCCCGGCCTGCCTCCGGGCCCTCGACGGCGACGCCCGCCGGGGCCTCCGCAGACGCCGGGGCCGTCGGCGCTGGCTCGTCCCGCCGGTCGACGAAACGAACCCGATGCTCTGGAAGGAGCTCCACATCGAGCGCGTCGCCGTCGGCGGCACCTTCGGCCGGCTCGTCGGCGCGCTCTTGATCCTGTACCTGGTCGTCTGGAGCACCTGGTACGCGGTCGATTACGGCCTCGCCTATCGAGCCAACGACGCCGAGTCGATGCAGGCGGTGTCGCTGGGGATGCATCGGAACATCGGCAATTCGGCGATGTTCTTCGCCTGGCTGATCGAGTGGGCGGTCGGCCTCCGCGCGGCGGTGGCGATCGCCTCGGAGCGCGAGCGCGGCGACTGGGACGGCCTCATGACCAGCCCGCTCGAGGGTCGCGAGATCGTCCGCGCCAAGCTCTGGGGCAGCCTCTTCGCGTTGCGCTGGCTGCTCCTGGCCGCGGCGTACGCGTGGACGATCGCCGTCGTCATCGACGCGATGGACCTCGACGAGTTCGGCTTCCTGCTGGCCGAGGTCTTCCTCGTCGGCGCCTTCATGGCCGCGGCCGGCGTGCGGGCGTCGCTGGCGTCGCGGACGGCGACCCGCGCCATGGGGATCACCAGCGGCACCTGGCTCGCCGGCCGCGCGGCGGTCGCGGTGGCCGCGACCCTGATGACGCTGCTGGGGGGCTTGATCCTGTTCCTCGTCTGGCTCTGGGCCGCGGCGATCGGCCTGGTCAACCCGAACGCCACCACCCCCGGCGGCGTCCCCGTGCCGGCGATCCTCGGCCGCTGGGCCCCGATCTCGTTCTATACCGGCTGGCGGCTCTCGTCGCTGGTGCTCTACGCCGCCGCGACCTTGGCCATCGTCGCCGAGACCGGCCTCCGCTTCGACCGCCTCGCCGGCCGCATGGCCGGCGGCACCGTCGCCGTCGCCGTCGACGAGTTCCTCCACGGCTCCCCCATCGTCCAGATCCTCCCCTCCCAGCCCGCGCCCCCGCCGATCGACCCCGCCCCGTTCGGCCACCCGGAGGAGACGGTGGCGGGGTGAACGACGCGTCAGCGGGACCGCCAGAAGGTCAGAACGAAGACGGTGCGATCGGCGTCGTCGATGTCGAACGAGACCCCGAGCGGCCCCTCGAACATGACGCGGGTCGCGGGTGGGTGGCACGCCCCGCCAGGGCGTGGTCCCCGGCCCGGCCACGCCCTGGCGGGGCGTGCCACCCGACTGCGGACCGCCTTCGAGTCGTCGGGCCACTACGAAGCTGGTAGGTCATGACCGCCCCAACCGGCCCCAGATCTCCGCGAGGGTCCGGCCGCCGGGCTCGCAGCGGGCGCGCTCCAGAGCCTCGTCGGTCAGGTGGGCCTCGGCCGAGGCGAGGAGGAGGCGACGGTAGTCCTCCTCGGGGAGGAAATGGCCGAGGGTCCGGCCCGACTCGTCGCGGAGCTCGACGGGCCCGGCGAGGT
>DASZMJ010000012.1:0-1890 GCA_035551935.1 Isosphaeraceae bacterium
CCGTCGTCTTCGACGCCTCGTCGTCGCCCGGCGACCTGCCGCAACGGTCGACCCATCAAGGGATCTCGGTCGTCTACGCCGTGGACAACGAGTGCGCCGACGAGCGGATCGAGGAGCTGATCGCCGCCCACTCCGCGCCCAAGACGCTGACCGTCGTCTCGTCCGACCGCCGCATCCGCCTCGCCGCGAGCCGCCGCAAGGCCGTCGCGGTCACGGCCGATGACTTCTGGGTCAAGCTCGACGCCCTCAAGAGCCGTCGCCATTCTGGGTCCGACGCCCAGGAACCCCCCGCACCCGTCGACCGCCCGCCCGATCGCGTGCTGACCGCCGAGGAGTCTGCCTACTGGGCGAACGAGTTCGGCGACCTCGACCAGCGCCCCGAGACCCGCGAGGCGCTGAACGCCGAGACGCCCTTTTTCAGTGACGAGGAGATCGCCGAGATGGAGCGGCAGATCGAACAGGAGCCGGACTGAATGGCTCTCTGACACGGCCGCGCGGGGGTCTGGCAAGCAGCCGTGGGGCGTGGTACAAACTCAAGCTCATTGGCGGACCCGTCCCCGAAACGCCGGGGCGGGCGTCAGGTCCCCGAGAGGCCGCGCGGCGATGAAAGTCCACGAGTATCAAGCGAAAGAGCTGTTGAAGTCGGCCGGGGTCGCGGTCCCCGCGGGGGTCGTCGCGAGTACGCCGGAAGCGGCGGCCGCCGCTTACGACGCGCTCGGCGGCGGCCTGATCGTGGTCAAGGCGCAGGTCCACGCCGGCGGCCGGGGCAAGGGGGTCGCGGTCGGGCCGGAGGTCGACCGTGAGCTCGCCCTGGAGATCGCCAGCGGCAAGAGGCCCCGCCCCGACGGCATGGCCAAGGGGGTCCAGCTCGTCCGCTCCCGAGAGGGCACCGCGAAGGCCGCCGCCGGCCTGCTCGGCAAGACGCTCGTCACCTACCAGACCGGCGCCGCGGGTCAGGCGATCAGCAAGGTGCTCGTCACGGTCGGCCACGACATCGTCAAGGAGCTTTACCTCGGCCTGGCGGTCGACCGCGCGACGCGGTGCCCGGTGTTGATGGCCACGACCGAGGGGGGCGTCGAGATCGAGACGGTCGCGCACGAGACCCCCGAGAAGATTCACCGCGAGCCGATCGACGTCGGCCTCGGCCTGCTCCCCTTCCAGGCGCGGAAGGTCTGCAAGGCCCTGGGCCTCTCGGGCGAGACGGCGAAGAAGGGGGAGAAGTTCCTCCGGGGGTTCGTCAAGCTCTTCCTCGACAAGGACGCCTCGCTCGCCGAGATCAACCCCTTGATCGTGACCGAGAAGGGCGACGTGCTCGCCCTCGACTGCAAGCTGAACTTCGACGACAACGCCCTCTTCCGCCACCCCGACGTCGCCGCGATGCTCGACGTGGCCGAGGAAGACCCGTCGGAGCTTCGCGCCTCGAAGAGCGGCCTGAGCTACGTGAGCCTCGACGGCAACATCGCCTGCCTGGTCAACGGCGCCGGCCTGGCGATGAGCACGATGGACCTGATCAAGCTCCACGGCGGCGAGCCGGCCAACTTCCTCGACATCGGCGGCGGCGCCAACAAGGAGCAGGTCATCGAGGCCTTCCGCATCCTTTTAGCTTCGCCGAACGTCAAGGCCGTCCTGATCAACATCTTCGGCGGCATCCAGCGGTGCGACAACGTCGCCCAGGCCCTGCTCGACGCTTACGACGAGCTGGATTTCCGCATCCCGGTCGTCGTCCGCCTCGAAGGCACGAACGTCGAGGCGGGCCGCAAGCTGCTCGTCGAGAGCGGCCGGAAGATCATCACGGCGAACGGGTTGACGGACGCGGCGGAGAAGGTCGTCGCCGCGGCGGCCAAGGGGGCGGCGTAGTTTTCTGGCCTGGAACCGGATGGGTTGACCGAT
>DASZMJ010000013.1:0-13320 GCA_035551935.1 Isosphaeraceae bacterium
ATCAGGTGGCGCCTGAGGATGGCGACCTTCTCAGGGGGCGTGTAGTTCTTGCGGGGCTTTCGCATCGGAGAAACTCCTCCCGAGTTGTAGTATAACTCGGACATGGCGTCTCTCCATTTCCGGCTGAAGCAAAACATTGACGAAACGCGCCGGATAGGATGTCATTGCCTCACGCCTCCGGCTGAGGGTGGCCGATCACCGATTGTAGGGCGGTGTAGATCGGCGGTGTACTGAGCCACATAGGAACCAAACCGAAGGGCGCGGTCATCGAAGAATGTGCGCATGGCCGCATCACGTGCGAATCAACGAGGGGGGTCCAACGCATGCAAGCTCACAGTCTTAGTCTCCGAGCAGTGCTTTCTGGCGGGGAAGGCGACATCGAGGCTCAGATGCTTGAGCTTGATATCGCCGTCCGGGCCAGCAGTCTAGAAGGCATGCTTCAAGAGTTCCAGCACGCCATCATCGTTCTTTACCGGGCGGCCAGGAAGCTCAAGGTGACACCGTTCGCCAACATCCCTCGCGCTCCCAAATCCTTCTACGAACTGTGGCAGATGTGCGACGGCGGCCATGCCGATCCTGTCGGTTCCATCACCCTGCCGGACGAAAGTTGCTGACGCGCTCGCGACTGCCCTACGTGCAGATCGGCCCATTCGGGTAGTCCCCAGGGCGAACGCACGTGTTTCGCAAATCCTTGTCCTGCAAGGATTTGCAATCTAGTGCACGGAATTCAACTAGTCGCAAGTTCTTTGCAGACAAGGATTTGTGAATTAGATGCGTTTGCCCTGGGGTAGTCCCCATCCTCAAGATGCTCGCGGCTGCGGCCTGAGGGTGTGAAACTTCGTAGCGGAGACCGCTTCGGTGCCAGATAATCCACCTGGCCCTGTGAAGGGCATTCCCATCAACAGTGCCACATGGGGCCAGGTGCTAGAGAAACTGCGCGAGGCAGGAGTAATCGCCGACTCGGTAGACGAGGGTTCATTCCTTCGCCGAGAAGTTGATAGCGGCACCCATCTTTACCCGCTGCCTCGGAACTTCAATCCCGAGGCATATATCGGGAATCTGGTTTTCGATTCTGTCATCAGAAACTTAAGAATCGACAAACATAAATATTTTCAAGGTTGGTATGATGTCTTCTAGATAACTAGAGACAATCCTGCACGCATATTCTCGGGTACGTTCCCGCTTCCACGGCTTCGACCGGTTTCGGCGACTTGTCTTCGCACTTCCAGAACTCCGCTTCGACGCCGAGTTCGAAGGTGCTCTGGATTAGCACGCACAGGTTATGGCAGAGCACCTTGCAGATCGCCTCGTTGACCATCGCGGCGTCCGTCTTCGACCGCAGCGAGTCGCCGAACTTCGCCTTGACCATCGAGAAGGTCGTCTCGACGTTGCTCCGCTTGTGGTAGTGGGCGAGGAAGTCGTCCCGGTTGAAGTTGTAGTAGTGGAACATCTTCGCCAGCGTGCCACCCTGCGCCGCCGTCGTGCCCGCCTTGAAGGCGATGAACGGCGTGCCCCCTAACGCGGCTACGGCGTCGGCATTGTCGTAGCTCATGTACGCCGAGTCGGCCGAGACTTCGCCGATCGTGAAGCCACGCTTCGCCGTTGCGTCCAGCAACCCCTTGAACCGGGGGCAGTCGGCCGCGTAGCGTTCGTCGATCTGGACCGCCGTGACGATGTTCGTCTTCACGCCGGTCATCAGGTGGACCTTGACCCAATCGTATTCTTGCTTGACGACCCCATACTTGTGATCGAACCATCGCACGAATCGGGACGTGGCGAATCCGCTTGAGTCGATGGCGAAGTCGGACTCGACCGAGCGGAGCGGCGCGGCGGCCTCCGCGATCAGTCGCATGAGGATCGGCGTCATCGCCTTGTCCTCCAAGTAGCGACAGATGGATGAGTAGTGCGGCGCGCAGGAGAGGAAGCCCTTGGCGTGGGCGTCTCGCATGTCGCACGACGCGCGCCGGCCCGAGACGGTCGAATAGACCTTGAAGGCGCAGGCGAACACCCGATCGGCCATCGGCACGGGCGTCTGCCCTCCCTTGGGGTTGGCAGGCGGCTCGGCGACGCCCCGGCTCAGTTCCGCCAGGAGCGACTGGAGCTTGTCCTTCTCATTGATCTGTGCCGCGTTGTAGGCGGGCCAATTCTGCTTGTAGGTCGGCCGGGATGCCGTCGCAGGGCGAACGCACGTGTTTCGCAAATCCTTGTCCTGCAAGGATTTGCAATCTAGTGCACGGAATTCAACTAGTCGCAAGTTCTTTGCAGACAAGGATTTGTGAATTAGATGCGTTTGCCCTGGATGCCGTCGTCTGGCGGCCCAGCGTCAGCGTCTCGGTGGTCGTGACCGACCCGTCCGGTTGGCTCTCCCGCTCGATCGTATACCGCACGGCATAGACGTGCTTGCACGGCTCGCCCCGCTCGGCATAGTCGGGGCAGGTGCATTGCGGGACGAAGGGCCCTGCCTTGAGGTTGACGCGATAGGCCCCTTTTCCGGTCTGACTCGGCACGACCCATTGGCCATTGACTTCAGTGATCTTGGTCACGGCGGCGATGGCCAGGCCCCGCTGGCGGCGGGCCTCGGTCGGGTCGATCGCCTTGGACTCGGCGGGCGTGATGTTCGCGGACATGGACGGGCCCTTCCCCGGAAGGGGCGGGCCCGGTAGAATGGGGGTTGCTGTGACGCCATTCGGGCGAGCCTGCCCGAGTGACCGAGCCCCCATGCGATTGTTCCACCAATCGCATGGGGTTTTTGTTGGTGTCAACGCCCCATCATTGTCATCGAAGACGTAGAAAAAGTCAAAGAAAATCTGCTTTGGATCAATGCGTTTTCTCATGTCGCTAATCGCGGCAGGATAAGCAATTCGGGAATCCTAACCCCGTCGGCGCCGGCCGTCCCGACCGCCCCGCGAGTGACACCCGAATCCGGCATTTCCGGTCCCCCGCATGACGGCCGGGGATCGGCCCCGCGCAATACCCCTTCGGGCGGCACGCGAGATAGACAAGTGCCCACTTGAACAAGCACGTCCCGATCCGTGGCGCGTCTTGAGCTTGAGAGGGGTTCGCCGGCCGCTGCGCCATATTAAGAGAATCCCGGCCGGGGCTCGTGCATCAGCCCGGCGGCCTGTGCATCAGAATTGGCCTGTGCAACAAAGCCCGCCGCGCCCGACTACCTCTGGGCCCAGCACCACAACGGCATCTTCCGGTCCACCGACGACTCCGCCTCCTGGCAGGAGATCACCGCCGCCGCCCCCTCGCTGTTCGGCTTCGCCGTCGCCGTCCACCCCCGCGACCCCGACACCGCCTGGTTCGTCCCCGGCCACTCCGACCAGAAGCGCATCCCCGTCTCCGGCCGCGTCGTCGTCACCCGCACCCGCGACGGCGGCCGCACCTTCGACGTCCTGACCTCCGGCCTCCCCCAGCGCCACGCCTACGACCTCGTCTTCCGCCACTGCCTCGACATCGACTCCACCGGCGACGTCCTCGCCTTCGGCTCCACCACCGGCTCCCTCTGGGCCACCGACGACGCCGGCGACTCGTGGCAGACCGTCACGAACCACCTGCCTCCGGTGTACTGCGTTCGATTCGCGGCCTGAGCTCTCGCTTTCTCCTTCGGTGGCGCCGGTGGGGAAGGCCACCGACGCCACCCCCCTTCGCGGGAGTGCTCCCGATGCGACGGACCATCCCCGGTCGGATCCTCCTGCTCCTCCTGGCCCCGACCGCCGGTTGTCAGGTCCTCGGCGCGCGGCCGGCTGAGGTGCCGCAGGACGAGCGGACGGTGGCCCGGACGATCTCCGCAGCGAAGTTCGAGATCGTGAGCGCGGCCGTGCAGAAGACCCTCAAGGACCACGACGTCGTCCGCGCCGTCGCCGGCTTCGACTTTTCGCGGCCCGTCCACACGACCTGGTACTCGCGCAGGGCCCCCTTCGGCAAGGTCGCGACCCGCGCGCTGGAGAACGGCGACCGGACCATCACCGTCAAGATCGTCCAGGAGTCCTCCGGTTGCGTCGTCACCGCCCGCGTCTCCACCGACACGCCCGGCGACCCCGCCCGTTCGGCTGCGCTCATGGACAGGCTCGAGGAGTCGATCGGGGTCGAGTTCTGGAGCCAGCCGGGCGGCCCGCTCGCGCCCGGAGGCGCGAAGTGACGGGCCTTCGGATCGTCAAGTTGCTCCACGCACCGAGGGGCGGATAGAATCAGGAACGTCATCGCCCGAGTATCTTGACGTCGATCCCCGGAGCCTCCACCTGCCGGGGAGCCGGCTCGGCGGCGCCGATCCGTTCAAGCTCCAGCGGCAGATCGCCGTATTCGGCGCCAGCCAGGTCGGCATGCCCCCGCCCTGGGTCTATCGCGGGTCCGACGGCGCATTGATGCTGAGCGATGGCGTGACGCGGGCGACCCGCATCGCCAAACTCTCCCCGGGCACGACGATCCGAGTCGAGGTCGTCCGCACGCTCAGGGTGCCCCTTGGCCACTTCCCCACGATCGGAGCGACCCTCCCCATGAACCCGTCCGATCGCGACGAACTCCTCCACGTCCTGGCGCGGTTCGGCGAGCACGCCCCGGACATGCGGTTCGGCCAGCTCATCGCCAACCTCGCCTTCCTCGCCCGCGCCGGCGGCCCCTCCGACATCTGGGACGTCGAGGACGCCGAATTGCTCGCCGCCGCCCGCAGCTTCCTCCTCGACCTCGAACGCCGCAGCGCGGCCCTGGCCTCCGCGGCCACGTCCTGAGCCTCCGAACTCCCGCGCTCGGCGGGTGGCCGGGACTGCAAGCTGAGGCCGTCCGCGAAGGCCACCGATGCCAGGGAACATCTCCGGTCGGATTGTCGCGAAACCCCCGCCCCGGCCGCGACCACCGGTCGTCAAGCGATCGGCCCTCAATCTAACAAGGCATGTACTATTATTATTGATTAGTGAGATTGACACACATGGCCGTTCTCGCCCTAATGGGTCGAGTTCCCGAGCACCGCGAGGTCGCGGTGCGAGCGGCCGGGACGTGCGGACGTGCAAGCCCACAGACCGGCGACCCTTGCCAGCACGACGAGGTCAAGCCATGAGAAGCCGTTCCCTGTTCGCGATGATCCTCCTGGCGGCGCCGGCCCTGGCGTTCGGCGAGGACGAGGACGCCAAGGCCATGGCCGCGGCCAAGGAGACCCTGGATCGCGGCGCGGAGCTGTTCGACAAGCGGGACGCGAAGGCGATGGCGGCGACTTTCCTCGAGGACGCGGAGATCCTCCTCATCAAGCACGACTCCGATTCGGGCCGCATCGTCATCGACGCCCGGCGCGGCCGGGCCGAGATCGAGAAGGCCTACGACGAGATCTTCAAGGACCGCGCGCCCGAGCACCGGTGCCGCAACACGGTCGAGTCCGCCCGCTTCCTCGCCCCCGACCTGCTGCTGATTCGGGGCAAATTCTCCCTGAACGTCGACCAGGATGACTCCCTCCAGTTCGTCCAGGTCCGCGCCCGCGAGGGGGACCACTGGAAGGTCGTGACCATGCAACTGCTGGAGTTGCCCGACCGCAATCCCTGACGTCGCCCCCTCACGAACGCCCGGGGATGGATTCGCCGTAGGCGTTTCGGCGGAAGTTGCCGCGAACGCCGACCCCGGCGTTCGCGGCCGCCTATCCCTGTCTCGGTTGGGTGGCTGGGGCCTGCGGCCCCAGCCACCCGGCCGGGGTGGACCGGTGCGGCTACTGGCGGCCGGCTTGCTGGTTGCCGCGGCCGATGTCGACCATGTGGTCGCGGATCGAGGCCTCGCGGTCGCGGGCCTCGGCCGACTCGTGGGCCTCGCGGGCCTCTTCGGCCTTGGTGGCGTCGGTCTCCTGCGGCGGGCCGCCCTGGCCGGGGCCTTGCTGGTCGCGGAGGTCGAGCGGCCGGGGTTCCTTGGGCTTGCTCATGGGGGTCCTCCTTCCTGGGTGCGATTTCCGAACGAGGCTGACTCCCCACCAAGGGTAGCAAGCCCCATACCCCGGCCGCCACGACTTTCCCGGGGCCCTCAGGCGGCGAGGTCGTCGGGGAAGGCCTCGCGCACCGCGGCGGCGACGGTGGCGGCGTCGGGGCGGTCGCGGCCGGAGGCGAAGGCGATCAGGAGGGAGAGGTCCGCCAGGCGGTTGAGCCGGCGCGGCAGGCCGTCGGCGGCGCGGTGGAGGGCCGAGAGGGATTCCGAGTCGAAGAGTTCGGACTTCGCGCCGGCGCGGTCGAGGCGGCCGAGGACGTAGGAGGCCGAGTCGGCCTCACTTAAGGGGCCGAGGAGTACGCGGGCGGTGAGGCGGTCGGCGAAGGGGCCTGGGAGGGAGAGCAAGACCTCCGGATTGCCGACGAGCAGGAGCGAGAGATCGGGAGGGCCGGCGGAGGCGAAGTTCAGGAGGAGCCGGAGGGCCTCGAAGGTGGCCGGGTCGGCGATGAGGTGGGCCTCGTCGAGGAGGACGAGCGGGCGCTCGCCCCGGAGGGCCGCGGCCGTCAGGGCCGAGCGGAGGCGCTTGACCGTGCCGGCGAGGGTCGCGGCCGGCGGGCCGGGGGCGTTGAGGTCGTCGGCGAGCAGGCCGAGCAGCTCGGGAGCGGGCAACGCGGGGAAGGTGAGATGCGCCGCCGGCCCGCCGAGCTCGACGGCGAGCGACCGGGCCAGCGTCGTCTTGCCCGATCCCGGCGGCCCGAACAGCAAGGCCGGCCCCTGGCCGTGCTCCAGGCCGTATCGCAAGCGGTGCCGCGCCGACTCGTGCCCCGCCAGGGCCACGGCCCGGCTCGGGTCCGTCGTCTCGGCGAACGGGCGCGGGGAGAGGCCGAAGTGGGGCTCGTACATGGGAGGGCAGAGGGCAAAGGACCAATGCGAGCCAGATCAAACAAACGTCTCGGCCAGTCCGAGCAGGGGGATGCCGCCGGCATCGAGGACCTCGCGGGCGCGGAGGGTGGCGCGCTCACCGGTGAGGGAGCGGTTGTGGACGAGCACGGCGGCGTCGACGGAGCGGTGCAGGACGGCGGCGCTGAGGCCGGCGAAGAGCGGGCTGCCGTCGAGCAGGACGAGGTCGAACTCGCGTCGGAGGCGGGCCATCAGGCAGGCCCAGCCGGGGTCGGCCAGGAACTCGCGGGGTCGGGCGACGGGGGCGCGGAGCGGCAGGATCGTCAGGTGGTCGTCGGGGGCCTCGACGAGGGCCTCGGCCAAGGCCTGGCCCTCCTCGATCACGTCGTCGAGGCCGACGCGGGGCCGCAGGCCGAGCTGGCGGGCGAGCATCGGGCCGGTCAGGTCGGCGTCGACCAGCAGCGTGCGGCCGGGCCGTCGCGCCAGGGACCGCGCGAGCGTCAGGACCAGGGTCGTGCGGCCCTCGGCGCGGTGGCAGCTCGTGAAGAGCAGGACCTTGTGCCGCTGGCGGTCGCGGGCCTCGAGCAGGGCGTCGGCGAGGTGATCGAAGCGGTCGCCGTGCTCGCGCTCCAGGGCGCGGACGGTCTCGGGCCAGCGCAGCGCGACGCCCTCGACGCGGCCGGTGGCCCGGGGCCCCACGGCGAAGTGGGGCGCGGGGGGCGGGGCGGCGCGGTCGTTGCCGCCGGCCGGACGGCCGTAGGCGCGGGCGAGGGCCTGGTCAACTTCCCGCATGGTCCGGCTCCTCCTCGCCGTCCTCGGGCACGAGTGTGCCCGGCATGATCACGGGGGCCCGGAGGTCCGTCGCCGGGTCGGTCGCGACGACGGCCGACGGCTCGAGCGTCGCGATCGGCTGGAGGATCGAGACCGGCGTCGCCTCGGGCAACGGCGCCGTGGCGATCGTCGGGGAGGGCCGCAGCGCCGGCCAGGCGAGGCCGAGGGCCAAAGCGCCGAGCAGCACGAGGCCGGCGACGCGGACCTCGCGGCGGAGCCGGCGTCGGGTCCGGCCGGGGCGGTACGACTGGGAGGGCCGGCGTCGTGGCGTCGCGGTCGCGGTCGCGGCGAGCGCCGGGACCCGGATCAAGACCGGCGGCGTCGCCAGGACCGGGCCCCGGGCCGCGATCGGGCCGTCGAGGATGTCGAGGTCTCGGTCCATCGGAGGAGTCCCGAGGGTCGGAGCGACGGGTTGGTTTCTTCGGGTGAGCGGGCCTGTGCGGGTCGCGCCGACCTGGCATTCTGGCGAAGGGCGGCGGGCTCGTCGGCCCACCTTGAGGATCGGCCGTCGGCCTCGCGAAACTTGAACGGCCGTGCCGAGAATGCCGGAACCGGCGAGTCTCCCTGTCCCGGCGACCCGGCCGTCGCGGCAAACCTCGACGGCCTCGAAACGGGCGGACGCCCGCGGGCACCCCGAAGGGCACCGGCGGGCGTCCGAGGCGATCGGGAGAGGGGGGGCGGCTCAGCGGCCGAAGCGGAAGAGGCCGAAGAGGCCGCGGCGGGGTCCGCCGGGGCCGCCGGGGCCGTTGCCGTTGTTGCCGAAGGCGAAGATCGGGCCGCGGCCGGCCTCGTAGCTCCGGACCGGCCGGAAGCTCGGCGCCGTGCCGCCGCCGGCGACGGTGCGCGGGCCGAAGCCGCCGTTGGCCAGGTCGATCGACCGGACGTTGGCCTCGGTCACGTAGGGGTTGTGGCCCTGCCAGCGGCTGTCGACGACCTCCAGGAGGTTCAACGGGGCGTACATCCCGTCGCCGCCGACGGCGATCCAGTCGTTGGCCATCGGGTTCGACTCGTCGACCTGGCCGTTGAGGCCGTAGACGAGCGAGTACTCGTACTTGACGAGCCGTGGCTTGTTGTCGCCGTTGTTGAGGTTGGCGCCCGCGTTGCCGACGACCTCGACCTCGAGCCGGACGGCCCGCTCGCCGCGGCCGGGGATGGCGTGGAACTTCGCGGTGTACTTGCCGATGCCGTGGTTCCAGACCTCGTCGGGGGTGCCGTTGGGGGGGAAGGCCCGGAGGTTGCCGAGCAAGGACTGGTGCCGGCCGCGGATGTGCTGCTCGAGCATGGTGTGGAAGCGGGCGACGAAGGCGTCGGTGGGGTCGAAGCCGGGCCGGGGGGGGCCGGCGGGGATGTTGTTGGCGTAGTCGCCGATCTTGTGGTTCAGGTGGTTCTCGCCCAGCTCGGCCCACATCCCCTTGAGCTCGTCGGCCGTGAACCCCGAGCCGGGGGCCGGGATCGGCTCGTTGAGCATGATCGAGGCGATGGCGCCGCCGAGGCAGTGGCCGGGCCAGCGGGTGATGGCGCGGTTCTGGCTGTTGGCCGCCTCCCAGCGCCGGGCCGAGGAGTTGAAGAGCTGGTCGAACTTCAGGAGCGGCGAGGGGGTCGCGTAGAGCGTCCCCTCGGGACCGAGCCAGGTCAGGTCGTCATACAGGTTGGGGAACCACGTCGAGGTGTCGCCGGGGGCCGGCCGGGTGTCGAGGATGCCGTCGGGCCCGGGCAGGACGACGTCCTGGCCCGGCGCGATGTAGGAGCCGGGGGTGGCGACCATCACGTCGTCGCCGGCCGGCCCCATGGTGTCGACGCGGCCGTTGCCGCCGGCCCAGGGCTCGTGGACCGAGTCCCCCTTGGTGGGCCAGTAGTAGAAGTTCCAGGGCATGCGCGTGGATTGGCCGACCTGGACGAAGCTGGTCGTGACCGCAAAGGGCGCCTTCGCCCCGCGGACGTCGAAGGTGTACCAGCCCTGCTGGTTGTCGCCGATCTCGCCGCCGTTGAGCCGCTCGCGGCCGTCGGGCCCCTTGATCGGGCCGAGTTCGCCGCCGGTCGTGGCGATCGTCAGGACGCCGCCGAAGCGGGTTGGGACGTAGACGCTGAAGCCCTTGTCGCCGTCCTGATTGGTCAGCGAGCCGCCGAGGGGGACCCGGGTCCACTCGGCGCCCAGGGCCGAAGGGCCCGCGAGGACGCCGAGCGCCAGGGCCGCCCGCGCGACCAGGCGGCCGAGTCCGTTGCCGCTGCCGCTACGCATTGCTGCCTGCCTCCCGATCCCAATGTTGTTCCGCTCCGCCCCCGCCCGACAAGCCCGCCCGGTCGCGGCGGGGGCCGCCCTTGGGATGAACGCTCGTGGTATGCCCCTCTTGGTTCGGCATCCGGGGGCCTCGGGTGTGGCGGAAACCGCGGGGTCTTTCCGCCCAGGCCGCCGCCCCTCGGCATAGTTCCTAAAGTCCGCCGAGCCGGCAATCCCCCGATTTTGCCAGGTTCGGTAAGCGCGTGTCGAGTCGGTGCCGATGAATAGGCGTGGCCACCCGAGGGGTTGGGGTGCGAGGCCCGGCCATGACGGTCGGGGCTCGCCCCCCGCGCCGTCCCCAGGGCCAACGAGGCGCGAGTCCCCCGTTGCGGGTTGGGGACGAAGCCGGCGCGGTCGGCGCCGTTTGTGTGGTCCGATCCGGGTCGGCTCCCGACAGAGACGAGACGGCGGAGTTGGCGACCGGCCGTTGTATTTGCACGGCCCGTGCCAAACCCCGAAGGGATAGTCTGCTCCACTGGACTCGATCGAGACGGTCGACCGACCACCCCCAGTTCACCTGATAGTTGAGGACATCGCGATGATCCAAGCCAGCGCGGTCGTGCTCCTGGCCCTCAGCAGCGCGGGCCAGTGGCACCATCACAAGGGGGCCGTGTACGCGGCCCCGCAGGCGCCGTCGAAGGTCGCCCCCATGCCGCAGGCCCCTTCGAAGGTCGCCCCCGCGCCGCAGGCCCCCACCAAGGTGGCCCCGGCGCCCCAGGCCCCCGCCAAGGTCGCCCCGGCGCCCCAGGCGCCGGCGAAGATCGCCCCGGCCCCGCAGGCGCCGGCGAAGGTCGCCCCGGCCCCGCAGGCGCCGGCCAAGGTCGCCCCCATGCCGCAGGCCCCGGCCAAGGTGGCCCCGGCCCCGCAAGCCCCGGCCAAGGTGGCGCCGGCCCCGCAGGCCCCGGCCAAGGTGGCCCCGGCCCCGCAAGCCCCGGCGAAGATCGCCCCGGCCCCGGCCCCGCAGGCGCCGGCCAAGGGTTCGCTCCAGGGCGGCTGGTGATCGGACCTGGCGCCGACGACCCGGAACGGGAGGGCCCTCAGCCCTCCACGCCCGACGATGCCCCCCGCCCCCGGGGGGCATCGTCGTTGCGTCTCGCGGCCGCGCGGGCCCCGGCCGGGCCCGAGCGTCGTTCCCCCTCGCCGAGCGCCTCGAACTGCGCCACGAGCTGGCCGACGGCCGACGACGCCGGCCCGACCAGCGGGATCAGGCCGTGCCGGCGGGCCAGCCCCTGATAGTTCAGGATGCTCCGCCCGCCGACGAAGACCGGCGCCCCGCGGAGCCGCTCGAGCTCGCGGAAGCGCTTGTTGATGTTGCGCGACATCACGAACGACAGCCCCAACGCGTCGGGTTGCCAGGCGTCGATGGCCCTCTGATACTCGCGGACGGGAAGGTCGGTGCCGATCGGCAGCGCCCGCCAGCCGGCCAGCTCCAGCAGCACGGCGACCATCAGCATGCCCCCCTCGTGCCGGTCCCCCTGGACGACGCCCAGCAGCGCCCGGCGTCGCGGCCGCGGGTTGGCCCGCCGCGCCGCGTCGAGTAGCCCCTCGAGCTTCTGGAACAGGAAGCCCGTGACTCCCCGCTCGTGGAAGACCTCGAAGTCGCCGCGGAACCAGCGCTCGCCGGCGTCGATGAGGGCCGGCTCGACGACGCGGACGACCAGCTCGGCCGGGCCGAGCCGCCGGGCCTGCTCGTCGAAGTCGGCGGCGGCGGCCTCGACCTCGCCGGCGGCGAGCCGGTCGACCAGCGTCGCGACCGCCGGCGCGTGCCCCGGGCCCGCCGCCGGGGCGTCGTCGCCGCCGAGCTCGCCGGCCATCGCCGCGGCGATCAGCTCGCCGATCGGCCGCCCCTGCCGCGACAGCTCGGCGATCCGCCGCAACAGCCGGACCTGCTCGGCGCCGTAGCGGCGGTGCCCCGACGGCGACCGCCGCGGCACGGGGAACCCGTACCGCCGCTCCCAGACCCGAAGCGCGTGGCAACTGACCCCGCTGAGCTTCGAGACCGCGGCGATGGAATACTCCGACGGCCGGGATGCCTTCGACACGCGCCCACCTCCGACGCGCCCGGGCGGTCGCATTCCTGGGGACCGATCTCGTCGTCTGGTCGGGCGGGAGGAGGGGGCCGGGTTCGCAACCGGCCCCCGGCCGCACCGCGGCGGCCGTCGCCCGCGAGGATCATCGCACCCGCACGACCCCCTCGCCAGCAAAAAAAGGGCCGGCGGCAGGGGACTCGACGATCCCCGCCGCCCTCTTCGCGCTGCGATTTGACAACGCCGCGTTGCCGTCCTATAGGGCGCCCGAGGCCATTTGACAACAGCCTTCGACAACCGGAGGGACTCGACTTAGGCTGGATTCCCGCGAAGTGACCTTGGATGCATGAGCGACGGCGACGCGGCGATCGGCCCGGCGCCCGAGGGACGGGGCGGACGATCGACGACGATCGTCGTTCGCGCCGGCGACACGTACGCCAACCCCACAAGGATCGGATCGACCCTATTGCATGAGGACGCAGCCATGAACAACCGCAGCGACCGACGCCGCCGCCGCGATCTCGCCCGCTCCGCCCGCCCGACGCTGGAGGGACTGGAGGGCCGTCAGCTCCTCTTCGCGACGGCGGGGGGCCAGTGGTCCCATCCCAGTCGCATCACCTTCAGCTTCGTCCCCGACGGCACCAGCGTCGGCGGCACGCCCAGCACCCTCTTCCAGTCGATGAACGCCGACCCCAACGCGCCCAACTGGGTGGCGGCGATCGCCAACGCCGCCGCCGTCTGGCAGCAGGTCACCGGCATCAACCTCGAGCCCGTCCCCGACAACGGCGCGGCGCTGGGCTCCGGGCCCGACCAGCAGGGCGACCCCAACCACGGCGACATCCGCATCGCCGCCACGCCGATGGGCGCCGGCACCCTCGCCATGACCTTCGCCCCGCCGCCGATCAACGGCGGCGACCTGGCCGGCGACATCGTCTTCAACACCGTCGAGCCCTGGACCACCAACGGCGGCACCTACGACCTCGAGACCGTCGCCATCCACGAGCTCGGCCACGCCCTGGGCATGGGCCACTCGGCGATCGCCTCGGCCGTCATGTACGCCAGCTACAACGGCCCGAAGCAGGCCCTGACCCTCGACGATACCCTGGGCATCCAGTCGCTCTACGGCCCGCAACCCAGCGACCCGTACGCCAACCTGCCGCTGACGGCCTACAACGTCACCGGCCAGCTCAACGCGCAGGGCCAGCTCACCCAGGTCATGCCCGGGCCGCAGCGGACGCCGCTCCTCAACAACGGCGACTGGTTCTACGTGCAGGCGCCGGCGAACACCTCGGGCACGCTGACCGTGGCGATGCAGGCCACCGGCTTCAGCCTGCTCCAGCCCGACGTCGCGGTCCTCGACGGCGGGCTGACGAAGGTGCTCGGCGA
>DASZMJ010000014.1:0-13486 GCA_035551935.1 Isosphaeraceae bacterium
GCCGGGCAGGAGCGTCGAGACGAGCCAGATGAGCGCCGGCGGCAGCGTCACGACGGCGAAGAGCACGGCGTAGACGAGCGGCCGGCCGCCGCCGTCGTGGCGCGCCACGACGATCAGGACGAGGCTCGTCAGGGCCAGGGCGGTCGCGGTCAGGGCCGCGGAGATGGCCATGTTCCTCGAGCGGTCGTCGCGGCGGCTGGACTCGATCATCGACGGCGGCCTCCTCCCGAGGGTCGCCCCGCCGCCGTCAACGCCGCGCCACGACGCGGTTGCGGAGGGTGCCGATCCGCTCGACCGTCAATTCGACCACAACGCCGGGCTTGAGCCAACCACCCGCCGCCTCGGGAGTCAATTCGAGGATGCAGCCGGTGCCGACCGTACCCGAGCCGAGCACGTCGCCAGGCCGGAGGGTCGCGTCGCGGCTGGCGTGGGCGATGAGCTGCGGCCAGGTCCAGTACATCGAGCCCGAGTCGCCCCGCGAGAGGACGCGGCCGTCGACCGCGGCGGTCATCTCCAGGTGCAGGCGGCCGTCGCGGTAGCGGTCGGCCAGCTCGTCGAAGGTCACGACCACGGGGCCGAGCGACGTGGCGAAGTCCTTCCCCTTGCTCGGCCCGAGGCCGACGGCCATCTCCTTGCGCTGGAGGTCGCGGGCGCTCCAGTCGTTCATGATCGTGAAGCCGGCGACGTAGTCGAGCGCCGAGTCGTCGGCCGTGATGTCGCGGCCTTCCTTGCCGATGACGCAGGCCAATTCCAGCTCGTAATCCAGCGCCTCGCTCCCCTTCGGCGCCGCGACCGGGTCGTCGTGGCCGATCACACCCGCCGGGTTCGAGAAATAGAAGACCGGGACCTGATACCACTCCGGCACCATGTCGAGCCCCCGCTGCTTGCGGCACGTCTTGACGTGCTGCTCGAATGCGTAGAAGTCGCGGACGCTGGCGACGAGGGGCAAGGGGAGTCGCATCGGCCACTCCTTCTGGATTGCGGATTGCGGAATTCGGATTGTGGATTATACAAATCTTCAATTCCGCAATCCGCAATCCGAATTCCGATATCTCACAACGTCCCCCGGCGGGCCTGCTCGCGCTCGATGGCCTCGAAGAGGGCCTTGAAGTTGCCCTTGCCGAAGGATCGGGCGCCGTGGCGCTGGATGATCTCGAAGAAGAGGGTGGGGCGGTCCTCGACGGGCTTGGTGAAGATCTGGAGGAGGTAGCCCTCCTCGTCGCGGTCGATCAGGATGCCGAGCTCGGCCAGCTCGCGGAGGTCCTCGTCGATCGGGCCGACGCGGTCGGGGACCATCTCGTAGTAGGCCGGCGGGACGCGGAGGAACGAGACGTCGTTGGCGTGCATGGCGCGGACCGAGGCGATGACGTCGTCGGTCGCCATCGCGATGTGCTGCACGCCGGGCCCGCCGTAGTACCGGAGGAACTCCTCGATCTGCGACCGCCGCCGCGCCCGCGCCGGCTCGTTGATCGGGAACTTGATCCGACCGGCGCCGTCGGCGACGACCTTGGACATCAACGCGGAGTATTCCGTGCTGATATCCTTGTCATCGAAGCTGACCAGGAGCGAGAAGCCCATGACCTTCGCGTAGTAGTCGACCCACTCCTGCATCTTGCCTTCCTCGACGTTGGCGACGATGTGGTCGATCGCCGTGAGGCCGACGGGGTGCATGGTGCGCGGGCCGTAGCGGTCGGGGTCGATCGGCTCGAAGCCGGGGGCGAACACGCCGCGGTAGCGGTCGCGGTTGACGAGGGTGTGGGTCGTGTCGCCGTAGGCGCGGATCTCGGCCGACTCATAAACGCCGAACCGGTCCTCCTTCGCGTTCGGCGCCACGACCCCCTCGGCCCCCCGCGCCAACGCCGCCTCGTACGCCGCCGGGACGTCGTCCACCTCCAGGGCGATCGACATCACGCCGTCGCCGTGCGTGATGAGGCGGGACGCCTCGGGGTGGTCGGCGTCGAGCGGCGACGTCAGGACGAACGTGATCTCCCCCTGCTTCAGCACGTAACCCGCCTCGTGCCTCTGCTTCGTCTCCAGGCCCGCGTACGCCACCACGTCGAAGCCGAACGCATTCCGGTAGAAATACGCCGACTGCCGCGCGTTGCCGACGAAGAAGCGGACGTGGTCGATGCGCCGCAAGGGGATGTCGGGGCTCGGCATCGCGGGTGCTCCCTCTCCCGTAGGGCAGGGCTCGCCCTGCCTCTTGAGATCGAAGAGGCAGGGCGAGCCCTGCCCTACGAAGAACGTCCCTCAGTCGACTACGCCGTTGACCCTGTCCTCCTCGAGGCCGTCCCAGAAGGTGGCGATGGCGTCGAGGACCTCGCGGCCGCCGCGGAAGAACTTGTCGCGGGAGAAGTCGGGGTCGAAGAAGACGTGCTCGAGCTCCTCCATGGTGTGGCCGGCGTGCTGGGCCTCGACGCGGTTATGCCAGGTGAAGAAGGCGAGGCGGAGGCGGGGCAGGCGGGTCTTCTTGATCGTCATCAGGCCGTCCTCGAGCTCCTGCCAGAAGCCGGCGGCGGCCCAGTTCTCGACGGCGAAGCTGGCCCCTTCGGCCACCTGGGCGTCCTCGTTGCCGAAGAGGCGCTGGAGCTCGTCGCAGAAGTGGAGGGTGCTCTTCGTGCCGTGCATGCGCTTGCCCAGGTCGTCGAAGCCGAGCCCGAGCCCCTCGCCGACGCCGAGGAGCCACTCGAAGTGGGCGGCCTTGAAGCGGCAGGTGCCGCCGTCGACGGTCCCCTCGGTGCTGACGAGCTCGGGGTCCCCCTCGCGGTCCTTGGCGTCGTCGCTGAGGTCGCCCCGCGCGGCGCCGTCGGCGCCCGGCTTGCGGTAGATGACCCCCAGCTCGTTCATGAGGATCTCCTTCGCCGCCCGCGCCTGCTGGAGGCTCGGCGCGTTGATGACCCTCAGGAGCGCGGCGACGAGGAACTGGTTCGAGAAGACGGAGAACTGGCGGACGAAGTGCCTCAGCTCGCCGTCGGTGACGAGACCTTGCTGGAACCAGCGCGTATAGCGATTGTCGGTGATGATCCGGTGGTGCAGGAGGTCGCGGTCGACGTCGGCGAGGAAGCCGTGGAAGGCCTCGACCTGCTCGGGGGTCAGCTCCCCCTTGCGGAGCCGCTCCTCGACGCGCGGCGAGAGGGCCGTCAGCTCGGCGGTGGTGGCCGTGGACATGGGACGCGCCTCCATTCGTGACGTGGAGAGGTGATGAGGGCGGTCGCGCCGCGACCACCCCTTCTATTCTATATCCCACGTCCCCCGCCGGCCAATCGGCCGCGGCGCGGCGGAGGAGGCGTGCCGGCCCTCAAGTCCGGCCGATCAGCGCGCCGGCCGGCCGGGCCGGAACGGCGCCGTCGGGCGGCGAGGCGGCATCTGGCCCTTGCGCTTCGCCGCGGCCGGCTTGGGCGCCGGGTCCTCCGCACGGTCGAGGGTCAAGAGCGCGACGACCTTCGACGCCTCGAAGTCCTTCGGGCGCGGGCCCGACCGGCGAAAGGCGATCTCCAGGTGATCCTCCTCCAGCCGGTAGATCGCCTCACCCTTGACCGCGCTCGAGGCGACCGACCTGGACGCGGTGAAGGTCATGTGTTTCGGCGTCGCCTTGTCGTCGACGGTGTAAGTGCTCCGGACCGAATTCTTGCGGTCCTTGCCGCGCATCAGGGTCGCGATCCCGCCCTTGAGGACGAGCGTCACGTCGGCCTTCTTGCCGCCGTCCTGGAGCGTGCCCGTCCACGTCCCTTCGAGCTTGGCGAGGTCCTCCGCCTTCGGCCGCGGCTTCGCGTTCGGGCGGCGGTAGACGATGAGCCAGCCGCCCCCCTTCCTTGCGTCCCCGTTGAACTCCGTCGGCAGCTTCTCGCCGAAGATGTCGGAGCACATCGTCAGGGTGTCGTCCTCCAGCTTGTAGATACCGATGTTCTTGGCTTCCTTGTCGGTCTTGATCTCGGGGGCCTCGGAGATGTCCGGCTTATCGTCTCCCCCCTGCTTCCCGATGGCCTCCTTCAGCTTCTTGCCCTTCTCCAGGTCGAGCTTCGGATCGCCCGTGGCGACGAGCTTGAACGACTTCGGGTTGGTCGACTCGTCGAGCGTGACGACGGCATAGCTCGTGGCCTTGCCGCCCCGGCCGGAGCTGACCGTCGTGACGTTGCGGCCCTCGATGGTCATCGTGACCGAGAGCTGTCCTTCGAGCGCCCGGCCGACCCACGTCCCCTGCATCTTGTCCAGGTCGGCGCCGCCCTCCTGGGCATGGGTGGCGAGCATGGTCGCCGAGAGACTCGCCAGGAACACCGCGAGCCGGCTTCGGAACATCGGTCGGCCCCCGAGGGGAAAGGATGGCGGTCAGTCACATGACACAGGAATCTAACGCTTCACTCCTGCATCCACGAGAGTTTGCCCGGACGCCGGTGCGACCCCCGTCAGGTGCCGCGGCGGCATCCCGCGGTCAAGGGTAGGACATCAATGCGATGCGAGCCCGCCGCGCGGGCCGATCCCCTGGAATGGCCGGGGGTTGGGCCCGCGCGGCGGGCCCTGTCGGGGTGCTCGCCGGGCCGCCTCAGAGCTCGGCCATGACCTTCGCCAGCGCCTCGGGCGACGGCCGGAGGTCGTCGTCGTCGAGGAGGGCAAGCGGGGTGTCGACGGTGCCCTGGGCGGTGACGAAGTCGGGCCGGGCGGTGTCGACGTAGAGCAGGCCGGTGAGGAACTCGCCGCGATCGTGGCTCTCGACCAGCAGCCGCATGGCGCCGGCGCGGCTGGTGACGTCGTGCTCGGCGTGGCTGAGGGCGCGGAGGGTGATCACGGAGCCGTCGTGGAGCCGGACGCGCGTGGTCTCGCCGGCCTTCTGCTCGATCTCGATCTCGGGCAGGCGGGGGACGAAGCCGATCTCCTGGAGCGGCTCCTCGTGTTTCTTGGCCCAGTCCCAGCTCTTCGTCGAGCTGTCGAAGTCGTTGAAGGTGACGCACGGGCTGATGATGTCGAGGACCGCCGTCCCCTTGTGCCGCAGGGCGCCCTTGAGCAGCGGCAGGAGCTGCTTGCGGTCGCCGGCGAACGACCGGGCGACGTACGTCGCGCCGGCGGCGATGGCCTCGAGGCAGAGGTCGAAGGGCGGGATCATGTTCTCCTCGCCCGTCTCGCGACGGAGGTGGGCGTGGAGGTCGGCGGTCGCGGAGAACTGCCCCTTGGTCAGGCCGTAGCAGCCGTTGTCCTCGATGACGTAGACGACCTGGACGTTGCGTCGGCAGATGTGCTTGAACTGGCCCATGCCGATGTTGGCCGTGTCGCCGTCGCCGCTGATGCCGATGCTGACCAGGTCGCGGTTGGCCACGGCCGCGCCGGTGACGACCGAGGGCATGCGACCGTGCAATGCGTTGAAGCCGTGGCTGTACTGGAGGAAGTACGCCGGCGTCTTGCTCGAGCAGCCGATGCCGCTGAGCTTGATCGTCGTGTACGGGTTCAGGCCGACGGCCTTGCACGCCTCGATCAGGCTGCTGGTGATGCTGTTGTGGCCGCACCCCTTGCAGAGCGTCGAGGGCGAGCCCTGAAACGCCAATGTCGGCAGCGTGAACTGGGTGCGGCCGGGTGCGTCGATCGTGATCGTTGCGTCGTCGCGGGCCATGATGCGATCATCCCTCTGAGATTTCGGAATTCGGGATTCGGAATGCGGAATCACGGCATGCGGAATTCGAACGGCAGATGACGGATGACAGAGGCCAAAGGGCGGAGGTCAAACGTGGTTACGACGACGACGGTCCCCTTCCCTTTGCATTCCGAAACCCGCATTCCGAATCCCGCAATCCGAGTCACTCGGTCGTGCTCGACAGGTCGTCCTCGGGCTCGAGCTCGTCCTCGGTGTGCCCGTTGGAGAGGCTGCCGTGGGCGGAGAAGTTGCGCTCCCAGTCGAGGATGGGGCGGTAGATGTTCTCGGCGGCGAGGGGGGTGCCGTTGTAGTGGGTCACGGAGACGAGGCGGTCGTCGAGCGTGCCGTTGAGGCTGGCGCGGAGCAGCGTGTAGATCTGGCCGTCGCGGTTCTGCTCGACGACATACACCCGCTCGTGCCGCGCCACGAACTGCTCGACCTCGGCCGAGAACGGCAAGGCGCGGAGCCGCAGGTACGAGTTCGGCACGCCCCTGGCGCAGAGGACGTCGCGGGCCTCGACCAGGGCGAAGTGGGACGAGCCGAAGGCGATCAGGCCGACCTTCGCCCCGGGCTCGTCGTGGACGACCGGCGCCGGGATGCGCTGGCGGGCCGTCTCGAGCTTGCGCGCGAGGCGGTCGAGGTTCCGCTTCCAGTCCTCGGGCCGCTCGCTGTAGCCCGACTTCTCGTTGTGGCCCGTGCCGCGCGTGAAGTAGGACGCCAGGGGGTGCTCGGTACCGGGCAACGTGCGGTAGCAGACGCCGTCGCCGTCGAGGTCGCGATACCGCTCGAAGTGGCCGAGCCGCTCCAGCTCGTTCGCGTCGAGCACCTTGCCTCGTCGCACCGGCTTCTCGGGATAGGCGAACGGCTCGCTCATCCAGAGGTTCATGCCGAGGTCCAGGTCGCTGGCGACGAACACCGGCGTCTGGAACTCCTGCGCCAGGTCGACCGCCTCGGCGGTCAGCGCAAAGCACTCGGCGACGGAGCCGGGCAAGAGGACGATGTGCCGGCAGTCGCCGTGGCCGAGCAGGTGGAGCTTGAGGACGTCCCCCTGGCTGGTCCGGGTCGGCAGGCCGGTGCTGGGCCCCATGCGCTGGACGTCGCAGATGACCACGGGGATCTCGGCGAAGTACGCCAGGCCGACGAACTCGCTCATGAGCGAGATGCCCGGCCCCGAGGTCGCCGTGATCGCCCGCGCGCCGGCCCAGCCGGCGCCGATGGCCATGCCGACGGCGGCCAGCTCGTCCTCGGCCTGGATGACGGCGAAGGTACGACGGCCGTCGGCCTTGGTTCGGAGTTTCTTGAAGTAGTCCTCGGCGTACTCGGCGAGGCTGCTGGACGGGGTGATCGGGTACCACGTCATGACGCTCGCGCCGCCGAAGACGGCGCCGAGGGCCGAGGCCTTGTTCCCCTCGATCAGGATCGTGCCGGCGGTCCGGTCGGCCCGTTCGACGCGGAACGGCAGGCCCTCGGGCAGGTTCTCCAGCGCCCAGGCGAAGCCGGTCTCGGCGGCCCGGATGTTGATCTCGGCGGCCTTGGCCTTGCGGCCGGGGAACTCGCGGCGGATCGCCCTGCGGACCTCGTCCATCTCGATGCCGCAGGCGCCGGCGACGACGCCCACGTACACCATGTTGATGACCTTGCGGAGCTTGTCGCGATAGCCCTTGTCGGCCTTGTCGGGCGGGTACGCCTCCTCGACGAGGCGCTGGAAGGGGACGGGGAAGAGCTGGACGTCGTCGCGGGTGATGCCCAGGTCGATGTCGTCGCGGTAGATGACGACCGAGCCGGGGCGGAGCAGGCGGATGTCGTCGGCGGCCGTCTGCTCATTCATGCAGACCAGCACCGGCGTGTCGAGCCGATGGCCGACGTAGCCGTTGGCGTTGGCCCGGATGTGGAACCAGGTGGGCAGCCCCTCGATGTTCGACGGGAAGACGTTCTTGCCGCTACACGGGATGCCCATGCCGTGCAGGGCGCGGAGCAATACGAGGTTGGCCGACTGGCTGCCCGAGCCGTTGACCGTACCGACGCGGATCGCCAGGTCGTTGACCGACGGGGGGGTTTGCGCGGGCCCGTCCTCGACGGGCAGAGTCTCGACGACCGTCAGGGTAGAAGCCATCGTCTTGTCGCCTCGCGCGGCGGCCAGGACCGTCGTTGCCTCCGCGCTCGAGCCGGTGAGGCGCATCCGACGCCGCCGGGATGGATCCTCGCGGAGGCGGTTGGAACCAGGATGGAAAATGTGGATGTCCTGACCTCATCCTCAAGTCGAGCACAACCGGACCCCCTTGGCAAGGGCCCGGCCCCGTTTCCCCCCGATTGCTCGCACAAGTCTTTCCAAGGCACCCACTTCCGTCTCGACTTTCGGCCCCATCGATCCGAGCCACCGCGCCCGCATGCCGCCCGGCTTGCGGCGCGATCGCTGGCCCGCGTGATCTTTCTCGCGCGGGGGCGACAGATTCTCCCTGCTCGGTTAAAGTGCCCGGCGCGGGCGGGCGGCCCGGGAGGGCACGGCGGCGCGGCGGTAACCGATGGGTTGACCTCACCTTCGGGACGACTCCGGGATGGGCCGTCGGGCCCCGGCACGGTTCGTGCAAGGGGGAAGCCGCACCTCGACGCCTGCCGATAAAACCAACAGCCCCCACACCTTGGCCCGACCACATCTCGAGACGGGGCGCAACACGGGAGACCTTCCCCATGCGTTCCGATCGCCGTCGACGTTTGCAGTTCGAGTCGCTCGAGAACATCGTCGCCCTCTCAGGCGCCCACGCCTCCCTCGCCCGGCTCGCGGCCGAGGTCGCCGCGACACCGACGAGTCTCCCCCTGAGCGGCACGCTCCGGGGTCCAACGGAGTACGCGATCGGCAGCGACCCGACCGGGCCCGTGTCCCTGGTCTTCAGCCCGTCGGCGACCGTCGGCGGTTCCCCGCGCGGGGCCGTCGCGGGGAACCTCGCCCCGCTCGGCCGGGTCCGTTTGACGAGCGAGCTGACCTGGAACAGCCCCGCCTCCGACTGGCCCGCCGGCTCCGGCCACGACGTCCTGATCCTCTGGTCTCGGCGCGGGCCCACCTACCTATCGGTGCAGCGCCCCGCGACGCCACCGCCCTCGCAGGGCTCGACGACGGCACTCCGCTATGAGGTCATCCGCGGCATGTCGGGCCCGCACCCGACCTTCTACGCCCCCGGCAGCGGGACGATCACCCTCACGCTCGGCCACTTCCACCACGGCCATGGCGGCAGCCAGCTCGCCACGGCGACCCTGACCTTCACCCCCGACCCGGTCGCGGCCGCCTCGGCATCTTGATTGGGCCCCATCGCCCGGAATCCCCGCGTCGGGGCGTCGGGTGGCTGATCCGGCCACCCGACGCCGTCATCCGGGGCGAGGGCCGCGGCCGATCACCGGGCGGCCTGGCGGTCGACGAGCTTCTCGACCGCCTCGTCGAGGGCCTTGCCCCGGACGTCCTTCGCCCGGATGACCCCGTCGGGGCCGAGGACAAGGATCGTCGGGAACTGCCGCACGCGATACCGGGCGCAGTTCGGCCGGTCCGCCCCGCCCTCCCACCAGCAGCGCCAGGTGATCTCCCCGGTCGCGATCGACTTCCGAAGGGCCTCGGGGTCCTCGTCGGTGTTCACGCTCAGCAATGCGAACGGCTTGCCCGCCATCCGCGCGACGAGGTCGCGCTCGTGCGGGTACATGGCCCGGCACGGGCCGCACCAGTTGCCCGAGAAGGTCAGGACCACGACCTTGCCACGGTAGTCGCCCAGGCGGAACGGCCGGCCGTCGACGTCGCGGCCCTCGACCTCGGGCGCGACCCGGCCGACGGCCAGGTCGCGGAGCCGGAACCGCTCGTCGCGGGCGACGTCCCCCAGCGGGCCGCGGTCGCCGGGGACGTCGGCGAACTCGGCGACGACCCGATCGAAGAGCCGCACCGCCTCCTCCTCCAGCGGCTCGGGGTCGCGCGGGTCGATCCCGTTGGCCTCGGCCGTGAATCGGAGCAACAGGTCGGGCGCCGGCCCGCGCAGCTCGCGGAGCGCGGCGGCCCGATTCTTCAGGAGCAGGGCCAGGCCCAAGCACGCCCGCCCCCGGGCCTCGCGGCCGGGGCCGCGCCCCAGCCCGGCGCGGAGCAGCGCCTCGCCGCCCGGGGAGAGCGCCAGCGGCGGGTCGCCAAGCTGGCGGTAGAGCGGCACGAGCGCCCCGCTCTCGATGTGGTCGCGGGCCAGGATCTCGGCAGCCCGCGACGTCTCGCGCGGGGTGAAGCGGTTCGTCACGACCCCCGCCAGGGCGTCGACGGCCGCGGGGTCGCGGGGGTGCCGGTCCGCGAACTCGAGGAACCGCCCGGCGAACCGCGCCTCGACGCGGGCGTCGGCGCGGAGCCGGGCCCGGAGGTCGTCGGCCGCCGTCGCGGCCCGCTCGGCGTCGCGGCGGGCCGCGTCGTACGCCGAGACCAGGGCGCGGTAGTCGTCCCTGGCCCCGCGACTCGCCGCGGCCGGCGCCGACCGTGCCGGCGCCGGCCGCTCGACGCGGACGGGCCGCTCGGTCGGCCGGCGCTCGCGGAGCAGGCCGCCGGCCTTGACCAGAGAGCGGGCGGGCGACGTGCGGAAGTCGGACCCGCCGGCCCCCTCGGGGAGCGGCAGGTCGGCGACGTCGAAGGCCGAGCCCGGCACCCGCGCGGCGTCGTTGATCCGGAGGTTGCGGGCCGTCAGGTCGTAGTCCCTCGTCGGCTCGCCGCCGCCGAGCTGCCACTCGATATGCCGGACCGGATACCAGACGCCGTCCACCTTCTCCAGCGTGTCGTCGGCGCCGACGTAGGCGATCGGCTTGCCGTCGCGGACGCCCCCGGCCCGCACCCGGACCGGCAGGTCATCGGCCGCCGGGTCGCAGACGACCTCGACCCACGAGTTGTTGGCGCGCACGAGCCGGAGCCGGACCTTGCCCCCCTCCTCGCTCGACTCGATCCGCGTGCAGGCCCGGCAGTCGGCCCGCAGCCGCGCCGCGGCCGGCCCGAAGAACGCCGCGTGATGGAGCAGCGGGTCGAGGTGGGAGAGCCGCGTAGCTGACTGTTGCCACCAGTCGTCCTCGGACTTCGGCGGCGCCTCGATGTTCAGCACGACGCCCCAGGTCGGGCTGTCCTCGATCGCGGCGAGCAAGTCGGCGGTCCGGATGACGCCGTACGTCCCCTCGCCGCGGGGCAGCGGCCGGCCCTGCTCGCCGAGCATGTCGACCGGGCTGTCCCCGTCGAAGTCGTATCGGACGGCGCCCTGCCTCCAGAAGACCCGACCCTTGTAGGTGAGCGTCTCCGGCTCGGCCCGCCTCGGCTCGCCGACGGCCGGCCGCTGGCGGGTGAGATCGAAGTCGAAGCTCAGTTGCCGGATCGCCGCGAAGTTGCGGTGCACGGCGCGGATGCAGCGGCCGAGGCGCCGCCGCGTGGCCTCGTCGGCGTTGGTCAGGCCGTCGATCCACGACCAGTCCTCGTCCTTCGGCGTCGTGCCCATGGGGCTCGGGGCCTCGTCCGCCCGCATGGACCGGCCGCGCCGTGCCAGGCCCACGCCGGCGGCCGCGGCCGCCGCCAGGGCCAGCGCCAGCAAGACACCCTTCGAGGTCAGCTTGCCCACCAGCATGGTCCTCAACACTCCTTCCGCCAGCAGGATCGTGGAGGGGGCGGCCGCGCCGGCCGCCGCGCGGCAGGTGCGGGCGACGAGCGGGGCGGGGACCGTGCCGGCGGCCGCGGCCGCCTCGCGGGCGAAGGTGGCCCCGAGGCCGCCGGCAGAGAGGGTCAGGCCCCGGCGGACCAGCCGCGACCGGAGCCGTTCGCGGGCCCGGACCAGCCGGCTGGAGACCGTGCCGACCGGCAGGCCGAGCGCCAGGGCGGCCTCCCGGTGGGTCCGGCCCTCCAGGTCGCACAGGACCACGGGGGCTCGGAGCCGCTCGGGGAGCCGCCCCAGCTCCTCGTCGAGGATCGCCGGCCAGTCGTCCTCGGCGGCCGGGCCGGCCGTCGCGGGCCCGAGGTCCCCCGGCCGCCCCGCGAGCCCCCCCTCGCGGGCCCGTCGGCGGGCGTTCCCCGCCTTCAGCTCCTTCGCGACCCGCACCGCGACCCCGTACAACCAGCCCGCCAGGCGCTCGCGCCGCGCGACGGCCCGGGCCTTCCGCGCCAGGACGAGGAACGTGGCCTGGAAGGCGTCCTCGGCGTCGTCGGGGTCGTCCAGGAGCCGGCGGCAGGCCCGCAGAACCATCGGGCCGTGCCGCCGCACGATCTCCGCGAAGACGGCCTCGGCCTCCTCCCCCCGCCGCGACACGAAGCGCTCGAGCAGCTCGGCGTCGCCGAGCGCCCCGACCGCCCCGACCTGGAACAGCGTCTCGATCTCCCTCAGCGTCGAGCCCGATGGATGGCTGCTCATTCGACACGACCTCCGGTCCGCCTCGATCTGCCTCGCGATCCCCACCCTTGTACTGGTGCCTTCGGGCCGTTCGCATCCCGATTCTTTCGACGTTCCCGCGGGATTTCGGGGGGACGGTGTCCCGGGGCCTGGGTCGCCCCCCGAAACCCGGCTCGAGCGGCGGCGCGGCCACGTCGGCGCGGAACGAACCGAAGGTCCCTGGCCCTTGCCGACGGATGGGGGCGGGCGTACCCTCGGGGGCGGGTCGAGGTCAACATCCAAAGGGGGGTGACGACGATGCGAGCCGCCGACCGCAGCCGGAGAGCATTCCTGGAGTCGATCGGCCTGGCCGGCGCCGTCGCGGCGGCGGGGGTCGAGTCGGCGCGGGGGTACATGACCAACGACACGATCAACGTCGCCTGCCTCGGCACCGGCGGGCGCTGCCAAACCTTGATGAGGTCCTTGCGGACGATCCCCGGCGTCCGGATCGCCGCGGTCTGCGACGTGTACGAGCCCCATCGCGAGGGCGCCAAGAAGCTCGCCGACCCGGCCGCGATCGCGAGCGGCCAGTTCCAGGAGCTCCTCGACCGCAAGGACATCGACGCCGTCCTCGTCGGCGCCCCGGACCACTGGCACGTGCCGATGACCGTCGCGGCCTGCGAGGCGGGCAAGGATGTTTATGTCGAGAAACCCTTGACGCACAACCTCGACGAGGGGGCCGCGGTCGTCGCGGCGCAGGACAAGCACAAGCGGATCGTGCAGGTCGGCACGCAGCAGCGGAGCATGCCGCACTTCCAGAAGGCCAAGGAGCTCGTCGACGCCGGCCGGATCGGCAGGGTCTTCAAGGCCCACCTGACCTGGAACCGCAACACCGGCGACCGCTTCCGACGCGGCCCGCAGGGGGTCGACCCCAAACGGCTCGACTGGAAAGGCTTCCTCGGCAACGCCCCGGAGCAGCCGTTCGACGACTACCGCTATCGCAACTGGCGCTGGTTCTGGGACTTCGGTGGCGGCCTCCTGACCGACCTGATGGTCCACTTCGTCGACGTCGTCCACTGGTTCCTCGACCTCGACCACCCCGCGCGTGCCACGACGATCGGCGACCACTTCGCCGCCGAGGGGCTCTGGCAGACGCCCGATACGATCCAGTGCCTGCTTTCTTATCCGAAGGATATCCAGGTCTATTACGAAGGCACGTTCTCGAATGCCCGCAACGGCGCCATGGTCGAGTTCATGGGGACCGAGGGGACCCTCTATCTCGACCGCGGCCGCTACGAGCTCTACCCCGAGCGCGGCAAGGGACCGGTCGAGTCCCTGATCCTCGGCACCGACCCGCGCCGCGGGCTCGACTTCTACGACAAGCCCGACGGCGAGCTGCTCCACCTGACCAACTGGGTCGACTGCGTCCGCTCGCGACGCCGCCCCAACTGCCCCGCCGAGGCCGGCGCCTCCTCCGCCTCCGCCGCCCACCTCGGCAACCGCGCCTATCGCGAGGGCAAGC
>DASZMJ010000015.1:0-1825 GCA_035551935.1 Isosphaeraceae bacterium
TCGACCCGGAGGAGATTGACCTCGGCCGCGACGTCGCCGCCTCGCGCGACTACGAACCGCACGTGCGCAAGGCCGTCGCCGAACGCTTCCGAGAGGGCCAGACGTTCGTGGACGTCGGGGCCAACGTCGGCTGCATCAGCCTGCTCGCCGCGAAGATTGCCGGGCCGACGGGCCAGGTGATCGCCGTCGAGCCGTTCCCCGACAACCTCCAGAGGCTGTACGCGGGGATCGCCCTCAATGGTCTCGCCAACGTCCGCGTCATCCCCCTCGCGGCGTCCGACCGCCGCGCGACGTTCTCACTGACGGGCGGGACGTCGAACACCTATCTCGTCGACTCCGTGGACTACAGGTCGAACAACGTCTACGCTCAGTCGGTCGTCCTTGACGATGTCCTCGCCAGAGAGCCCGCGATCCATTTCATCAAGATGGACATCGAGGGCCACGAGCCGTTCGCCCTGCGGGGGCTGGCTCGGACGATCGCGGCGCACGGCCCGATCCTCCTGACCGAGTTCAACCCGCGGTGCCTCGCCCGGACGGGGCACGAGCCGATCGACTACCTCCGCCAGCTCTTCGGGCACTACCGGACCCTGGAGGTCATCACGCCCATCCATGAGCCGGCGACGTTTCGCGACGCCGGGTCGGTCATGCGCTGCTGGCACGAGCGCGACGCCGAGCTGACGTCTCGGGGGCTCCTCATGGAAGGCTTGCTCCACTTCGACATCATCGCGACCAACGGCTGACGTCAGGCGAGATGGCAGAGGCCGGCCATGTCTCGGATCGCGGCGTCGGCCACAGGGCGCGGGCAGGACCAGACGAGGAAGAAGAGCGCCTGCCGCGCCCAGCGCTGGGCGGGGTCGGACCTGAGGAAGCCACTGCCCTTGCGGGCGGTCAGATAGGCCTGGGTCAGGCGGAGGACCAGGGCATTCGCCCTCGTGCGGATCTCGGCGCTGTTAGGGGCGTCGGGTACGCCGCGAGCATTCGCGTCGAGGTCGTCGCGGAGGGCGTCCCAGGCCTTGCGGAGGGCCTCGACTGGCTCGGCCAGATTCGGTGCCGCGCTTCCCAGGGCCTCCAGCGCCTCGAGCGCGGCCAGGGCCTGGCCGACGGCCAGGGCCGAGGTCTCCAGGCCGCCCGTGCCGACCGACGGGCCGGTCTGCATGACGTCGGGAGAGGGTCCGGCGAGGAGGTCGGACTCGGCCAGCTCGACGTGGTCACAGGCGACCTCGCTGGTCCTCGACGCGCCGAGCGCCGCGAGGTCATAGGCAGGACGGACCGTCACGCCGGCTCGGTCGGCGGGCAGGGCGAAGAGAATCTGCCGGCCGTCGTCGAGCACCGCGCCGCCGACGAAGACGTCGGCCCTCTCGGCGGCCGTGACCCAGGGCATCGCGCCGAGAAGCTCGAAGCCGCCGGGGCCGACGACCCGCGCCGCAAGCCCCGCCCTCCGCGAGGTCGTCAGTTGCGAGAGGCCGACGGTGGCGAAGGCCTCGCCCGTGGAGATGGCGTCGAGCCAGTAGGTCGCCGTCGGCCGGTCGCCGGAGAGAAGGAGCCTCCGCACGGCCGCGTCGTGCTGCGAGAGGATGAACGCGGCCGTCAGGCTCCCCTTCGCGACGCGGGCGTTGGCGGCCACGAGGGCCGGCTTCTCCAGTCCGACGCCATCCCACGTGGCCGGCAGCGACCACCTGGGTGCGCCCCACTCGACGAGGATCGACCAGAGGGCCTCGGGCCAGGCGTCGGAGGCGTCGGCCGGGCCGTCGGCCTCGGCGAGACGACGGACGAAATCGAGGTCGCGCGGGGTGTCGTCCCAGGCTGAGGCGGTCGTGGGATTCAT
>DASZMJ010000016.1:0-12578 GCA_035551935.1 Isosphaeraceae bacterium
AAGGGCAAGGAGGGCGTCGATGTCGCCTTCATCGACCATCCCTCGGTCATCGGCGACAACTACGCCGAGATCATCGGGGGCCTCAGCCGGCTGGCGGACGCCGGGATGGGCCTCCGCATCGTGCGCCGCGAGCCGGCCCGATCGCCGTCGGGGGGTAAGTCGCTGCCGAGGCCGACGGTGAGCGTACCGGAGCACGGGGACGACCCGAGCAAGTTCGGCGCGGCGGGGATCAAGGGGATGGTCGTAAACCCGATTTACGCGGGGGTGGCCGACTACCCCAAGATGATCCCCGATGAGGAGTGGGTCGGCGCCGTGACGAAGGTCATCGAGGAGGACGGCGCGGAGCAGTTCCTCGTGAACCTGCTGTACGTGCTGCGGCGGACGTTCGGCTGCGTCGAGTGGGACGGCCACTTGCCGCCCGACGTGAACTGACGGATGGGTGCCGCGGCGGCGCTCGACCCCCGCAAGGGCCTCCAGGATGCCCCAGGACGAGCCCGAGCGGGATTGATTGGCGACCCGCGAGCGGGGCTTGGGGCGGCCCGTGGGAGCCTCGGAGGATGTCGTCAAAGACGGGGCCTGTGGCCCCACGATCGGAGGTCGAGATGCGCGAGCGATTCGAGGTCCGCGTGGGCGGCTTCTACGTCAACGAAGGTATGGGGCTGGTCCGCGAGGTCACTCACGAGGATGAGGACGGCAAGTTCCACTGGCGCTCCTACGTACTCGCCGACGGCTCGCCCACGGGCGATATGCTCCGGTGCGATCCGTACACGCTTATGCAATGGGCCGACCGCGAGGCGACGCCCGCGGAGGTCGCCCGGATGCGGCGCGACGAGGCCCAGGCCGGCGAGGTCGCCGAGACGATGGAGTTGGCCCTCCTGGTCCTGCGGACCGTCTCGAACGAGCGGCTCTTCGAGGAGGTCCGGCGGCGCGGACGGCGTGTGGTCTGATTGATGCGGGTGGCCGGGGCGGTAGGAGGACCCGAGGGTCATGGTGGGGCTCGGGTCCGACCTACCCGCCGGGACTTCCACGGCGTGGCCATCGGCTCAACGCGACTGGCCCCGCACAGATCCGACCGGGAGGGTGTCGAGGGCACCGGGGCTGGCCTTGAGATTGAGGCCAGCGCGACCGTCGGCGGCAAGGAGGACGCCCTGCGTCGCCGTCCACGACCGCGGCCCGATCACGAGCCGGTCGGCCTCCGCGTCGAGTCGGACACCCTCGGGGAGGTCGAGCACGGCGACGGGCGCCGTGGCCGGGCCGGATGCCGGCCGCCGGAACGTCAGGCGGTCCCCCTCGGGCGCGTAATAGACCGGCGCCTTAGCCCGCTTCGGGACGGGCGGGAGCGGCTGCGCCGCGATCGCCTCGGAGACCCGCGAGCCGACGTGCCCGAAGGAATCGACGATCGCCTTGAGCACGAGTGAGCCGACCAGGAACGCCAAGCCGACCTGAACGACGACCCCTCGCATGGCACGCGCCTCCGACGCCTCAAAAGGTGCCCGGGGAAGCCTAGGTCAGGACCGTAGGCGGGACCGGTATCCCCGTCGTTCCAATCCTGCCACAGCCCGACCAAGTGGGGCGCGGCCGCGCCGAGGTTCCGCGATCGCGTTTCGGTCAGCGCCACGAAAAAACGCCGGTCGGCGAAGAAACCGGCGGCGGCTGTGCTACTTATTCCTTGGTTGCGCGTTTGGACCCGGTCGATCCGGGACGAGATGCCGACCACGGCCCCTCGGCGCCCCCACCGGGACCGGCCGGATAGCTCGACCGTGTAAGCTTGGGGGTCGGCGAACTGGCAGGACTTTTGTCCCCCGCCCGGCGCCGTGGTAGCGATGGGTCGCTGGGAGCCGCGCCGCGGAGCCCTACCCTCGCCCGACGTAATATCAACGCATGCCATTGAGAAGCGGGTCCACCCACCACGTTGAACCGGCAGGCCGGGCGATGGGTTCAAGCCTCATATCAACGCTTCTTCTCTCTCTTCTCTTTTAGGGCTCTTCTGGGGGGGTCTTCTGTCTTTTTCTCTTCTCTCTCTTCTGGGATAAGTTCCGTCCTAGCTCGTAGCTGAGACTAGTATGCTAGATAGATAGATAGAGTGCGTGCTAGCTAGGATTAGAGCTAGCTAGGATTAGAGCTAGCTAGCCTGTCTGGCGTTTGAGCGCACCGCTGGTCGGATAGGCAAGCGCACGGGCTAGAATGCTCGCGATCCCGACTTCGCGGAAGGCATCGCCTGCCGAGCCTGGCGTAGCCCGCTCAGGGTACGCACTCCTTCTCGACGGTTCGATCCAGCACCGTCCTGATCGAGGCGGCGGCCGGGCTCGCCATCGACTCGGGGACGAGGCTCGCGACGGCCTGGGCGTGGACCGCGAGTCGAGGGCGTAGGCCGAGGGATTTGTTGGTCCTCGGCCTATCGGGCCGCGGCCGGGCAGGGGGCGGAGTCGAGGCGCCCACCGACGGCGAGGATCGCCTCTGATGGCTCCCGTCGCTCCTCCGTCGCGACCCTCCGAGGGGGCAGGCTTCGAGGCGGCGTAGTGCCCCTCGGGGGCGCCATGGTCGCCTGGGCTGGTCAACGGCCTCGGGGGACGGCCTCGGTCACGTCGGGGCCGATCCTCGCGATCGTACTGGCGGCGCATCGTGGCGGCGTAGCGGGAGTGGTACGCGGGGATGGAGGAGACAGGGGAGCGGTTCAGCGAACCGCATGGTGCGGGTCGCTGAACCCATGAATCCCGATTGATCGAACCTGAGTAGCTCAAGAAGGATGCGGGAGCGCGTCCCCGCGGCGGCCGAACGAGGGGGTGATTGTGCCGCACGGAGCGGCCCTCCAGGTCATCGACCGGGGGCGGACCGGCGATGCGCTGCGGGAGTGTTTGCCGAGCCAGGAGTGAGGGCTCAAGAGGGTCAGCCGTTCTCACCGTGAGATTGGCTGGACCGATCAAATTCGGCTGATCGAACCTGGATAGAGCGCCCGTGTCCGTCGGCCGGGCACTGGTCGGCGAGGGCGCCGAGCAGGGATGAGCCCACGTTGCGAGGAGGCCGGGTCAGGGCCTTGACATAAGCGAAACCCTTGCCACCGGACGAGTTACAGCGTGCACTAGGCAGCCCTTGGTGCGGACGCAAGTCCCACCATCCGCAGGACATCCTCTACAAGTTCTGCGCGGCCTGCGGCTACCACGACGACGTCCGCGACTACGCGAAAGTGAGGGTCTGAAGGATGCCCGACCCGACGATCCGCGCCCTGGCGACGCTACGTGACTTCTGCACGACTCGCGTCTACGCGGTCCTGACCGACGACGGGAACCGCACCGACTTGAACGTCCTCCTCTCGGAAGTCAAGGTCATCGTGGCCGAGGAAAGAGACCTTGACACGGCAGCGATGCTCGTTCGCATGCAAGTCCTGGTCCACCTGGGCCCGCTCAAGTCGAAGCCCGGGGCCCTCCTGGAGCTTCACGTTATGCTGCTCGAAACGGCCATCCAGTTCATCGACTGGAAGTGGATCGTGCGCGCCCTGCGGGAGCGGTACGCGGGGACGGAGGAGACGGGGGAGCCGTCCAGCGACCTGCACGGCGCCGGTCGCTGAAACCCATCAATTGCGGCTGATTCGACCTGGATAGCTCGAAAATTCCGGCGGGGGAGGGTTAGATATCCAGGCCCGCGATTGGGGGGGGCTGGGCCTTGGCCTAACTCGTTGACTGGACTGGACTTGCGACCGACAATACCGAACGTCGAAGTGATCGGCGACCGATCTCCCCGCATATCGCCGATGAATCCACCCCGTCGACCGTTTATTCCTTAACACGATACGAAACGCCGCGTGATTCCGTCCATACGTCCCCCTCGGCATGCCGTATCACCATCGAGGTCGTGGCGCCCGGGCGCGATCCGACAACGCCGTTGTTGCCGCCGCTGGCCTCGGCTGCGGATCGCCGTCCCCCATGATCGGCAACCGCCCCTTGCTCCCCCCGTCAAGGGATTCGGAGCGATCGGCGGAAGAGGACCATGAGCATAAGAGCGTGATTTGTAGATTTTTGTAAACATGACGGTCACAATAGTTCTGTTGTGACATATTGTTATGGTAGGCAGGGTAGCCTATGCGACGATGCCTCGCGCCTCGCGGGGCCGTCGCGCCGATCCGCCTAGTCACCGGGTCGGACCATCTCGCCCAATCGTTCAGGAGAATCGTCCGATGGCCAAGTCCAAGAAGTCCGCGCCCGTCGTCGTCGTCCCGGCCGATGCCGTCCCGGCGGCCCCGACCGCGACCCCGGCCCCCGCGCCGGCCGAGAACACGACCGCCCCCGCCCCGATCCCCGTCAAGGCCATCCCGCCGGCCGTCGCCATCGCCCCGAAGCGAGAGGCCGTCGCGCCCCCCGCCGTCGGCCTGTCGCCGAAGGCCAGCGCGCTGACCCTCGAATTCTGCGCGACGGTGGGCGTCGTCCTCAATGCCGTCGTCCTCCGCTGTGCCGAATGGGGCCGGATGGTCGGCGCCATCCTCGACGCCGAGCGCGGCGAGGCGAACGAGTGGGGCCGGAACCAATTCGACGCCACCATCCGCAAGGTGGGCGAGGCGTATGCCGCGCGCTACCCCGACTCCGTCGGCGACGCGCGCCCGGCCGACTGGTGGAAGCTGGCCGAATTCCTCGCCTGGACGACGAAGCTGGGCATCGTCGGCGCCGAGTCGATGGCCTATCGCACGATCGTCAACGTCCTCTTCCCGGCCGCGTTCGAGATGGTCAAGGATCAGAACGCCAGCGTCATCCGCGACGGGTGGGCCGATTGGCTCAAGGCGATCGTGCCGATGATCGTCAACGGGGACGTCAACCATGAGACCGCCGTCGCGAGCGTCGCGGCCCAGCGGACGGCGCTCCATGCCCTCGACGCCAAGAAATACCCGATGCCGAAGGCCACGGGCGCCAAGGCGCGCAAGGTCACGAAGGGGTCGGGCCGCAAGAATCCCAAGGCCACCCCGCCGGCCCCGACCCCGGCCCCGACTCCGGCCCCCGTCGCCAACCGCACAACCCCGCCGGCGCCCACCCCGACCCCGGTCCCCGCGCCGGCCCCGACCCCGTCGCAACAGGCCGGCGCGGCCGCGCTCAACATCGAATCCTTCGCCAAGGGGCTCGACGCCAAGGCGGCGCTCGCCCTCGGCGTCGCGCTGGCGGGGGTCGCCAAGGATGACGCCATCCTGAGCATCTACAAGGCCATCGCGCCCCGGGTCAAGGCCATCCGCGATTCCAAGGCCGCGCCGATCGCCGTCGGCGCCTGATCCGACCGCCGCCCGACAAGCCGATCCCGTTCCCCCCGCCCCTAGGCAAACCCTAGGGGCGGGGTCGTTTCCCGACCCGCGCGATTCTGGCCATTCTGCGACCCGCCAGCGGCACGACGCGCGGGGACCGCCGGGGGGGGGAACCCCGACCCTTGCCGAAGTCTTACAGCGGCCCGCGTAGGCCGTTCAAGGGCAGGGGGCAAGGCGACCCCGCCAAGGCGACCCGCCGGCCTGTCTGCCAAGGCCGGGGACGGTGGTTGCTGGGCCACGAATCGGGACGGCCGGGGAACCGAAGCAAAGCAACTCGACCCGCCAACAACGCCGTTGTCGGCGACGCCATCCGGTTGCGGCGCGACCCGGCAACTGTCGCAGCGGAGTCGTTGTCCCGTCCCCGGTCGTCTGCGCGCCGGCCCGACCAACCGACCGAGCGCAGCCGAGCCGGAGTCGCCGCGCCTCCGCGGGCGAGGCGCCGCGAAATCGCCGGAATTGCCGGAAATGCCCGGCGACCGGCCCAGCCAACCATCTCCGGACGCCCCGACGCCGTTGCATCGGCGGCCGGTCGCCGTCCCCGCGCTTACCGGCCTATCGTCGTGACCCCGGAGCGGTTCCGGGGCACCGACGACGGTCGCCATCGGTGCATCGACCCCACAGCAGCGAGGTCCCGGAGAAATGAACCGAGAAACGATCCATCATCCGAGAATGCTCCTGTTTTCCCCGGACCCCTTCATGGAGCCGGATGACCCCAGCGACCCGGCGGGGCCGCGCTCCTGGGACTCGGTCCATTGGTCGAGCTTCGAGGATCGCATCGTCGCGGCGTTCCGCGCCGAGCCAATCACCGACCCGATCGGGCGCTGGGCCGGGGGGCCGGGGCTGTACCACGTCGGCCAGACGCGCCGGCTCAAGTGCGGCATCGACCGGCGTGCCCGCGCCTGGGGCGTGTTCGCGGCCCCGAAGTCCTTCGGCAGGGGCGGCCTCGCGGTGCGGGCCTACGCCATCGACCGCGACCTGCGGGCCGCCTTCCGCCGCCTCGTCCGCGCCTGCCCCGAGATCGTCTTCGTGTGCCCCCCGCCGCGCGAGGGGGCCGTCATCCTGCCCTTCCCGACCCGACCCGCCAACAACGGCGTTGTTGGCGGGATGGAGGAACCATGAGACTCGCGGCACAGGCCAAGCTGGGGTTCTACCCCGCCCACCCGGACGCCGTCCGGGCGATCTGCCACCATCTGTCCCCGCCGGAGGGCGGGGGCGACGAGGTCCACGTCCTCGACCCGTGCGCCGGCGAGGGGGAGGCGATCCGCATCCTCGCCGAACACCTGGGCGTGGCCGCCGAGCGGACCTTCGGCATCGAGTTGGACGGCGGCCGGGCGACGAAGGTCCGCGAGAACCTGCCCGGCGCCCGGGTGCTCGGGCCGGCATCGTTCGCCGGCACCCGGATCACCGGCCGATCCTTCGCGCTGGTCTACTGCAACCCGCCGTTCGACGACGAGTTGGGCGGCGGCCGGCGCGAGGAATTCGCGTTCGCCGAGCGGGCGACGACGCTCCTGCGGGCCAGCGGCGTGCTGGTCCTGGTGATGCCGATCACGGCAATCTCCCGCAACGATGCGTTCCAGGAATTCCTCGACGCCTTCTACGACGACGCCACGCTCTTCGCCTGGCCGGCGGCCGTGCGGCGGTTCCGCGAGGTCTGCTACATCGGCCGTCGGCGCCGGCAGGAGGCCCCCGCCGGCGCCGACGGCTATCTCCGGTCGCTGGGGCTCCGTCGCGACCCATCATTACCCACGCTCGGGGAAGGCGACACGACCTGGGCGGTCCCTCGGTCGGAGGGGCCGAACCGATTCGAGAAGACCGCCCTCACCGACGAGGAGTTGGTCGAGGCGCTGGGGCGGTCGCCGCTGAATCGGCGACTCGCCGAGCCGCCGCCCCTGGTGCTGAAACGGCCGCCGGCCGACCTCTCCAGCGGCCACGTCGCGACGATCCTCGCCTCGGGCTTCCTCGACGGCGTCGTCCGCCCGCCCGGCGAGTCCCCGCACGTCGTCCGGGGCACCGCCCGCAAGCAGAAGTACCAGAGCCTCCCACCGACCGCGACGACCGACGACGACACGGGCGTCACGACCGTCAAGGAGGTCTGGTCGGAGATGATCCTGCTGACCGTCCGGGCCGTGAACGCGACGGGGGTCATCCGGACGTTCGAGAACAGGCCAGCCGACGCCCCCAACAACGGCGTTGTTGCCGGGGAGGGGACGCCGTGATCCGCCAATACCGACCCCTCCGATCGCGCCGCGACGCCCGCGGGCGGCTCGTGGGGACGATCGCCGTGGGCACGATCGTCTACCTCCAGGACGGGCTCCGGCCCCTCGGCGGCCCGGTCACGCCCGCCTTCCGCAACCCCTGGATCGTCCAGGCGTGGCTGCTGATGGACCGCGAGGGCCACGGCATCCGCCAATGCCACCTGGCGGTCGTGAAGGGCCTCCGCGACGGCCGCGTGACGGTCGTCGCCGACTGGATCATCCTCCGGTCCCTCGAACTCCAGGGTGACGCATGAGCAGGGTCTACGGCTACGTCCGCGTCTCGACGGACAAGCAGGCGCTGTCGCCCGAGGGCCAGCGCCACACGATCGAGGAGGCCGCCCGACGGATCGGGCGGTCGATCGACGCATGGTTCCAGGACGCGCCGGTGAGGAACCTCGACGGGTCCTGGAACGACGCCCAGTCCGGCAAGGTCCCGCTCCACGACCGCAAGGCCGGGCGGGAGATGGGCGCCCTCCTGAAGAGGGGGGACATCGTGATCGTCGCCAAGGTGGACCGGGCCTTCCGCAGGCTGTCCGACTGCGTGGGCATGCTGGACCTCTGGGAGCGCCAGGGGGTCCACGTCGTCCTCTGCGACTTCCCGATGATCTCCGACCTGACCAACCCGTTCCAGAAGGCGATGGTCCAGTTCGTCGCCATCTTCGCCGAGATGGAGCGGAAGCTCATCTCGCAGCGCACCCGCGAGGCGCTCGCCCTCCGCAAGCGGAAGGGGCACGCCAACGGCCGCTACGCGGGCTATGGCTTCCGCTGGGAGCGGCGTTGGGACCGCGAGCGGGGGAAGCACGTCAAGGTCCGGGTCGAAGACGCGGACGAACGCCTCGTCATGAAGGAGATCGCCCGGCGGCGGCTCGACGGCCAGAGTTGGGACGCGATCCGCCGGCATCTCTGCGACTCGCTCAAGCTCGTGACCAAGGAGGGCAAGCCCTGGAACCAGGCGCGGATCGTCCGCGCCTTCCGGGCCGAACTCGAACTCCAGCGGCGCGAAGCCAGGAGCATCGATCCATGAGCAGCGACATCTTCGGCACCTTGAAGATCAGCGGCGCCGGCCAGGACTGGGAGATCCGGTTCGACCGGCTGGCGTGCGACGGTACCGGCCGGCTCCTGTTCGCCTCGGTCGTGGCCGACGCGGGGCATATCAAGGGCGTCCGGGCCACGCTCAACGACGACTCGTCCAAGGCGACGATCGCCGTCTCGGGGGCCGTCCTCGTCCAGCCGAGGCAGGGCGGGCGCACGCCGCGGGACTCGGGCGTCATCGCCCGGCTGCCCGGCGGCTACCTCACCGACACCCACCGCCTCGGCGACGGGCGGGTCCATGCCTTCCTCATGACCAAGGCGGACGGCTTCCTGCCGTCGGTCTCCGAGGAGGCCCTCTGGCGGAAGTTCAAGTCGCCGAGCTTCACCACCCCGCTGCTCCGCGACTGGATGCCCTACGCGATGGGGCAACTGGGGCGGCGCAAGCTGCTGATCGACGCCTACTGCCACCGCTGCGCGGCCGGGGTGCTCACCTGCACGACGGCCGACCTCGACTCGATCGTTTCCGAGGGGCTCCGCGCGGGCCTGCTCACCATCTGACCGCGGTCCGGACCCGAGGGCGGACTCGTCACCCGACCTCGCCATTCGCCAACAACGGCGTTGTTGGCGCCCACCCAATCGTTCAGGAGATTCCCGTGTTCGAGAGCATCCGCACGATCGACGAATACCTGATGGCGTACGGCCCGCTGCTGGGCCGCAAGGCCGTCGAGGCGCTCCGCCCGCTCTACGTCCTCGGCCGCGACGAGTCGATCGACTTCTCCGGCCTCCTCCGCCGGCCCAAGCCGGCCCAGGCCAACGTCCTCAACGCCCTGGTGCGGGCGTGGGACGCGCAGCGGGCGATGATCGTCTGCGGCGAGATGGGGACCGGCAAGACCTACCTCGGCGCGGCCGGCGTCCACGCCCACGCGCGGGGCAAGCCGTACCGGGCCTGCGTCATGGCCCCCAACCACCTGATCGACAAGTGGGGCCGCGAGATCGACATGGCGATCCCCGGCGCCCGCGTCCTGACCTTCGAGCGGAGCGACCCCAGCCGGCTCGACGACTCGTACAAGGCCGTCCTCGCCTACGCCGCCTCCTGCCGCGACCCGATCCCGCAGGTCAAGCACGCGGGCGGTCGCCGCCAGGAGCGGGCGCGGTGGACCACCCCGACCGGCCCCGAGTGGGTGATCGTCGGCCGCAACCAGTCGAAGTGGGACGCCGGCTGGGACACCATCGGCACGCGCCCTTGGACGCGCAACCCCGGCCACAAGCGGCCGATCGTCGTGGGCGTCGGCCAGGCCGGCGCCGACGGGAAGCGGCGCGAGGTCGCGATGGTCGCCAAGGTCTGCCCGGCCTGTGGCCAGCCGATCCGCCTGGAGAACGGCCTGATCGGCGACCCCGCCGACCTCGACAAGCAGAAGGACGCGGCCTGCCGGGCGACCTACCTCCAGGAGGTCGCCGTCGCCGGCCGGCCGGACACGGGGCTCGACGTGATCCGGCCCGTGCCGGAGCGCTACGGCAAGGAGGTCTCCCTCGGCCGGGAGATCCGGATCGGCTCGCGGACCTACATCGTCCGCGAGTGCGGCGAGCCGCTCTGGTCGTGGACCCCCCGGCCGCGGAAGTGGGCCCCGGCCCGCATCATCCAGGCGAAGATGCGGGGCCTGTTCGACTACTTCCTCCTCGACGAGATGCACGAGGAGGAGGGCGAGACCAGCGCCCAGGCCCTCGCGGCGGCCAAGATCATGTCGGCCTCGACGCGGGTGCTCGGGCTCACCGGCACCCTGATCGGCGGGTTCGCCCACCACCTGTTCCCGCTGATGATGCGGATGTGCCCCGCGTCGCTGATCGACGACGGCTTCGCGTGGGGCGACGGCAAGAACTCGTTCGCCGACGCCTACGGCCGGATCGACACGACGATCGTCACCAAGTACGGCGGCTCGGGCGGGACCCGGCGCTCGCGCGGCAAGCGGCGCGGCTCGTCGTCGATGCGGCAGGACGACGGCGACTCCCGCGAGCGCCGCGACGTCCGGCCGGGCGTCATGCCGACCTTCTTCGGCCGCCACCTGATCGACAAGGCGGTCTTCATCGGCCTGGAGGAGATGGGCGACGACCTGCCCCCCCTGATCGACGACGACCGCTCGCTGGTCCCGGTCGCGTTGTCCGGGGAGTTGGCCCGCGAGTACGAGCGGGTCCAGGCGGCCCTCGTCGCCGCGAACAACGACCTGCTCCGCAAGGGGTCGCTCAAGCTGATGTCGGCCCTCCAGCACACGCTCCTGGCGTACCCCGACATGCCCTACGGCTGGGCCCCGCCGGCGCACGTCGATCCCACCCAGCACGCGGTCGGCTCCTGGCGGACCGGCTCGCAGGACGCCGACGACTGGCAGGGGATCGTCACGCCTGCCGACCTGGGGGCCGGCAACCTCTTCCCGAAGGAGGGGGCGCTGTTCGACCTCTGCCGCCGCGAGGCGTCCGAGGGGCGGCAGGTCTGGGTCTACTGCCTGATGACCGACAAGTACGACGTCCAAGGGCGGCTCCGCCAGATCCTGGAGAACGGCGGCCTGACCGCGAAGGTGCTCTCCGCCGACACGGTCGACCCGCGCGACCGCGAGGCGTGGATCGCCGCGAACGGCCCCGGCACCGACGTCATCATCAGCCACCCCCGGCTCGTCTCGACCGGCCTCGACTTCTTCGACGCGGCCGGGACGTTCAACTTCTGCACCATCGTCTTCTACCAGTCGTCATACGAGGTCAACCTCATGCGCCAGGCCAGCCGCCGGCACTGGCGGATCGGCCAGCCGAGGGAGTGCCGGACGTATTACCTCTACTACGCCCAGACGATGCAGCACCGGGCCGTCAAGCACATCGGCGAGAAGTACGCGGCGGCCAAGGCCCTGGAGGGCCAGTTCTCGGCCGAGGGCCTGGCGGCGATGGCCGAGGGCGGCCTCGCCATGACCGAGTTGGCCAAGGCGCTGGAGCAGACGATCGACGACCCCCGCGCCGAGTGGGCCAGGCTCCGCCAGGACGCCCACTCCCGGCCCTCGCTCCCCTCCACGGCCGCTCCCGTCGTGTCGGCCGACCCGATCGACTTCTCCCTGCTCGACGAGATCGACCCCGACTCGCTCGAACTGACCGCCGAAGAGTCAGCCCTGCTCGACGACCTCGGCGCGGACTTGCTGTCGATCGGCATCAACGCCGACAGCCTCGCGCCTTGATGCCGTCGTGGCCAAAACCGTAGGATCGACGCCGCCGGGCCGGGTAGGACGGACTGACTACCCGGCCGAACCGGCGTCGAGGAAGAGACGCTCCTCCTGAGCGGATTGGGCCTCTTCGCCTTCCCGGCCCGGCATCGTCGCGAGACGATCCAATCCGCTCGGGCATCGGGGCCCTCCGGTCAGGGCCCAGCCTGCTTGACCGCCCGCTCGAAGAACCATTCGTGCTCCCGCACTACATCCATGTCCTCAAACAGGACCGGGCTGGCCGCGGCGATGCGGGCGGTGACGTCGCGGCGGTAGTCGGGGTCGGTGCCGAGGCGGATGGCGAGGTCGACGTAGTGCGCGGGGGAGGAGGCGACGAGGTCGGGGAGGCCCATCTTGCGGTAGCATGCCTGGGCGTAGCGGCTGGCGTTGTAGGGGCCGGGGAGGGTGACGAGCGGCAGGTCGTGGGAGAAGATGTCGTAGCACGAACTGCCGGCGCCGTAGTGGAGCGGGTCGAGCACGACGTCGGCCAAGGTCAGCAGGCGGTGGTAGGCCGCCTCTTCCTGCCAGGGGAGCCAGACGACCCGGTCGGCGACGTCGGGGAGGGTCGTGCGGAACCGGGCGGCGAGTTGGTCGGCGGCGATGCCCGAGCGGCCCCGGAGCAGGATGACGAAGCCGAGCGGGTCGCGGCGGAGGATGGCGGCGAGGAGGGCGTCGAGGTCGGGGTGGACCTTCAGCGGGCGCTGGGGGCAGAGGTAGAGATGGGCCGTCGGCGGCAGGCCGAACTCGCGGCGGGCGGCGGGCGGGTTGGGGGCCGGGCGG
>DASZMJ010000017.1:0-11504 GCA_035551935.1 Isosphaeraceae bacterium
GACGAGGAGCGTCCCCACCAGTCGCTCGACTATCAGACCCCGGGCGAGGTCTATCGGGCCGGGGTTCGCGGGCGGCGGAGCGGGGAAGGACCATAACAACTACCGGCCGCCCGGGCTGTCCAGTCTTTGGGGTCCACTATATCCCAGCGCTCTATCTGATCGCTAATCCAGGCATCTGTTGGCGTTAAGCCATCTAATCATGGCCACTTTCGGCGCGCAACTCACCCCTGTTGCACGAGTCCCCCGCCTGATGCACGGCCACGCACCTAATGGACGGCCGTGCAACAAAGCCAAGCGAACGGGGCCCTGGAGGCATTGGGCGAGTTTTGCCGTCGAGCCGCACCGGCGCGGAACGAACCGAAGATCGCCCGGCCGCCGGCCGCCGGCCCACGCCCCCCGCGATGCGATTGGCTTTGACAGGGATGGTTGGCATGCCGTATGTTGCCGGGACGATCGATCGCGCCGAGGCGGAGGGGGCGGTCGCCGTTCGTCGTGGCACCCGGTCTTTGCTTGGGGCGGAGGGGCTGGGCCGGTCTTGCCGATGCCGCCCCGGGCCCGCGACACCCCCCCCAATATCCATGTTCGCCGCGACCGCCGGGCTGGTCACACGCCGGGGATGGCTCGTCTTGCTCGCCTGGGCAGCCCTGGCGGTCGCCTTGCAGGCGATCGCGCCGCCGTGGGAGTCGGTCAGCCAGGACGACAACGTCCGGTTCTTCCCGCCGAGCTACGCCAGCGTCCGCGGCCAGGTGCTGCTGGAGCGCGGCTTCCCGGACGACCTCGCCGGCTCGGAGGTCGTCGTGATCGCCGAGCGGCCCGACGGCCGCCTGACCGAGCCCGATCGCGCCTACGTGCGCCAGGTCTCGGCGCTGCTGCGCCGCCTGATGCGCGACGAGCCGGCGTTGGGCCTCAAGCAGGTCTACGACTACACGACGCCGATCATCGGCGCCCGGCTCGTCGGCAACGCCCCCGGCGGCAAGGGGCAGGTCTACCTGACGACGGCCACGCTGAAGGCGACCTACATCTCGAAGCGGACGCGGCTGACGGTCGGCCGGATCGAGGACGAGCTGGCCAAGCTCCCGCCCCCCCCCGCCGGCCTGACGACCCTCCGGCACGGCGACCGGGTGATGTTGCCGATCACCGGCTCGGCGCTCGTCGGCCACGACACCAACCAGGCCCTCAACGACAGCATCCACGCCACGACCTGGGCGACGATCGCGCTGGTCATCGCCATCCTGCTGATCGTCTACCGCTCGCCGCTGCTGGCCCTGATCCCGCTCGTGACGATCGCGCTGTCGGTCTGGATCTCGCTGAAGGGGATCGCGGCGATGACGCTGATCCCGGGCATCCGATTCCAGGTCATCAACGTCACGCAGGTCTTCGTGATCGTCGTCCTCTTCGGCGCCGGCACGGATTACTGCCTGTTCCTGATCGCGCGGTACCGCGAGGAGCTGGCGCGGGGGCGATCGGGGGACGAGGCGCTCGACGAGGCGTTGCGGCGGGTCGGCGCGGCGCTCCTGGCCAGTGCCGGGACGGTGATCCTGGGCCTGGGGATGCTGTACTTCTCGACCTTCGCGAAGATCCAGTATTCCGGGCCGGCGATCGCGCTGAGCCTGGCCGTGGCGCTGGCCGCGGCCTTGACGCTGGCGCCGGTGCTCTTGCACTGGCTGCGGGGGGCGGTCTTCTGGCCGTTCCGGCCGCCGCACCACACCAAGGGGGCCGACCCCGAGGTCGAGAGCCAGGCCGAGATGCCGATGCACAGCTTCTGGGCGAAGGTGGCCGACCTGGTCGTCCGCCGGCCCGGCCTGATCTTCGCGGCGAGCCTGCTGGCGCTGGCGCCGTTCGCCGTGGTCGGCCTGCGGGCGCGGCCCAACTACGGCCAGTTGACCGACCTGGGCCCGGACCAGCCGAGCATCGTCGGCACGCGGATCATCAGCAAGTACTTCGCGATCGGCGAGCTCGGCAAGACGACGGTCGTGGTCGCGCACCCGGGGCTCGACTTCCTGACCCCCCGCGGCCGCGCGGCCGTCGAGGAGCTCAGCAAGCGGCTGGCCGCGCTGCCCGACGTCGCCGAGGTCCGCTCCGTCTCGCGGCCGCTGGGGCGGCCGGCGCGGACCCCGGTCGGCCTGTTCGGGCAGCGGGCCTTCCGCGACCTGATCATCAACGTCCAGGTCAACGCGCACTACGTCAGCACGCGGGCCGAGGGGGCCGACCGCGACCACATCACGCGGATCGACGTGGCATTCAAGACCGACCCGTACTCCGAGGAGAGCCTGGGGACGCTCGCGGCGGTCGAGGCCGTCGTCCGCGAGGCGGTCGCCCCCGGCGGCCCCCTGGCCGGGGCGTCGGCGACCGGCCTGGCCGGCACCACCGTGCTGATCGACGACCTGAAGAAGGTGACGACCGCCGACGAGCACCGGATGTACGTGATGGTGACCCTCGGCGTCTACGCGATCCTCGTGATCCTGCTGCGGCGGCCGGGCATCTGCCTGTACCTGATCGCCACCGTCGTGCTCGGCTACCTCGCGTCGCTCGGGATCACCGAGCTGGTCTTCCGCGCCCTGCACCGCGGGCCGGGCCCCTGGTTCGGCCTGGACTGGAAGGTCGGCTTCTTCCTGTTCGTGATCCTCGTGGCCGTCGGCGAGGACTACAACATCTTCCTCATGGCCCGCGTCGTCGAGGAGGAGCGCCGGCTCGGCGCCGTCGAGGGGACCCGCCGCGCCGTCCTGCACACCGGCGGGATCATCAGCTCGTGTGGACTTATCATGGCATGTACGTTTGGATCGATGCTCATGGGAAGCCTGACCTCGCTCCGCGAGCTGGGCTTCGCGCTGGGGCTGGGGGTGCTGCTCGACACGTTCGTGGTGCGGCCGGTGCTGGTGCCGGCGTTCGTGGTGCTGTTGTGCCGGCTCCGCGCCGGCGGCCGGCGGGCGGCCTCGCCGCTGCCGGAGGCGACGACGACGAGCCCGTGAGAGATACCGCTACCTGCGAGAAATCGTTACGGGGCCCGGACCGGGATGGGGGCGGGCACCTCGAAGCCTCGGAGCCAGTCCCCATCTCGTGAGGACCGCTCAAGAAATCCGTCGCCGCGATTATCGTCTCCGCCACCAGAGGCCGCCGCCGAGCAAGAGGAGGACGAGACCGGACCCGAACGCGGCTCGGGAGCCGATCCACGACCAATTCGAGGGGGGAGTCGCCCGGATCGGATTCTTCACGGGGGTGGCGCGCGCAGTCTCGTCGGTCGGCTTTCCGGGCGTCTCCCTCGTCTCATTCTTGATGGCGTCGAGGACGGTGACGCCGGGCGCCGGCTCCGGCCAGAATGTCGATTTGGGATAGTCACCGTTGAATTTCACGAATTCAACCACATAGGTCCGATTCATGCTTTTCTCACTTGTCTCAGGATTGTACTCGATCTGTCTGGAGTTCTTGGAGAGATAATGCCCGTCCACGGCGTCGAGCGAGTCCGCCTCCCACACCCACACCGGCCGGCGATTCGCGCGGTCGTCCGGCTCCAGGTACGCCTCGACCTTCAGCGGCAGGCCGGTCGCCTCGTCGAGGTCGTAGACGTGATCCTGGGCGACGGCCCAGCGCACGCGGGGGAAGAGCACCCGGATGCAGGGCCTCCCCATCGTCTCGACCTTGCCGAGGACAGTCGCCTTCGGCAAGGCGAGGTTCAGCGGCACCCTGCCCACGTAGAGAAGCTGGATCGGGTTGGGCCGTTCCATGCGATCGCTGTTCTCCTCGATGGCGAAATGCCGCTTGACGACGACCCCGCTCTGCCGGAACACGCGGGCCTCTTTGTCGAGTCGGTAGGTGACCGTGGCGCACCGAAGGCCGTCAGAATCGTGAGTGATTCGATAGGTGGGATCGTCCCCCAATTGAAATATAATATCATAAAATCGCTCTTGTCTGGACATCTCGATGTAATGCTCCACGCAGTTGTCGTGGGCGACCGGCCCCTCCGGTTTGGTCGCGATGAATTTGTGGTGGACCCGGACCTCGATCGCATTGCGCGATTCCAGTTCCCAGGTGAGCGTCTTCACGAGGGAGTCGATGGGTGAAGGAGTCGATGCGCCCGCCACCGTTCCCGATCGAGGACGGCTCGATTCCTCGTGGACTTGCCCTCTCGCCTCGAAGGTTGCTATCGGGGACGAAAGGGACAGGATGACCAGGATAGTCAAGGGGGTGCGAACGAGCATGCCGGCCTCCTCGGGCAGCGGACCTCAATGTGCATGGCGGTGATACGAAGTGAGGACCATCGTCCGGGAGGGGGCGAAGGTCCCTCACCTCGCGCGAAAACCATCGGAGGCGAGTGTCACCGTCAATCCCTTGACGATCCGAGTTGCATCATGCGGCTGCGGTCCTTCATTCGGCCCGCCTCGAACGATCCGTACAGATCCTCATTGGCAGATCGTCCCGTTCCAGCACGCCAACTGGTTCGGCAGGCCGGTCGCGCAGACGTACTGGGGTCCGCAGTCGAAGTGCGACTCCATGCAGGTGTAGGGCGGCCCGCCGGTGCAGGTGCCCTGGGCCCACATGTTGGGGACCGTGCTGGTGCAGCCGACCTGTGCCGTGCCTTGGCAAGAGACGCAGGTCTGTCCGGTGCCGTTGCATTGTCCGATCACCCCGGTCGTCCCCGGCCAGTTCGGTTGCGCCGAGGCGTGGGGGACATGAAAGACGATGAAGACGCCGATGGCGAGGAGCACCATCGCGGCCGGGAGCAGGAACGCGGATCGAATTGACCTCATGGATCGTCTCCCCGGAAAAGAGGGGCCGTCACGGATGCGGACGCCGACGGCCGGCGTCCGTGATTCGAGATGGATCATGGTTCCGAGACGAGCTCACCCCCCGCCCGTGTGCCGAGCGCCCGCCACGTCGCCGGGGCGACCCCGGACGAGAACCATCGGACGGAGCCGTCCGCCAGGGCCGCGTTGACACCTCCCGGGTGGTAGCTGCGGGCGGCGAAGATCCCGTTGCTGGCGTGGTCGGAGGGGCCGCAATCCGGGACCAGTGAGTTCGGCGGCACGGACGGGAGGAATCTGGTGAAGAGTGAGGCATCAATCATCCAGGTCCTGCCCGCATCGAAGTTCTTGGCAGATTGATCAGCCAATTGTGAGCAAATAAGGGCCCAATTGTTCGAGGAGGCCCCTGACGAGGAGCCGTTCGTGGCGACCCAGTCGCGAAACGGGCTGTAGACGGCCTCCGCGCCGGAGCCGATCGGCTTCTCCGACAGCGCGAGGGTGTTCGACATCCCGTCGACGAAGGCGCCGAGCGGCATGGGATCCGGCCAGTACGAGAACGCCCCCTGGTCATTGAAGTATCCATGAGTTAGATCCGTCGAGACGATGAGGGGCTCGGGGCCGCTGTTGGCGCGATAACTGTTCGGGGCGAACGTGTCGCGGACCGTGTTCGGGTCGCTCGGGCAGAGGAACGCGCCGATCGCCCGCGAGGCGGCTGACTGGTGGTAATCGGCCAAGTCGGTGAGGTCAAAGGCGGGCGACTCGAAGTTGATGGAATCGTAGAGGCTCTGTTGCTCGAGATAGGGCAAGAGACGGTAGTGGACCGAGAAGGAGCCACGGAGGATGGGCCTGCGGGGGAAGTAAGAACCGAGGGGCGGGAAGCCTCCCATCGCGGCCTCGAAGGAATGGGCGGCCGTGATCATCTGCTTAAGGTTGTTCGCGCACTGCTGCCGCCGCGCCGCCTCTCGGGCTTGTTGAACGGCCGGGAGTAGGAGGCCGACGAGGACACCGATGACCCCGATCACGACCAGGAGCTCAATCAGCGAGAACCCCCTGGAGGTCCCTCGGCGCCGGCCGAGCGGGTGACTCCTGATGCGGGCGGGTTTCATCGGGGTGTCTCCTCGCGGACCGAGACCGGCAGGACGACGGGATTCTCGGGGTTATTCGGCGACCGAACGATGAGCTTGTGGACACCGGGGACGAATCTCGCATCGTCGCGATGACCGACGGTGAACGTGAACGACCGCCGATCCTCGCCCCGATCGACTCGCTCCACAACCAGGCCGCTCCCCCCATCCGCCTGTATCCCGAGCCGACGCCCGTCCACGTCTGTTCGGGAAATGATCCGGAAGGATTGGTGATCGCGAGGCCCGTTGAGGATGATCCTCCGCGGTTCGACCCTGAACGGGAGGAGAACTTGTCCATGAATGTGAACGACTTCCGTGTGTCCAGGGTCCCAAGGGTCGACGACCTCGGCCGCACCCGTGAAGACTCCTTCCGGCGGCATCCGCGCGAAGGACACCGGGAACCGATACTCCCGTTGAATGGTCCCCGGCGCCACATGCGGTCGTTCCTTCACGACGGGGGCCCCGAATTCCATGCCCGGGAAGTCGGTCCGGAGGAGCGGCAACCCTGACTGCTCCCGCGGTTCGACCGTGATCACAACGACGGTGTGGGGCTCGTCGCGCTCGAAGTCACCGAGGTACGTGAGGTCGCCACCGGCCTGCATGAGATACGGGGGGCGCCTCGCCCCGATCATGCGGAGATGGAGTTCGATTTCCGGGGTGAGCGGGGAATCCGTCCGAAGCACGATCGTCGCCGACTTCTCTCCGGAAAGGAGGGGGATCGCCTCGACTTCGACGAACCCGACGGCCCCGGGCTCGATCGTGCCGGGATTGACCTTTGGGGCGGCGCATCCGCAGCTGCTCGACGCGGAGGCGACCCGGACGGGTTTACCCCCGACGTTCGCCATCTCGAACCGGCCCACCGCGTAGCGGCCCGACTTCGTTCCCACTGCCCTGTCCATCTGCCACACCACGGAAGGGTTCCTCACGACCAGCCTGCCGACGGCCTCCGCCCTCATTTCCGCGAAGATGGCGAGACCACTCGACCCGAGCAGGATCGCGGCGGAGCCGAAAACGAAGGGGAGAACGATCGATCTGCCGAGACTCGCTTTCGTCGTCATGGCGGCCCCTCGAGAGCTGGTAAGGGACGATAATGCAGATTTCTCCTGTCCCATATCCGTCCCGGTTGATGGATATAAAAGCATAATCTACAGAGGTTTACGCCGCAAACCGCCCCGAACAGAGACGAGCGAATTCAGAGACCCCGTTTCGTCGTAACCGACGTTGAAATAGCGACTTATCCATCAACAAGGACGAATATGGGACAGGAGAAAGATAATCGACGATATTAATCGGCCGTAACCTCGACCTCCACGGTCGCTCGGAAGGCCCGCCGGCCACGGTCGTCCCATCCTTCGATGCTCACGGACATTCGACCCTGGAAGCCCGGCTCGGAGGCAGGGTCGTACACCATCGCTAGTGTCGCCACGCGTGATGGTTCCAGAGTAAATTCCGTTGGAAATATGTGAATGCAATCGCAGCTTGTTATAATGCGATTCACATTGACGGCGGTCGTGAGCCCGTTGCGGACTTTCAGCTCAGATTGAGCGGATTCGCCGGGCCGAAGTCGACCCAACGACACGGAAATTGGGTTGTACCGTCAAGATCGACGGTTGCGCGGAAGTGGGGGGGGGTAGGATCTGTCGATTCTGGCGGTGGCACGCACCCAGGAAAAAATAATCCTGGTATTATTATGAAAATCAAATTGTACCGAGCAAACGCGAAAGACATGGTAGGCCGCCCTCGCGATCGGAGAGAGCCACGTTAGCACCGGTCTGATTGACTGACTGCACTGTCTGGGAGATTGGATGAATGGGATTAGGGCGGGCTTCGGCGCCGATGGCTCCTGGCCCCCGGCGCCGATCGCCCGGCCCTCGCAAGCCCTTGGAGGCCCATCCCTTCCGTGGGGCCGATCCGCCGGGCTCGGCGCCGAACGACCTCCCCCCGACCGCCGCCCGGATTCCTGATGCCCTTTGGGGTCCCAGGAGACCGAGCGCCAATCCGGCCGGGCGTGAGATCGGCCGTGACTTCGGACCACTGGTCCCGGAAAGTACAGCGACTGAACCAGGACGTATCTACTGTGCAGGGTTCTGGCCTGTCAACTCCAAAATCAAAAATTATTGCGGTCTGCTATAATAAAAATATCGTGGTAACGAAAATTTTTAAATATTTATATATTAAAATAATAAAATATCAATAATTTTATGGCGTCGGTCCTTCCCCGTCCTCGCGGATGAACCACCGGGCGACCAGGACGTCGGTCGAGGCGTGGGCGAGGATCGAGCCGGCGACGACCAGGGCGATCAGGGCGAAGAGGCGCGGCCCGCGGGGGATGCGGGCGGCGAGGATCAGCAGGCCGAAGAAGACCGAGGCGAAGCCCTTCGGGCCGAACCACGCCGCCGCGAACCACTCGCGGCGGTCGAGCCGGTTGCCCAGCAAGGCCACCGCCAGGGCCAGCGGCCGGACCGCGACCAGGGCCAGCACGGCGAAGGCGTAGGACCGCCACGAGAGGCCGGCCAGCAGGCCCGGCGTGATCAGCGAGCCGAAGACGAGCAGGGCCGCCAGCTTGAGCAGCTCGGCCAGCGACTCGCCGAGGTGCACGAAGGCGTCGCGGACCGACGGGCCGACGGTCGCGACGGCGATCCCGGCGGTGAACGCGGCGAGGAACTCGTTGACATGAAGGAGTCTTGATAGGGACAGGACGAGCAGGCCGATCGCGAAGGCCAGGAGCGGCTCGTAGGTGCCCACGGCTTTGAAGTGCCGGCTCCGCTCCAGCCGGATCGCCACCCAGGGGACCGCGACCCCCAGCGCGACCCCGCCGGCGACCTCGCCGAGGGTGGCCAGCGGGTGGAACTGCGACGGGGCGCCGACGAAGACCAGGGTCGCCATCACGATCGGCAGGGCCAGGCCGTCGTTCAGGCCGCTCTCGACGTTCAGGAGGTGCCGCAGGCGGAGCGGCACCTCGTCGCGGCCGACGATCGCCGCGGCGAAGACCGGGTCGGTCGGGCTCAGGACCGCGCCGACGAGGAACGCCTCGGGCCAGCCCAGGCCGACGACGTAGCGGCCCAGCAGGGCGTTGCCCAGGAGGGTCAGCGGCAGGCCGATCAGGAGCGCCTGGCCCGGCAGCCGCCAGGCCGCGAGCAGCTCGCGGGCCCCGGTGCGCATGCCGTCGGTGAACAGGACGCTGAAGAGGGCCAGCTCGGCGAAGGCCGAGACGACCGGGTCGTCCGGCCGGAGCCGGATCAGGCCCAGGGCCCCCGGCCCGGCGACGAACCCGGCGACCAGGAACAGGACCGCCGTCGACAGGACGCTGCGGTGGGCCAGCTCGGAGACGAGGACCGCCGCCAGGAGCACGACGGCGAAGGTGAGGAGCGCGACCATGACCCTTCGATCAGATCAGATCAGTTCGACGGCGGCGGGGCCGGGACGCGGTCCAGGTCGGCGCCGGCGGCCCGGGCGGGGCTGTCGGCGGCGAGCCGGACGTCGGCGCGGGTCAGGGCCCAGGCCGGCCGGGTCGCGTCCCAGGGGCGGAGGAACCTCAGGTCGCCGTGGATCGGCGCCTCCTCGCGGGGGCCGACGGCGACCTCCCACTGCGGCCGGTCGTAGGCGACCGGCACGGTGCCGAGCTGGGCCGACTGGTCGCGTCGATAGGTCTCGATCCGGTGATAGGCGACCCCGTGCCCCTCCCAGCGGACCCGGTCGCGGAGCGACTCCAGGGCGTCCTGGCCGTCGATCCGGACGAGCGGGTCCCCCCTCGGGGTCGTGGCCAGGACCGAGTCGCGGACGTTGACGTCGGCGACGGGCAGGTCGGGCTCGTTGGGCGTGCTCTCGAGCTGGACGAGCCCCCCGGCGGCGCGGACGGTCGCCCGCCGCAGGTCGAGCCGCAACGGGGCCGGCCCCACGCCGCGGGCCAGGCCGCGGCCCCGCACGACTGCGCCCCCGCCGGCCAGCACGGCGTTGCCGACGTCGAGGTCCAGCGGCCTCCCGGCGGCGACCTCGATCAGGTTGCCGCCGGCGCGGAGGAGGCTGTCGGCGATCCGGACCGAGGCGGCCGGCGGGTCGGGCATCGCGCCGGGCTCGTCGGCCGCGGCGTCGGGCCCCTGGACGGCGACGGCCGCCGCGGGCGAGCCCGACGCGATGGTCACGGTGCAGGCGACGAGGTCCAGTTCGGCCCCCGCCCGCAGGGCGAAGGCCGCGCGTCGGGCGTCGGCCGGGTCGTCGGCCGCGGGCAGCTCGACGTCGACCCCCTGGAGCTGCAACGACCCCGAGTGGACGCGGAAGAGGGCCGACCAGCCGCCGAGGGACCTCGGCTCGGCCGGCTCGGGGCGGAAGCGGACCCGCGGCCGGCCGGCGCCCGGCGCGGCCTCGATCGACCAGCGGCCGGTGCCCCGGACCTCCAGGCTCCCCAGGGCGAGGTCGGCGTCGGCCGCCAGGCGGATGGTCCCCCCCTTGGACCCGAGCCGCTTCCAGGCCGCCAGGAACTGCGACGCCGTCCGGACCGCCCCCGGCCCGTCGCCGGCCTCGACCGTCGGCCTGGGCCTCGGCTCGGTCGTAGCGGGCGACGGCTCGGGCGCCGCCTTGGGCTTGGGATTGGTCGCGGCCGGGGTCGCAGGCTCGTCGTCGGCCTTGCGGACCATCGGCGAGTCGTCGGCGACGGTCGGGTCGGGCATGTCGCGGCCGGGGTCGTCCATCGGCAAGGGGGCCGCGTCCTCGCCGGGGTCCGCCGCCGGCTTGACCGGCATCGGCGCGACGTCGACGGCGTCGCGGTCCGGGATCGGGTCGCGGAGCGGCTTGGCCGCGGCGGTCGCGACCGTGGCCGGGGCGGCCGTCGCGGGGCGGGCTCGGGCCGGCTCGGCGGCGGCCCTGGGCCGATCGGCGGGGCGCGACGGCGAGGCCTCGGGGCCGAGGTCGGCGTCGGGGTCCGCGTCGGCGACGACGGCGGCCGGGGGCCGGGCCGGGGCGATCGGGCCGGCGGGCCCGACGCGGGCGCCGGGGGCCCGGCCATCGAGGTCGATGGCCGCGAGGCGGAAGGCCGGGCCGGGGTCGCGGCGGGCCAGCAGCGTGGCCGGGTCGGTCTCGTCCCAGACCTGCCCCTCGCCGGCGATCGAGCCGGTCTCGCGGGCGGCGGCGGCGGCCGGGTCGTCGGCCCAGGTGGCGAAGTCCCAGATCGGGTCGCGGGGCAGGTCGCGGGCCGGCTGGAGGAAGGTGCCGACCCGAGCGTAGACGTTGCCCCGGCCCGACCAGTCGAGGCCGTCGGGGTCGTCGGCGACGACCAGGATCGCGCGGCCGTCGCGGCCGGGGGCGACGACCGAGTCGTCGCACCGCACCACCGGGCCGACCCCGCCGAACCGGAAGACCGGGCCGTCGCCGGCCAGGATGCTATCATGCGCCAGCCAGAGCCGAGCCGGCGCCGCCGGCCCGCGCCCCTCGGGGTCGTCGAGCCGGATGGCCGGCTCGGACGCGCCGAAGGTGCAGTCGCGGACGACGACCTCCGCCGGCCCCAAGGCCACGATCCCCGCCTGTCCGGGGCCGAAGAAGCAGGCCACGACCCGGGTCGTCGCCGGCCATTCCGCCGCGGCCGGCGGAGTCCCCGCCCGCACCTCAACCGCCGTCGATCGGCCGCCGCCCCGACCCGCGCGGCGGC
>DASZMJ010000018.1:0-4365 GCA_035551935.1 Isosphaeraceae bacterium
CTCGCACTTCTTCGCCGGCACGACCGACCTCCGCGGCGTCTTCGTCGCCGAGGGGGTGCACGGCGTCGTCACCGCCGTCGCCCGCCAGGGCACCCACCGCTACGCCTTCTACCGCGGCAAGCAGTTCGTCGGCACCCCGCCCGCGCCCACCGCCCCGGCCCAGCTACCCGCCGGCGCGACCTCGATCAATGGTCAGGCCCCCGCCGACCAGCCCGGCTGGACGCTTGAGCAGAACCTGAAGGCCCTCAACACCGGCAACCGGGCCCGGCAGCTCGAGCGGCTCCAGAACCGCTACGCCCCCGACCGGGGCAAAGGGGTACAGGCCCAGGAGGCACCGTGATCGCCCCGGCCGGTCGGCGCCGGGACCGCGGGGGTTCGGCGGGCTGAAGGCCGGTGGAGGAACCCGGCCCACCCTCGTCTGCGATCGCGATTGTCGCGGCGCCGATCGCCCGCCGGCCCCGGCTCGCGCCAAGGCGACTGATGCCCGCCCTCGCCAGGCCGCGTGGATCGAGCCGCGTCGTGTCGCGTCGAGGGGGGCGATCCCGGCGATCGCACGGTGCGTGGGTCGTCCGTCGGATCGATGCCCTTCCTCGAGCGGAACGCCGCCGTCGAGTCGACCGCCGGAATTGCCTGGCCCCGGCGGATGGGATGTCGGTCGATTCGCACCCACCAGGGGCGGCCACGCCATCGCGGCGGGACCTGACAGAACTGATGAGACCGGGTTTCGTCAGTTCTGTCGGTTCAGCTCGCCCTCGGGCAACGCGTCGGGGGTGGCGGAGGTGGCGGGCACTTCCTCCGACGTCGCCTGCGTCTCTCAGGCGGACAGGGTGGCGAGGCCGCGATGACGGCCTCTAGCGAGGTTCCCCCGGGCGGACCACCCCAGGGCTGCCTGACGATGGCGGGCAACGACTTGAGCCCGGGGGCGGGATCGGCTCGAATGACGCGGTCCAGGGGCCACCTCGGGCAGCCCGCCGACCCCCTCGGTCCCCGACCGCCGCCTCTCGATGGACCTCCGCTGGATTGCACGAACCGAACGAATCGGATAGGCTGGGCGCGTGTCCAGCGAGCCGAGGCCCCGGAGGGTCGCATCCATGTCATACAGATATCAGCTTCCGAATCCGGCCGACGTCCGAGCCTTCTGGGCCGCGACGGGCCTTCCACGCCGCAAGGGCCTGGCCGACCCGCGCGAACTGCTCGACCCGCGTCTATGCTTTGCATGCCTGGATCACATGGACGCAATCGAGCGCGCCCACATCGAGCCGCGTAGCCAATGCATGCGCGATGATGTATCTAATATTCATATGCTCTGCATTACCTGCCATCAGGATTCGGAATACCTCGCCGGCGACGCCTATTGGGATTGGTTCTGGTCGCGCACCCGCGTCGCGCGGGCCCAGAGCTTCATGATGCGCCACGGCGTCGACGTCTCGGCGCTCGCGACCCTCCCGGCCGGGCGCCTGGCCGAGGCCCAGGAGCTGGCCCTTTCTCTCCCGGCGTCGCTCCCCGCCCTGAGGCGCCTCTCGGCCGAGGCGAGGGATCGCCGATGACGCCCCCCGAGTCGCCCCGGTGGGAGGACGACCGCGCGCGGCCGGAGCGGCGCCGGCTGGTGGCGTATTACCGCGTCTCGACCCAGAAACAGGGCCAGAGCGGGCTCGGCCTGGACGCCCAGCGCGCGGCGGTCGCGGACTATGCCCGGTCGTCGCACGGCCAGATCGTGCGCGAGTTCGAGGAGGTCGAGACGTCGACCAAGGACACGCTCGACAACCGTCCCCAGCTCCGCACCGCCCTGGAGCTGGCCCGCGCGACGAAGGCCACGCTCGTCATCGCGAAGCTCGATCGACTCGCGAGGAATGTCTACGTGCTCGCCGGCCTGATGGAATCGAAGGTGGATTTCGTCGCGTGCGACAACCCCAACGCCAACAAGCTGACGGTGCACATCCTCGCCGCCGTGGCCGAGGACGAGGCGCGGCGGATCTCCGAGCGCACCCGCGCCGCCCTGGCCGCGTACAAGGCCCGCGGCGGCGTGCTCGGCGCCGCCCGGCCCGAGTGCCGCAACCTCGGGGCCGACGACGCCGCGCGGGGCCGGGCCCTGGGTGCGCGGGCGGCGGCGACGGCCGCGGCGCGGGACAACGCCGCGGCCGTCGTCCGGGCCCGCGCCCTCCTGGCCGAGGGCCTCTCCCTGACCGCCATCGGCGCCCGGCTGACCGAGGAAGGCTATCGCGGCCGGCGCGGCGGCGTGCTCCGCCCGGCCCAGCTCGGCCGGCTGCTGGCGCGGGCGGGGATCGCGTGAATCAGCCGGCCTTGAAGGGGCAACAGGCCTTGAACTTCTTGCGCGACCCGCACGGGCACGGGTCGTTACGCCCCACCCGCCCCGTCGCGCGCTGGACCGGCGTCGGGTCATGGGCCATCGGCCTCATGTAGGGACGATCTCCCTCGTTCGCGATCATCTTCGCCAATCGATCGCCCTCATAGATACGTCCGTCGCGCGTGTCCATCGGCCTCAGCCTCCCGAGATCGTCGGCTTGGATTCGTCCTCGGCCTCGCAGTCGTGGTCGCCCCGGCGGACCCGGAGCCGGGACGGGGCCGCGGCGGCGAGCTCCATGCCATGCCGGACCCAGCCGCCGGCGCGGAGCACCGGGAGCAGCCGGCCCAGCTCGCCGACCCGCTCCAACGCCGCCACGCCGAAGAGCACTTCGGCCAGGTCGTCGGCGCCCGAGGCCTGCGATCGCATCGCGAGCATCGCCAGGTCGTCGCAGTCGGGGACGGTGGCGGGGCGCCGGGCCCCGGGGCACTGATTCATCGACTTCGATGTCATCGGTCCTCGCCTCCGAGGTCCCGGCGGCCCGGGGGACGCGGCGCGGCGTGATCGGCGGGTGGTCCGAGCACGAGGAAAGAAACCACGCCGGCCCCGAGGACGTCGGGCGGGGGGTGAAGGGGACCGGGGGACGGGCCCTCCGTCCGGCGTGGACGGACGAAGGGCTGTGGGGCCACCCGGAAACGCGACCCATGCGGAAAGACCGGCCTCTCCGCGGGAGTCGTCACCCCCGCGCCTTCACGATAAGGGATGCAGAGGCGACAAATCAACGAGAGGGTCCCCGGAATCGGCGGGTTTTCCCGATTCCAGGGAAAGTGCCTCGTGGCCTAGCTTCGTCGCACTGCCGGGAACCTCAACCATTCCGACATCGACCAAACATGATCCGTCAGCCCGGCCGCCATCGCCGGGCTTCGCTCGACCCACCGACCGGGCTCGTCCTTGATCCGGAGCGTGCGCACCGGCCAGCAGAAGTTGTAGCTGTACAGCGTCAAATATGTCACAGCTTCATGAAAACGCCAGTCCTTGCTGAAGCGGTACGTCTTACGGGCCTTCCGCGCGTTGCGGTGGCGGTCCGTGCCGTTCTGCCGCTCGACGAACGACGTGTTGACCGCCGTACTCGCACTCGACATGACCAAGGCCGCCGTCACCGCGGCGATCGTGCCGAAGACCACCCGCGTCACGATCTTCACCACGCGCCCCTTCGCGCGGGTCTCCTCCACCACCGCATAGTTCAGGTCCTTCGGCGGGATCTTGTACGGGGCCTTGGGACGCCCCCGCTTGCCGGTCCGGGGCGGCGTGACCGTCGCGCCGTAGGCCTCCAGGATCGCCGCCTCGTAGGCCGGGAAGCCGTCGCTGGTCATCAGGTCCATCACGCGACCGCCCGTGCGCCGCTTGAAGTCCTCGACCACGGCTACGGCGTCCTCGGCCGTCCGCGCGCCGGGCACGACGCTCACGACCAGCCGGTGCTCGGGGTCGAGAGCCACGTAGTCCCACGTATCACCCTTGCGGTCATCGGCCGGGTCGGTGGGGTCGCAGTGCTTCTCCTTCTTGGCCACGAAGGCCCACTCCTCGTCGAACTGGGCCTCGCGCGTTCGGGGGGGAAAGCGCGACCAGTTCGTCGTGCAGGTCGCGGGAGTGCTCACCGCCCAGTCGGCTGTAACGGCCGACGGTATGACGGCTCACCCGGCAGAGGCGCCCGGTCTGGCGGACGCCACACCCCTCGTGGATGTGCTCCATGACGGTGTCGACCTGCTCGGGGGAGAGATGGGCCCCGAAGAAGACCGTGCCCTTGCGCTCGGAGAAGCGGGCCTTGCAGGTGCGGCAGCGGAGCATGCGCCGCGCCTTGGCGGGGCCGTAGCGGCTGGTCACCGAGAGGTTTCCCGCTCCGCGTTTGCCACAGTCGGGGCACGCGGAATTCAGGCAACAGAACCGCGAGAGGCCGTCCATGACGTGACTCCACAGAAGCATCCTCAAGGCGGAAAGCGGGTCGTGGCCACGGGAAGGTATACGCCAAGGACCGTGCATCCTGCAATAGAACTGGGCCACGAGGC
>DASZMJ010000019.1:0-1856 GCA_035551935.1 Isosphaeraceae bacterium
TTCGACGGGACGATGGAGGTCGTCGTCGAGGACGAGTCGGGCACGCCGACGGTCTTCTCTCAGTCGGTCCACATCGGCGCGGGCGACTCGGCCCGCCTGCCGGCCTACACGCGGTTCGGCTCGCCCGCGAGCGGGCTCACGGTCCGGTTCGTCAAGGACGGCAAGCCGATCGCCGCGGCCGAGCTCGACGCGATCAACCCGAACAACCCGGCGAAGCGGCTCTTCGCCGACGAGGTCGTCGTGCTCGCCCTGGGCAAGCCGCAGGGGGTCGAGCTCGTGCCGGGCCTGCCGGGATTCAATGGCGGGCGAGTCGGGTCGGGCGACGCCGCTGCCGGCTCGGTCGAGGTGATCCGGCTCCAGGCGATCGGCGGGAACGATCTGCCCGGCCGGCCCATGGGGTATGACGCCTTCGACGCCGTCATCATCGACACCAACGACAAGGAGCTCATGACGGCGCTGGCCGGCAAGGGCGAGGCGCTCAGGCAATGGGTGGGGCAGGGCGGCCATGTCGTCGTCGCGGTGGGCGCCAACTGGCAGGCGGCGCGGGACAGCGTGCTCGGGCCGCTGCTGCCGGCATCGCCCACGGGCACGATCCCGATCAGCGATGTCCGCACGGTCGAGTCGTTCGCCGGGGCGACGAACCAGCTCGCCGTCGGCCCGCAGGGCCTGACCATCGCCCGGCTCGAGGAGGACAAGGCCCGCCCGACCAAGGTCCTCTGCTCCACGGCGACGACCCCGATCGTCGTCCGCGGGACGTACGGCTTCGGCCGGGTGACCGTCGTGGCGCTCGACGTCGATCAGGAGCCGTTCGCGAGCTGGCCCGACCGCGGCCTGTTCTGGGTCAAGGCCATGGACCTCCGCCCGGTCGGCTCGGTCGGCGCGCAGGGAGGGGGTCGGTTCACGCAGTCGACCGTCAACGACCTCGCGGGCCGGCTCCGCGAGGCGCTCGAGCAGTTCCCCGGCGTCAAGCTCGTCCCGTTCGGCTGGGTCGCGTTCTTCATCTTCGTCTACATCGTCCTGATCGGGCCGGGCGACTACCTGTTCCTCCGCAAGGTCGTCAAGCGGATGGAGCTGACCTGGATCACCTTCCCGGCGATCGTCCTGGTCGTCAGCGCGGCGGCCTACTGGGCGGCGTACAAGGCGAAGGGGACCGAGCTGCGCGTCAACCAGGTCGACGTGGTCGATGTGGACGTCCCCGGGAAGCTCGTCCGGGGTGCGTCGTTCGTGAACGTCTTCAGCCCCGAAAACCGCGACTACGACGTGGCGATCGTCCCCAAGCCATTGCAGGGCAGCGGCCCGATGCCGCCGGGCACCGAGACGCGCGTCAGTTGGTTCGCCGCGCCCGACATGGGCCTCCGCGGCATGCGCGGCGGCGGCCGGGCGCTCGGGTTCGGGGCGGAGCCGTATCGCTACACACCCGACGGCCGCGCCGAGCGGCTCGAAGGGGTCCGCATCCCGATCTGGAGCACCAAGGCGTTCACGAGCCGCTGGTTCGCGCCGGCCGACGGCGCCGAGCCCATCATCGAGTCGGACCTCGCGCCGTTGGGCACCGACCGGCTGAGCGGGACGGTCACGAACCGGCTGGGCGTCGAGCTCAAGGGCGCGGTGCTCGCCTTCGACCGGCGGATCTACTACAACCTCGGCACGCTCGCCCCGGGCGAGTCGAAGCAGGTCGAGCTGACGCAGGACCGCAACATCTCGGGGCACCTGAAGGACCTCGTCCCCGAATACTTCGCCGCCTCGGGCCGTTCGCAGGCGGCGCCGATCGGCCGCTACGCCCTGATGCAGGCGATCCTCTTCCGCGACAGCGACACCTCGGGCACGGCCCCCTAGCCGAGCCGGTCGCTCCACGACCT
>DASZMJ010000020.1:0-21508 GCA_035551935.1 Isosphaeraceae bacterium
AGGACCTGCTGCTCGAAGAAGCCCATGATCCGCATCTTCATCGAGTAGGCGTTCTGGCGCGGGCCGGGGTTGCCGGCCGGGCCGGTGCCCTGGTTGCCGCTGGGGTCGTCGTCGCGCGAGCCCGAGGGGGGGATGGTGTCGTACGCGCTGATGTAGTTGTGCACCGCCAAGCCGAGCTGCTTGAGGTTGTTGGTGCACTGGGCCTTGCGGGCGGCCTCGCGGGCCATCTGCACCGCCGGCAGCAGCAGGGCGATCAAGACGCCGATGATCGCGATGACCACCAGCAGCTCGATCAGGGTGAAGCCCCGACGCTTGGACATGGAACTGGACCTCCAGGAACGAGGGACGGAAGAGGAAAACCTCCTCAACACGAACGCACACGACCTTCGTGTACGTGAGGGGCGAATGGAGATGGGGACGAGAAGGGATCGAAAGCGAAACGGTGGACATCCTCGCGCGGGCGGCCTGTCTCCGCCCGCGCGAGGATGACCACCGGGCCGCAGGCTTATTTGCGGCCACCGCCGCCGCCGCCACCGGCGGCCTTGTTGTAGCCGCCGGCCGTGCCGCTGGGCTGGCTGTTGTACTGCTTGTATTGGTCCTCCGGCGTCGTCGGGGCGTTCTCCTGGACCTTGGCCCTCTGGCCGCCCGAGTTGGTGTCCTTGATGGTGTCGGAGTCGTTGTTGTCGGCGCAGCCGGGCAGGCCCGAGAGGCCCAGCCCGAGCAGGCCCATGGCCAGCAGGCGGAGGGTGACCTTCATGGGGGATCTCTCCTCAGTCTCGTGTCGAAGATGGAACGAAGGAGTTCGGGCGACCACCGCCCGCAGGACTCGGGGCGGCCTCGGGCCCTGGGCCGCGATCGCACCCCGTTTTGACGACACGCTCCTCGTCTCGAAGGGTCCTTCGAGCCGTCGTCGGGCCGGACGGATGGATAATGACGCTCATCAGATCAGATGGATCGCGAACCTTCGAGACGAGCCGCCGGAATAACCTCAGGGCCTCCGCGCCTCGCACGCGCGGCGGCGATCAAACCGGACGATCGGCGACACGACGGAGTGGGTGAACCCCTCGGACGTCCGGGACGGCTCGCACTCTTGGACCCTTGTCGAAGAGAAGCACCCCCGATCATCGGCCGCGCCTCCCCCCTTGTCAACAAGATTCCGTCCCTGCCGAGTTTTTTTTGTAACGATTGCATGAGGCCCTCGGCGGCGGGGGGTCGGTCGGCCTCACCAGCCGATGCCCAAGTCCTTGAGACGACGTCGGATCGAGCCGAGTCCGAGGACAAATGCGGCGTGGTCCTCGCCGCCGCTTGCGAGCCAGAGCCCGTCGCGACTGAAGGCCAACGCCCGCGCCGGTTGGGCATGTTTGGAGAAGGTCAGCAGCAATTCGCCCGTCTCGGCTCCCCAGAGCCGCACGTCGCGGCCGGCCGATGCCAGCATTTCCGGCGCGGCGGGGTTGAAGGCCAGCGCCTGGACCGCCTCCTGGCCGGCGTCCCACGACCGCAGCGCCCGGCCGTCGCCGTCGAGCAGCTGGACGCGCCCGGCCATGCCGGCGACAGCGATGACCTCGCCGTCGGGCCGGAACGCCACGCCCCGCAACTCGCCGTCCTTCAAGTCCAGCGACCGCACAATCCGGCCATCGGCCGGACTCCGGAGCTTGAGCGTCCCGTCCTCGCCGACCGCGGCGCATTGCCTGCCGTCGGGCCGGAAGGCGACGGCCGTCACGCCCCCCGCGTGCCCCGGCCCCATGCCTCCCTCGCCGTCCTTACCAGGCCAGCTCCGCGCGACCGGTGAGCCGACCCTCGGCCGCGGTGATCGCCAGTCGCCACATCCCGAGGTGGCCGCCCGCGTCGCCGACGAGGAGGGCCTTCCCGTCAGGCGCGAAGGCGACGGCCGTGAGCGGGTCGCGGAAATCCTCGAGCAACAAGACCGTACGGCCCGTCGCGGCCTCGCGGAGGCAGGCCGTCGTGTCGGCGCCGGCGGAGGCGACCAGGGCGCCGTCGGGGCTGACGGCCAACGCCGCGACCGCCCCGTCGTGCCCGGGGAACTCGAGCGCGGCGACGACCTCGCCGGCGTCGAGGTCGGCGATCCGCCATTGCCCGCGCACGTCGAAGGCGACGTGCCTGCCGTCGGGCCCGACGATCACCTCGGTGACGCGGCTCGGCGCCATCGCGTCGGCGGGCGATCGCAGGCCGAACCGGGTCGGGATCGTCTTGAGCAGGGCCCCGGATTCCGCGTCCCAGACCTTCAGAGATGACTCCTTCGCGTCGACCATGACGAGGCGGCGGCCGTCGGGGCTGAACCCCGGCGCGGCGTGGACCTCGCGCACCCCCTTGAGGGCCTTGCGGGGCCGCATCGTGGCCAGGTCGAGCAGGAACATCGCCGTCGTCCCGTCCTCGTCGGCCGCCCGGAAGGCGAGCCGACGGCGGTGGGCATCGACGGCCACCTCCTCGTCGTCGCGGAGGGTCCGCGCGACGCGGCCGGTCGCGATCGGCCCGGCCTCGCGGCGGGTCAGGCTCATCACGTCCGCAAAGCGACGACCGTAGCACGTGTGGATGAAGTTCGAGCCGCCGGCGTCGAAGGCGAAGTTGGTCCGATGATTCTGTTCGGGAGATTCGGCGGCCCACGAGCCGGCGCCGAGGGGGTCGAACCGTCGGACGGCCCTGTCCTGGCCGCCGAGGACGACGGCGCCGCCGGTCGGGTCGAGGCCCAGGGCGAGCATGGCGCCATCGACCCGGTGCGTGACGGTCTCGATCTCCGGGCGCGTGAAGTCCCAGCCCGCGAGGACGCGACGCGAGGAGTTCGCCGCGTTCTGCCGGGCCTCGCACACGATCGGCGTGCCTCGGGGGCCGAAGCCGACCCACCCGGGCGTCCAGCGTTCGCGGAAGCCGGGAATGGCGATGGGGCCGCCAACCTTCGCCTCCGGGTGCGGGGCCGAGGCCAGCTCGACGCAGTCGGGCAGGCTGAGCACGAGGAGCCGCTCGTGCGTCGCCAGGGCGAGCGTCCGGCTGTCGGGGAAGGCGATCGGGTACGGTTGCCGGTCGAAGTTCGTGACGTCGAGGCCGGTGCCCCGCCGGCCCGCGACCCGGCCGGTCGCCGCGTCGAGCACGACGAGCCGCCCCTCGGGCGTCCCCCTCGGCTGCCAGGTCAGGAGGTGCGCCGCGAGCCAACGCCCATCGGGGCCGAGCCGGAGCCGCCGGGCGGCGACGAACGGCGACGGGGCCCCGTCGCTCCGGGCCTCCTCGGGGTACGGAATGCTCCGGACCGGGGCGCCGGTGGCGATCGAGCGGAACTCGATCGACTCCCCGGCCACGCCGAAGACCTGCTCCCCGCCGGCCGCGAAACCCTGCGGCGCGAAGCCGTCGCCCCAGCGCCGCACGACCCGGCCGTCGGCCACGTCGCAGACGACCGCCGGGGCCGACGCCGCGGCCGGCGCGTACGGCCGACCGATCAGCACGCGGCGGCGGTCGGCGTCGAAGATCATCTGGGCGGAGTCGATCGACTCGGCGGCCATGTGGGTCGCATTCAGCCGCTTGCCGACGCGGGTCTCCCACGCCTCGATCCGGAACGTGACGGGGCCGGCGTCGCGGGCCCGGGCGGCGAAGCCGACGAGCAGCCGATCGGCCGTCCCGTCGAAGGCGAGGGCGAGGGCGATCGAGCCGGCATAATCCCCGGCGCCGACCCGGAAGTTGCGCGCCACCGCGCCGTTCTCGGCGTCGATGACCCGGACCTCCTGTCCCTGCCGGCGATCGGGCGTCCGGCCCGCCTGGCTGGTCGCCAGCCAGCGGCCGTCGGGGCTGAACTCGGCGGCGACGTCGAGCGCGGTCGCCCACGGGGAGAGGCCCTCCGACCGGAAGATCGGCTGGAAGACGAGGTCCGAGAGCCAGCGGACCGCCTCGCCGCGGAGCGCCGGCACGGCCCGCCGCCAGGACGCTTCGGCGCGGTCCCGCTCGTCGGCCGCGCGGGCCAGGTGCCGAGCCTCGCGGTGGAGCCGGGCGGCGCCCTCGAGGAGGCCGAGGGCCGCCCGCCGGCGACCGGGCGTGGCGCCGGAGTGCAGGGCGACCGCCTGGCTGTACCGGACCTCGGCGAGGTTGTCGAAGGCGTCGAGCGCCTTCGAGCGGGCGAGCGCCTCGGCCCGCTCGGAGGCGTGCCTGGCCGCCTCGGCCAGCTTCGTCTCGCCCTCGGCGTACGCCCGCAGCCTCCCCTCCCGGACCGCGATCAGCGGCCCGCCAACGGCGAGGACGAGCACCAGCAAGGCCACGACCGCCCCCAACGCCGCGACCACCGGCCGACGCCGGCACCAACTCCAGGCCCGCGTCGGGGCGCCCAGCGGCCGGGCCCGGATCGGCTCGCCGTCCAGATACCGACCCAGTTCGTCGGCCAGCGCCCGCGCCGTCGGATAGCGGCGGGCGGGGTCTTTCTCCAGGCACTTCAGGCAGATCGTCTCCAGGTCGCGGTCGACTCGCGGATTCAGGAGCCGCGGCGCGGCGGGCTCGGCGTCGAGGACTTGTATCAACGTATCGAGCGGCGTCTCGGCGCGGGACGGCGGCCGGCCGGTTAGCAATTCATACAGGATGGCGCCCAGCGAGTAGACGTCGCTCGGCGGGCCCATCGCGGCACGGCGACCGGAGGCCTGCTCCGGCGGCATGTAGCCGGGCGTGCCCAGGACGGCGCCGCTGGCCGTCAGGTCCGAGCCCCCCTCGATCCGCTTGGCCAGGCCGAAGTCGGTGACGCGGGGGCGGTCGTCGGCGTCGATCAGGACGTTCGAGGGCTTTGAGGTCGCGGTGCAGGATGCCCTCCGCGTGTACCGGGCCGCGCGCTCGTTGGCGAGCGGGTGGTCGCGGACGAGGTCGGCGAGGCTACGCCCTTCGACGAAGTCCATCGAGGAGAACGGCTGGCCGTCGTGCTCGCCGACCTCGTGAATCGCGACGATGTTCGGGTGTTGGAGGCCCGCCGCCGCCTCGGCCTCGGCGAGGAAGCGGGCCCGCTCCCCCTCCGAGGCGAGCTTCCCGGATAGCATCATCTTGACGGCCACCGGCCGGTTCAGGCCGACCTGGCGGGCGCGGTAGACGACCCCCATGCCGCCCCGGGCCAGCTCGCCCACGACCTCATTAAGCCCCGAACCGCCAGCCCGCTTCCGATGCCGGTGCCTCGCCGCCGCCCGTCGGCGCCGTCGAGCCCGCTCCCTGGATCATCGTCGCCGCCTCGTGGTCGATCGTCTGGTCGTCTTCCGGCAGCGTCTCGGCCGCCGGCCGCCGCTCCGCCGTCGGCGGCATCGTCGGCCGCTCGTGGACCTCGTTCGCTTCGCCACCGTCCGGCGCCGGGACCCATCGCTGATCGTCGGCGGCCATCAGCAAGCGCTCCGCATACAATCGATGTCTGCTTCCACGTTATTCCAGCGACCGATCCATCGCCACAACTTTTCCCACGTTCGACGTGGGCCCCGGGCGCTGGTTCTGCTACGCTCGGCGGTCATGATCGACGTGCGTGATGACCCATCGATGACGGTCGACCTGATCCTCGACCCGCGCGACCTCGCGCCCGCCGAACTCGTCGCGCGGGCCGCGGCGGTCGGGCTCGGGGGCGAGGGCTTGAGGCGCTGGGTGTCGGAGGTGGTCGGCCGCGGGCGGCACGACCCGGCGGGATGGATCAGGACGGGCATCCTCCCCAAGCGGGTCGCGACCCGGCTGGCCCCCCTGCCCCGCCTGCGGCTCGACGCCTTGCAGACCTCGGCCGTCGACGGCTTCCAGAAGCTCCGGTTCCGGACGGCCGACGACCTGGCGGTCGAGACGGTCCTCATCCCCCTGCACAAGCAGGGCGCGACGAGCGTCTGCCTGTCGTCGCAGGTCGGCTGCGCGATGGCCTGCGCCTTCTGCGCCACGGCGCGGATGCCGTCGCGGCGCAACCTGGCGACCTGGGAGATCGTCGACCAGTTCCTCCAGGCCCGCGACCTCGCCCGATCGCAAGGGCGCCACGTCACCGGGGCCGTCTTCATGGGCATGGGTGAGCCCTTCTTGCCCGGCGTCAAGTCCCATGTCTTGCGGGCGGCCGCCCTGCTCTGCTGCCCCTTTGGCGCACAGGTCGCGTCCAAGGCCATCACGATCAGCACCGTGGGGATCGTCCCCTCGATCCACGAATACATCGACGAGGGCCACAAGTATCGGCTCTCGATCAGCCTCGGCGCCGCGACCGACGCCCGCCGCGCCCGGCTCGTCCCGCAGGCGGCGCGGTGGCCGGTCGCCGAGCTGATGGCGGCGGCCCGGCGCTATGCCCTGGACCGCGCGACGCGGGTCAACCTCTCTTATGTCTGCATCGACGGCGAGAACGTCTCCGAGGACGACGCCCGGGCGCTCGGGGACCTCATCGGTGACACGCCCGTGAGGCTGGACCTGATCGAGGTGACCGACCCGACCGGCCGCTACCGTCCCCCGTCGCCGGAGCGGCTCGGAGCCTTCCGCGACGCCCTGACGCGGTACGTCGGCCAGCCAGTGGTGCGCCGCTACTCCGGCGGAGCCGACATCCAGGCCGCGTGCGGGACGCTGGCGGGTGTCCAGTCCTACCGAATGGCGTCGATCGCTCCCCCTTCGTAGGGTGGGGGCATGTTTCGGGGACCTGGGCGGCGAACGGCATGAGCCAGCCCTGGCGGCCGGCGCGCTTGTCCCGACTGGGCACGGGCGGGTCCCGGAAGTCCGCGCGGCCTGAGGGCCGTCTTCGGTGGCGCGGCGGGAATCCGAAACTTTTCCCCGAGACCCCTTGTATTCTTCTACGACGTGTAGTAGAACCTTTTACAACGTGTAGAAGACCACCGCGGCCAAGCCGGGAAGCGATCCCGTCTCTGCCCGGTGCCTGGGCCGGTTCGGGGGCGATCGGGCGATGGCGAACAAGGCGGGTTTGACGGAGGCGGAGGTGGAGGTGCTGAAGGTCCTCTGGGACCTCGGCCCGTCGCCGATCCGGGCGATCAACCGGGAGCTGGAGGCCCGCGGCCGGCGCTGGGCGTACACGACGGTCTCGACGCTGCTGCTCCGCCTGGCGACGAAGGGCTGCGTCGCGAGCGACGCCGCAGGAGTCCCGCACATCTACCGCGCCGCGGTCACGCGCGACGAACTGCTGGGGCGACGGCTCCGCGAGGCGGCCGACGAGCTCTGCGACGGCGACGCGGTCCCGCTGGTCCTGGCCCTGGTGCAGCGGCATCGCTTCTCGCCCGAGCAGTTGGCCCGATTCCGGCGGCTGCTCGACGAGGCGAAGGGGGACGTCAGCGGGTCGCCCGGCGAGTGACTGGCCGTGGCCGGGCGGGTTGCTAGCCGAGGGGACACCGATGCCGGATCTCACGACGACAGCGGATGGCGTGTTGCGCTGGCTCGCGGAGGCGACGCTCGCGGCGGCGGCCCTGGCGGCCTTGGCCGCGCTGGTCGCGGCCGTCGGCAGGTCCCGGCTCAGCCCGGCGGCGCGGCATGTCCTGTGGCTGGTGGTGCTGGTCAAGCTGATGACCCCGCCGTTGGTGCACTGGCCCTGGAGCCGCCCCTGGTCGGTGGCGCCGGCGGCCGTCGAGGTCAACGCCGAAACACGGGCGATCGAGGCCCCGCCTGCGGTCGAAGGGCCCCGCCCTGTCGCGCGGATTGTGCCTGAAGTCGGCGCGGCCGTCGAACTCGAGCCGGCAACGCTCGTGGTCTCGGGCCCGGACCCGGCCGCGCATCGCATCGCGGTGTCCCCCGCGGCCCCGAGGCCCACGATCGCCGAGGATCTCGAGGCGCCCGTGGAACCGGCCGGGAAACCCGATCGGGCGCGACCGGTCGTCGCGCGATCGGCCCGGGAGAACCTCGCCGGGGTCGCCGGACGCGGTGCGGTCGCTGCGTGGCTGTTCGGGTCGGTCGTGCTGACCGTCTGCCGGGCTCGGCGGATCGTCCAGTTCCGCCGCCGCCTTCGCGGCGCGACGACGGCCCCGTCCTGGCTCGTCGACGAGGCCGGTCGGATCGGCGATCGGCTGCGAGTCCGGTTGCCGACGATCCTCGTCGCGCCGAGCTTGGCCACCCCCTTGCTCTGGTGCCTCGGCCGGCCCGTCCTGCTGGTGCCCCGGTCGTTACTCGCGACCCTCGAGCCGGCGCGATGGCGCGGCATCCTGGCGCACGAGCTGGCCCACCTCCGACGGGGCGACCCCTGGGTCAGCCGGCTGGAGCTCGTGGCCGGGCTGTGCTGGTGGTGGAATCCGATCTACTGGCTGGCCCGGCGCCGGATCGACGCCGAGGCCGAGCTGGCCTGCGACGCCTGGGCCCTCTGGGCCCTGCCGGAGGACCGCCTCACCTACGCGGAGTCGCTCCTTCGGATCTGCTCGTCCCTGTCCTTGCCCGAGTCGCCGGCGCCCGCGTTGGGCGTCGTCGGGTCGGGGCGGTCCTTCGAGAGGAGATTGACGATGATCCTGCGCGACCGGGTTTCCTGCCGCCTCTCCGCCCCGGCCCTGCTGGCCGCGGTGCTCCTGGCCCTGTTGGCCCTGCCGTCGTGGACCGTCGCCGAGTCGGCCGCGGCAAAGCCGGCCCCGGGCCCGACGCCAGCCCCGTCCGCCGCCGCAGCCCCCGCCCCGTCCGCCACCGATGAACCCAAGCAGGACGACGAGGACGACGACAAGGCCACCAAGGACGACGACGAGGACGACGACGAGGACAAGGCCACCAAGGACGATGACGACGAGGATGACGACGCAGACGACGAGGACGACGACGAGGCCAAGGCGAAGGCCAAGGCCAAGGCGAAAGCCAAGGCCAAGGCGAAAGCCGCGAAGAAGGGCTCGAGCAAGAAGGGCGACGACGAGGATGACGACGCCGAGAAGCGCGTGAGGGAGGCCCTCGGCCCCGACTTCGAGAAGAAGATGGAGGCGATGGGCGAGAAGATCGCGAAGGAGATGGAGTCGAAGTTCGGGCCGGGCTCCGAGTTCGCCAAGAAGATGGAGGCGATGGGCAAGGAGATGGAGAAGAAGTTCGGCCCCGGTTCCGAGTTCGCCGAGGAGATGAAGAAGCTCAAGGAGAAGGCCGGGGCCGAAGTGGCGGCCGAGCGTCAGGGGGAACGGGCGTCGCAGCTTGAGGCGCGGGCCAAGGAGCGGGAGGCAAAGGCTGAAGCGCAGGCCAAGGAGCGGGAGGCAAAGGCCAAGGCGCGGGAGGCACAGGCCGAGGCGCGGGCGAAGGCCCGGACCAAGGCCACGACCGGGCCGCGGGCCCGCAGGATCGAGGCGCTGGAGGCCCAGATCAAGGAGTTGACCAAGGAATTGAAGCGGCTCAAGGCCGAGGGGGCCGGCGACGACGAGTGACGATCGTCACTCGCCGCGGGCGGCCAGGGCCACCCTCCCTTGTGGCCCTGGCCGCCCCGTTACGTTGCGCGAGGTCAGCGGGCCGGCGCGGTGTTGGGGATGGGCTCCTCGGAGATCGTGCCGACGTCTCGGCCCAGGAGGTGTTTGTCGAAGAACCGGCGGATGCGACGGGGGACCTCGGGACTGCGGAAGCCGCCGTGGCCGGCGTCACGGACGGGGATGAAGTGGCACTCGACGCCGGCCTTCTTCAACGCGGCGGCGAGGTGCTCGGACTGGCGGAAGGGGACGAGCGGATCCTTGTTGCCGTGCAGGATGAGGAACGGCGGCGCATCCTTGGAGACATAAGTGATCGGCGAGGCGGCGCGGGCCTCGTCCTGGTGCTCCGGCAGGGCGCCGCCGATCAGCTCCGACTCGGGCGAGCTCTCCGCGTCGTGCGAGCCGCCCATCGTCAGGAACTCGGTCGGGCCGAACTCGTCGACGACGCAAGAGACACGGCTGCTGATCGCCGGGTACGGGCCGACATCGCCTTCGAGGTCGGCGTTGCCGTCGGTCAGGCCGAGCATGGCGACGAGGTGGCCGCCGGCCGAGGCGCCGATGACGCCGATGCGGTCGGGGTCGAGGTTGTACTTCTTCGCATGGGCGCGGAGCCAGCGGATCGCGGCCTTGCCGTCGTGGATCTGCGCCGGCCACTTCGCGGCGCCGCTGAGCCGGTAGTTGATCGACGCCCCCGCATACTCGCCCCCCGCGACGAGGTCGGCGACCTCGCGGACGCCCATCGACTTGTCGCCCATCTTCCAGGCACCGCCGTGGACGTTCACGACCAAGGGCAACGGCTTGTCTCCCTTCGGCGACTTCGGCAAGTACAGGTCGAGCGTCTGCCTCGGGTCCTTCGTGCCGGCGTAAGGGATGTCCTTCTCGACCTTGATCGTGTCGGGCACACGGAATCGCGCCCCCGGCCGCTGCGCGAGTGCGGCCACGCACCAGAGGCCGACGACGGCCACCGCGAGACGAACGTACGATCGTTGCATGATCCTCGCCTCTGTCTTTGTAGGGTCCGCCCTTGCGGACCTCTTCCGTGGCCGGGATCGAGGAGGTCCGCAAGGGCGGACCCTACGAAGCATCATAGGGCATTGCGGTGTCAATGATACAGGACGCCGACGCGGCGGCGGTAGTCGTCGTAGGTGGCCTCGAAGAGGGCGCGTGAGCGGTCGGGGCCCACGTGGCAAGGCGCCGTGAGGACGAGCGGGGGGTGGCCGGATTCGGTCAGGAGCCGAGCGACCTCCGCCTTGAGGAGGTTGACGACGACGCAGCCAGTGACGCTCGACAGGGGCGCGACCGGCGTCTCGAGGCCCGCGATCGTCACGGCCGCGTCGCCCGGCGGGGCATGGTGGTCGAGGACGATGTCGGAGACCTCGTGGAGCTTGCGGCCGGACTCGTGACGAGGGGCCGAGACTGCGGCATTCTCCAAAGATGTCAATGCAACCACGAAGAGACCGAGCCGCTTCGCCTCGATGGCCACATCCACCGTGACGGCGCCGGCGCCGCTGTTGGAGATGGCGAGCAAGGCGTCGGCGGGGTCGACGGCGAAGTTGCGCCAGAGGACGGCGCCGAAGCCCTGGACGTTCTCGAGGAACATCGCCTGCCGCTGGCCGTTGGCGCCGACGACGGGGTTGTGATAGGTCATCGACAGTTCGACGATCGGGTGGAAGCCGGGGAACGAGCCGTAGCGCGGGAAGACCTCCTCGACGGCCATCCGCGAGTGGCCCGTGCCGAAGACGTGGACGAGCCGGCCGGCGGCGATCGTGCTCGCGAACCGGGCCGCCGCGGCGCGGATCGCCTCGAGCTGGTCGCCCTCGATCGCGTCGATCGCCCGTCGCGCGGCGGCGAGGTACTGGCCGATCGCGTCGCTCGTGCTCATGGGCTCGCCTCGCCGACCGACCAGCCGCCGTCGACGACCAGCTCGGCCCCGGTCACGAACCGCGCGGAGCTTTCGCAGAGGGCCAGGGCCGCCTCGGCCACGTCGCCGGCCGCGCACGGCCCGCCGGCCAGCCCTTGCTTCCGCGCGAGAAAGGCCCGGATCGCCGGGTCGCCGACGGCCCGCGCGGCCATCGGCGTGTCGATCAGGCCGGGGACGAGCAGGTTGAACCGGATCCGGTCCGGCGCATATCGCGCCGCCGCGGCGAGCGTCAACGACCGCAACGCCCCCTTGCTCGCCGCGTACGCGATCGTGTCGAAATGCCCCGGCGCCGGCCGCTCGGCCAGGACCGATCCCACGTTCACGATCGCCCCACGGACCCCGCGATCATCCGGCCCTTGCCCGAGCATGACCCGCACCGCCTCGCGATTGGTCAGGAAGGCCCCCCGCGCGTTGACCGCCAGGACGCGCTCCCAGCCCTCATCGGAACACTCGTGCAACGACCCATCTCCATATCTCCGGCCGCTGATCCCGGCGACGTGCAGGAGGACGTCGAGCCTCCCCCCCAGCCGCCCGACCGCCTCGGCGACCATGCCCCGCACCTGCCCCGCGTCGGCCACATCGACCGAGATCGCGCCGTCCGTGCCGCCGAGTCCCGCCACGACGACCCTCGCCCCCTCCTCCGCGAACCTCCCCGCCGCCGCCGCGCCGATGCCCCCGGTGCCGCCGACGATCAGGCACGCCTTGCCTTCGAGCCTGCCGTGACCCGGCACCGGATGACTCCACCGAGGACCAACGACCGCGGCCGCGGGGCCGCGAAGCCGACCGAGGACACTAGTCCTTGACCTCGAAGATCGCCTCGATCTCGACGGCGATGTTGCCGGGGAGGGCGACCATGCCGATGGCGCTGCGGGCGCCCTTGCCGGGGTCGCCGAAGACGTCGACCATGAGGTCCGAAAAGCCGTTGATGACGCGGGGCTGGTCGGCGAAGTCGGGGGTGCAGTTGACCATGCCGAGGGCCTTGACGAGGCGGACGACGCGGTCGAGCGAGCCGAGGTGGTCGCGGACGGTCGCCAGGATGGCCAGGCCGGTCTGCCGAGCCGCGGCCTGCCCCGCCTCGAGGCCGAGGTCGGCGCCGAGCTTGCCGGTGTGGAGCGTGCCGTCGGCGTTCAAGGGCCCGTGGCCCGAGACGTAGAGCAGGTCGCGATGGCGGACGGCGGTCCGATACGTGGCCACCGGCTTGGGCGGCGGCGGCAGGATCAGCTTCAGCTCGGCGAGGCGGGCCTCGGCTCCCATGATCGCGGTCCTTCTGTCGGAGTCGTCGCGTCGAGGCGCGGGGTCCGTCCCCGGTTCCGTCTCGCCGTCGCGCCCCGCAAGCTAACCGGCGTCGGCGTCGAAAGCAACCGTCCGGCCCGGTCCCGCAGGAGGCTTGCAAAGCCTCTCCGGCTGACCCGCATCCCCCCACCCCGGCCCTCGGGGAGAGGGAGGAAGACAGACGACACCCCCCCGCCGCGACGGCTGGCCCGATCGGGCCGAATCCGGGTATGCTATCGGGGACGTGGTCGGGGACCGGACGGCCGGAGGGGGCGGGCGGAATCGATGGACGTGGCGAAGCTGGCCTTGGAAGACGGGACGGTCTTCGAGGGGAGGGCCTTCGGGGCGCGGGGCGAGGTCGACGGCGAGGTCGTCTTCAACACGAGCATGACGGGCTATCAGGAGATCCTGACCGACCCGTCGTACCACGGCCAGATCGTCGCGATGACGTACCCGCTGATCGGCAACTACGGCGTCAACGCCGAGGACTGCGAGAGCCGCCGCCCCTGGGTCCGCGGCTTCGTCGTCCGCGAGCTCAGCCGCCTGGCCAGCAACCACCGCTCCAGCGGCTCGCTCGACCGGTACCTCGCCGACAACGGCATCATCGGCGTCGAGGGGATCGACACCCGCGCCCTCGTGCGGATCACCCGCGAGCGCGGGGCGTTGAAGGGATACCTCTCGACGACCGACCTCGACTCCGGCAGCCTCGTGGCCAAGGCGCAGGCGAGCCCCGGCCTCGTGGGCCGCGACCTGGCCCGCGAGGTCATGCCCCGCGAGGCGAGCCAATGGGGCCCCGGCTTCGAGGGGCCGTTCGCCCGGCCGCTCGGCCAACCCGCGCCGGCGCCGACCGTGGAAGCGGACCGCCCGCACGTGGTCGCCCTCGACTTCGGCATGAAGTGGAACATCCCCCGCCACCTCGTCGAGGTCGGCTGCCGCGTGACCGTCCTGCCCGGCTCGGCCCCGGCCGGGGCGATCCTCGACCACGAGCCCGACGGCCTCTTCCTCTCCAACGGACCCGGCGACCCCGCCGCCCTGGTCGAGGCCGTCGCGACCCTGCGGACCCTGATCCGCGAGGCGGCCGAGTCGCGGGGCATCCCGATCTTCGGCATCTGCCTGGGCCACCAGCTCCTCGGCCAGGCCCTCGGCGCCCGGACGTTCAAGCTCAAGTTCGGCCACCGAGGCGCCAACCACCCCGTCCGCGACGAGCGGACCGGCCGCGTCGAGATCACCACCCAGAACCACGGCTTCGCCGTCGACGCGACCTCTCTGCCCCCCGACGTCGAGCCGAGCCACATCAACCTCAACGACCAGACCCTCGAGGGACTCCGCCACCGCCGCCTGCCGATCATGGCCGTCCAGTACCACCCCGAGGCCTCCGCCGGCCCCCACGACAGCCAGTACCTCTTCGTCGAGTTCCGCCGCCTCCTCGCCGCCGCGACGTGAACGAAACCGACCGGTAGGTTCGTTCGGTGGCCGTCGTGTCCGGGGCGTCCTTTCGGTTCGTTCCGCGCCGAGTCCGGCCAACCCCCACCCCCCTCGACCCATCCCCCATCTCCCCCGAAGGCCCCCCGATCTTCGCCGCGATTGGGTTCGTTTTGTCGGCGCCGTGGCCCGGATTGGGTTCGTTTTCGGCGCCGAGCCGCGCGCCGTGGGTTCGTTCGGCGCCGCCTCCAGCCATCGGCAGACCTTGCCCAATCCCGCCATTGCCCCGTTCGGTTCGTTCCGAATCGCGGCCGTTTGCCGGCACGATCGCCCCAGCTCCCCCAAGGCCCCGTTCGGTTCGTTCCGAACGGCGAGGGGCCTGGGGTCGGGGGCCAGGGGCCGGGGCGTCTTCGGTTCGTTCCGCGCCGGCGTCTCGCCTCGCGGCCGACCTCTTCCCCGACCCCCGATCCTCATACCGGAGTGGGTTCGTTTCGCGCCGCGACGCTCGCCGGAGTGGGTTCGTTTCGCGCCGCGACGCTCGCCGAAGTGGGTTCGTTTCGCGCCGCGACGACCTCGTCCTCGCCTTCCCCGGCCCCTCCCCGAAGTGAACTAAGGTGGCCCGTCGGTTCGTTCCGCGCCGGCCCCGGCCGACCTCGGGGATGAACCGAGGGATGGTCTGGTCGTCATGTCGATCGTTTCGGGGAACCATGGGGCCCGTTCAAGTCGTTCCGTTGCCATCGCCGCGCACACGATGCCCCTCCCGCGAGGAGCCGCTACCCCCATAGTTGGAATCCGGGCCGAAAACCGGCAGCAATTCCGGGGGGATCGCGCGGTTTTGCCCCGGTTCGTCGGCCCGCGGCGCGAGGTCCAGGCGATGCGGGTCGGGTCAGAGCACGTCCGCCGGGCTCCGGACGCCCATCGGTCCGCGGGCGAGGACGTGCGTGTAGATCATCGTCGTCCGCACGTCGGCATGGCCGAGCAGCTCCTGCACGGTGCGGATGTCCGACCCGTTCTCCAGCAGGTGGGTGGCGAAGCTGTGGCGGAACGTGTGGCACGACCCCGGTTTGGCCAGGCCCGCGAGCCGCACGGCCTTCTTCACGGCGCGCTGGAGGTTCGACTCCGGCTCGTGGTGCCGGCGCTCGACGCCCGACCGCGGGTCGACCGACCGCGACGACGCGGGGAAGACGTACTGCCAGCCCCGCATCCGGTCGGCCTCGGGGTACTTCGTGGCCAGGGCATGGGGCAGGTAGACCCGGCCGAACCCCTCGGCGACGTCCCGCCGATGGACCTCCGTCGCCCGCTCGATCTGGCGGCGGAGGGGGTCGGCGAGCGTGGCGGGCAGGAGGGTCACGCGGTCCTTCTGCCCCTTGCCGTCGCGGACCATGATGTGATTCTGGCCGAAGTCGACGTCCTTGATCCGCAGCCGGAGGCACTCCATCAGCCGCAGCCCGGAGCCGTACAGCAGGCTCGCCATCAGCCACCTGTCGCCCTCGAGGCGCGCGAGCACGGCCCGGACCTCGTCGCGCGTGAAGACCGTCGGCAGGCGTTCGGGCCGCTTCGCCCGGACCATGTCCTCGACCCCCGCCAGCGGCCGATCCAGGACGACCTTGTACAGGAACACCAGCGCTGAGCGCCTGGTTCTGCGTCGACGCCGAGACGTTCCTCTCGACGGCCAGGTGCGTCAGGAACGCCGCCACCTCGGCCTCGCCCATCTCCGCCGGATGCCTCTTGCCGTGGAACAGGATGAATTGCCTGGCCCACAGCACGTACGCGTCCTCGGTCCGGATGCTGTAGTGCAGGGTGCGGATCTGTTCCCGCAACTGGTCGAGGAGCTTCGCCATGGTTCTCGCGGTTGAAAATGCCTTCGAATCCCGGCGCATGGCCTTGCATCCCCGCTGCCCATCGCGGATGATGGCCCGGCGGCGGGATTATACGGCGATTGCGCCGTGATCTTCCACGGCGAATCTGAGGTCTACTACAAGTTAGGCGGCGGGGGTAAGGCGAACTATGGGGCTGGATCTCATCAGCGAGTCGGGCGACTCCTACCGCTTCGGCGGCTTCGGCTGGGCGACCATCCTGGGGCTGGCCCAACGCTACGGATGGGAGCCGAGGGGCACGCTCCCCCCTGAGGGTTGGGAAGAGAGCGAAGGCGAGCCGAACGAGCCCTGGGATGGGGAGAACTACGGCACATGCGACGGGCAGCTCGTCTCTGCCGAGGACGCGGCGGCGATCGCTGATGCACTGGAAGCAGCCTTGGCGGACCCTGCGGTTCCGGAGGTCCTGGCCGCGATGGGGGCCGAGCAGCGCGAGCAGGTCGAGCGGATGGTCCCCCCGGAGCTCGCTGCCTCGTTCGCCGGTCTTCCGGGATACGACGGGTACCGCGCGACCATCGTTGAGTTCGCTGCCTTCTGCCGGAAGGGTGGCTTCCGCATCAAATGACGCGGGGACGCCTAACCCGGCGCTGCAGCGGACCCCGCACCGCCGCGACGCCTCTCGTGCTATCATCGCTGTCTCGGCGGTGCGGGTCCGCTGAGCTTGGTCGTTAGGCGGCCCTCCCAACGAGCGTCGGCGGGGGCCGGCGACCGAGGCCCCGGAAATCGCCGGTGACGCGGCTCGCCTGACGGCTTCGGTTCGCCCGCCGCACTGGCCGCTCACCGACCGTGGCAGGCGCTTCCCAAAGAGGACGGTCCCATGACACGCTCAGACGCGATCGCCAGGCGGCAACTCCTGAAGGCCGGGCTCATCGTCGCGGGTCTGCCCTTCTGCCCCGAGGCGCTGTTCGACAGGCGCGCCCCCGCGGATGACGAGAAGCTGGCGGAAGACGCCCCGATCGGGCCGCGCGAGATTATCAAGGGTCTCGACGGCATGAGCCTGGTCGCCGACATCGGGGACACGTTCGGCGACGGCCACAACGCCGCCGCCGTCATCTCCTCGGCGTTCTTCTGCCGCGAACAGAGGCTCGACGCCGACACCCAGAGGGAGATCCTGGCCTACCTCGACGCCCGGCTGTTGAAAAACCCCATCTACGCCGCGGCCCGGCCGAAGGAGGCCGCTGACCCGGGGCTCGTAGACGGACTGCTCGAGGACCTCGACGCCGGCATCGCCACGCTGCGCGGGAAGGGCCACAACATCATCTTCGCGGTCGCCTGCCTGAAGGCCCTCCGCGCCGTGCCCGAGACCGCGACGCCCGGGCGGATCGACGGTCTTCGAGGGATGGTTCAGAGCTTCGGGCAGACGAGCGGCGGGCTTGCGAAGGATTCCGACCCGCTCGTGGGGCTCGACGACGAGCAAGAGTTCGTCCACTTCGTCTTCGAGGAATTCCTGCGGGCGAAGGGCAACGGGTTCGACGGACACGTCCTGACGATCGGGCACGCCCTACTCGAACTCCAGCGCATGGGCCACAAAGAGCTCGCCCGCAAGGGCGTTCCGGCCTACTGGAAGTGGGTTCGGGGTGCACGCGCGCGAAACGACGCGGGCGCGGGCAATGTCACATCTATCCCGCCGCGGGCGCGAACCCCGCTCACTCGAGACTACTGGGTGGCCCAGGCGAAGCACGACGTCAGCGAGATCGCAAGCAGCCACACGGTCAAGTACCCGTATAGCTTCTACGCTCTCGCGAAGGACGTGAAGGACGAGGGCCTGAAGAAGAGGATTCTCGCGAAAGCGTACCGCTTGACCGCGACGAGCTGACCTCGAACGAAGGCGACTCAGCCGCCGGAGGGAAGAAGGGAGATTCTACTTTTTCGCGGCTCAGCCGGTCTCGCTGACGCCTAACCTCACGCTGCAGCGGACCCGGCCGCAGTTGCTCTGTGGGTATGCAACGGTTACTGTAGCGGCCGGTCCGCTGAGCTTTGGTGTTAGGCGGCAATGGCCCTCCCCGCATTCGTGATCGGCGAATGGCTCGTGTGCCCGAAATGCGAGTTCCTCTGCGATTCGCCGTTCCAGCCCGCCGGCTCCAATGCCACCGAGCCCGAGCTTGTCCTCGGCGCGTCCTTGCCAAAGTCCGAGGCCGTGTCGCCCGGCGACTGGAGCGTCGAGGTCGCAGCCCGGTGCCCGGCATGCGGTACTCGCATCGCGGCCCTGGCCGTCTTCGAGGGGCGTGTCTTGCGCGCGTTCACCGCGTCGGACGCCGCCTAACCTTGCGCTGCAGCGGACCCCGGCCGCCGCGGCGGTTTTCGTGAAGTCCAAGGCTTGCTCGGCGGCCGGGTCCGCTGAGCTTATGCGTTAGGCTGCGGAAGGTTTCCGGTCCAATCCTACCGGGAGTGGGCCAGCGACGCGGAGCCGCTCTATGTCGATGCGACCCCTGATCTATCCGGTGAGCGATCTTGAGCCGATCCGACAAGCGGTCGGTAGCCGAGACGAAGTCCTCATCCACCGGATGGTCGCCGAATATGCCAAGCATTACGAGGTCGGCCCCGAATCGTCGGAGGCCGAAGCGTTTCGTGAGCGGGCTCGGTCTTTTGTCGAGGGTCGATTGCGAGACGCAAAGGAACCGGGCGAGTGGGATAAGTGCATCCACCTCGCCGCTCTTAGCCTCGGCCTCCTGCGGAGCGAGTATCCCATCAACGATGACTGGAAATGGATGGCGTGGAGCGACTACCACGAGGAGATGGCGCCCCGGCTTCCCGAGGATGCGCGAAAGCTCCTGCACTGGCTCGTTGACGGTCGTCCGCTGAGGACGAAGGCGATCGACACGATGGGTTGCTATTTCGCTTGGCTCGATTCGGACGAAGTCCTACGACTCCATGAGGCGCTCGGTGCCCTGCAAGTCAGTGAGGAGACGCTCGGAGAGTTGCTGGAGTTCCATGAGGAGCTGCTTGGATGGCTCGAAGCCTGCCGCGGGAAATCCCTCCTACTCATCGCAGCCTAGCGGCGCATGGTCATGGGAAGCCTAACAGTGCGATCCAGCGGACCCGCTGCGCGGGCCGCTGAGCTTTGGCGTTAGGCGACTTCGGAGCGACCTCGTGGCGTCCGTGATCGAAGCCGAAGGGTTCGTCGTGAAGGACGCGCGGGGCGTCGTGCGGGCTCGGCTCGGCCTCGTCGGCGATGAGCAGGAGTACGCCGGCCTGTCCCTCTACGACCAACAGGGGCAAAGCCGCATTCTCATCAGCACCGCCGGTGCAGGGAACTACGATCGAGCCACCGTGCTCATCAAGGACTCCTCCGGGACGTTCCGCGCCAAACTCGATGTCGTCAACGGCGTCTCCTACCTCCTGTTGAGCGATGCGGGCGAGGTGCCTCGCGTACGGCTGGCATGCGACTCGGCCGGCGGTACACTGGTCGAAGTGCTGAAGGCGGACGGAAGCGTTGCCTTCTCCACGCGGCAGGAACCAGACGCCTAACCTCGCGCTGCAGCGGCCCCCGCACCGTCGCGTCGCCTTCCCGGGTATCATCGCGTTCTCGGCGGTGCGGGTCCGCTGAGCTTTGGCGTTAGGCGGCGGGGAGCGTGCATGACGCAAGGCACCGGCCGCATCGTCGAGTCGCGGGGCCCAGGGCGAACGCACGTGTTTCGCAAATCCTTGTCCTGCAAGGATTTGCAATCTAGTGCACGGAATTCAACTAGTCGCAAGTTCTTTGCAGACAAGGATTTGTGAATTAGATGCGTTTGCCCTGTCGCGGGGCCTTACCGCAGACGAGCGGCGCGTCCTGCGGTGGCTCCTAACCGTCGGGGCCGAGATTACCGGCACGAATGCGGCGCGGGCGGCGGCCTACCTGCCCCAGCTCGATAAGCTCCGCGTCATAGGGCGGTGCCTCTGCGGATGCCCGTCGATCGACCTGGCCCTTGAATCGCCGCACCTGCTCGTGGATGATCCGTCCGGCACGCTCTCCGACGTGGAGGGCCACTCCCCCGAAGGCACCGCGGTCGGGCTGATCCTCCGAGCGAGATCCGGCCACCTGTCGGGCCTTGAGGCGTATGCACGCGATGGTATCGTGCCATTCAGCCTGCCGACCGACCAGGGCAAACGCATCTAATTCACAAATCCTTGTCTGCAAAGAACTTGCGACTAGTTGAATTCCGTGCACTAGATTGCAAATCCTTGCAGGACAAGGATTTGCGAAACACGTGCGTTCGCCCTGCCGACCGACGAGCAATTGGCGGCCTTCGGGTGACGCCGCCTAACCTCGCGCTGCAGCGGACCCCACCCGCCGCGGCGGTTTTCGTAATCTCGAAGCTCGCTCGGGCGGGTGGATCCGCTGAGCTTTGGCGTTAGGCGGCTCGGACGCTCATGAGCTACTACACCAACGTCGAATTCACGTTCTCGGACGATCCGCCCGACTTCGAGGCCGTCCTGAGCCGGGCCCGATCGTACCTGGAGGCCCGGGAACGTGAGTACGCCGTGGACTTCATCCTCGAGCAGCTGCGGCATGCTCTCGAAGAGGAGAAGGGTGACTTCAAAGGCCTGTGGTCCGATGATATCGATGGCCTGATGGAGCACATCTCCGCAGGCTTCCCGGGGCGGGCCTTCTACGTCCGCGGTATGGGTGAGGAGTTTGCTGACGTCTGGATCCGGCTCTACAGAGATGGAAAGATCGTCTTCCGCGTCGGCCCCTTCGAAGAGGAACTCGATTCATCGTTAGCGGAAGAGGCGACAGACGACGGCTGAGGCATGTCGCCTAACCGCGCGCTGCAGCGGACCCGGCCCGCCGCGGCGGTTTCAGGTCGGTCAACGGTAACACTCGGCGGGCCGGTCCGGTGAGCTTGGTCGTTAGGCGGCGGAGGCTGCCCGATGACCGCCACATGCCCGCCAGGAACCGTGCGGGCAGCGCCCCGGGGGAACGGAGCATCTCGCAGACGGCGGCCCGACATCGACAACCCCCTGCGACCGGGTGTCCTTATGCCTGGCTCGGTCACGCGATACCTGGACCTGCTGGACGACCAGCGCGAAGCCATCTTCCACGAGCTAGGCCCGCTGCCGGATGCCGTGTTGTGGTACCGACCCGGCCCAAGGGTCTGGTCCATCGGCGAGCATCTCGACCATTCGCGGGTCGTCAATCGCTTCTTGCGCAGGCTCGTGATCGTCTATTACCCGCTGGCGTCGATCTTCGCGCGGCCGTTTCGCCATCGGCCGTATAAGACCGACATCGAACACATCCTCGCCAAGCCTCCCAGTTACCCGAAAAGCGGCGGCCGGATCTTTCCGCCGAAGTGCTCACCACGCCGACCTGTGAGCGTGGGCTTTCTGCATGAGGCGCTGCGGGCGGAGCACGCCGCGTGTCGCCGCTTCTACACCCCGCGTGACGAACAGCTTCTGGGCCACGTCAGGCTCGCCGATCCGCTCATCGGCGCCATCAACTTGGTGCAGTTGCTCCCGATACAGGCGTATCATGACGCCCACCATTACGAGCGGGTGCGCATCCGGATCAAGGAACCGGAGTACGGCCGCGAGGCCGTGGGCGGGTGCCACCAGTGGCATCCGATCGGCGGAGACTCTGTTTTGCTTCAGCCGGAAATGGAGAGACGCCATGTCCGAGTTATACTACAACTCGGGAGGAGTTTCTCCGATGCGAAAGCCCCGCAAGAACTACACGCCCCCTGAGAAGGTCGCCATCCTCAGGCGCCACCTGA
>DASZMJ010000021.1:0-6732 GCA_035551935.1 Isosphaeraceae bacterium
GAGCGCCTCGGTCAGGCCCCGGAGGCTCGCGGCGCGCCGCTCGTCCCACACGTCGCCCGCGGCCCGGACGCGGGCGCCGACGGCGGCGTTGTCGGCCTTGCGCACCCGCGCGATGGCGATCGAGGCGCAGACCATGTTGTACACGAGTTCGCGCTCGTACGAATCGGCGGGCTTGAGCTCGTGGACCCAGCCCTCGAGCGTGGCCTGGAACTCCTCGACGCTCTCGCCCGGCAGGACCGCCACGTTGGAGCAGAGGCCATGCGACACGGCGTTCATGGACGCGATGGCCTTGCCCTCGGGGGTGCGCGGGCCGGTGGACAGCAGCGCGTTGGCGCGGCGGGCGGCGAGCTGGGCGGCGGAGAGTTGCGACTTGGCCTTGGAGCTGGACATCGACGGGATCTCCCGGATGCGGGATATCGGCGGACCATCGAACGGCCGCGGGCAACAACGGCGATGCCCGCGACCCGTGGCCTTCATCCTCTTAATCTCGAAAAGAAGGCGCGATCCTATAACCGAAATCCGTGCGAAATCGGGATAATCACGCCGGAATCCGGGGGACGAAGCGTCGGTTGGCGGGTGGCAGGGGTTGGCCGTCGTCGGCAACCGCGGCCAACCAGCCACCCAGCCAGGGACGGCACGCGGAGCGTGCCTGCTACGAAGAGGGCGGACGGCACGCGGGGCGTGCCCGCGACGTACGAACCGTTTGCGCGGCGGGGCCGGGCGTTGTAGAGTAGAGGATCAGGGTCACGCCAAAGGGAATCTGGCGAAAGGGTCGACGACACGTGGAAGACTCGACGGTCCAAGTCCAGGGCCGGCAGTGGAGCCGGCACGCCAAGCGGTACGACGACCTGTTCCTCGACCCGTTCCGCGAGGGGGTCGAGAACCCGGTCCTGGATGCGCTCCAGTCCGTGCCGGAGCCGGGGTCGAAGACGGTGGCGGACCTCGGCTGCGGCACGGGCCCGCTCCTGCCGTTCCTGGTCGAGCGGTTCGGCAGGGTCGTCGCGCTGGACTTCGCCCCGGGGATGATCGCTCGCGCGCGGGAGCGCCTTGGTGACCATGCCGACCGCGTCACCTTCGAGCGTCGCGCGATGCACGAGCTGGCTGCGTACGAAGGGGCGCTGGATGTGGCCGTCGCGGTCAACTCGCTGGTCATGCCCGACGTCCGCCTCATCGACCGCACGTTGAAGGCCATCCGCGCGGCGTTGAGGCCCCGGGGCGTGTTCCTGGGCGCCGTGCCGGCGATGGACGCCTTGCACTACCAGACGATGCTCCTGTACGACCAGGCGCTCGACCGCGGCGACGACCCCGAGGCCGCCGAGCGGCATGCGGCGTTCCATTGCGAGCACCATTATTATGACTTCGCCTTCGGCCGGTTCACCTTCCAGGGGCTCCGGCAGAAGTTCTGGCAGCCGTTCGAGATCGAGCACCGGATGCGCAAGGCCGGCTTCCGCTCGGTGAAGCTCGGCAAGGTCCTCTATCCCTGGGACGAGAGCCTCCCCGGCGGCGCCGAGTTCGCCGGGCACCCCCGGAGCTGGGACTGGTTCTTCGTCGCGCGTCCTTGAATCCAACGCCGAGGCGACCTCCCATGCCAACGCCCATGACCGGTCCCGACCCGCACGAGTCGGAGGCGTCGATCAAGGCGCGGAAGCAGCTCCTCTTCGGCCGCGACCCGAGCCCCGCCGCCGCGTCCGCCGGCCCGCGCAAGCCCTTCGCCGAACTCCTCCTCGAGACCCCCGCCGCCCCGCTCTCGACGCCGACGAAGGCCCTCCTCGTCGGCCTCGGCCTGCTCGTCGCCGGCCTGTTCATCGCCACGCTCGTCGTCTGCCTGGCCGTGCCGAAGAAGAAGGCGCCGAGGACATCGACGTCGCCCCCGGCCGTCCCTTCGGCATCGATCTCATAGCTCGATCGCCGACCGGCCGGCGAACGGGGGGTTCGGGCCGAGGTGCTCGGTGATGCGGAGGAGGCGATTGTACTTGGCGAGCCGCTCGGAGCGCGCGAGCGAGCCGATCTTGATCTGGCCGGCGCCGACGGCGACGGCGAGGTCGGCGATCGTGGCGTCCTCGGTCTCGCCCGAGCGGGCCGAGACGATCGCGCGGTAGCCGCTCCGGCGGGCCAGGGCCAACGTCGCGAACGTCTCGGTCAGGGTGCCGACCTGGTTGACCTTCACGAGCACCGCGTTGGCGACCTTCCGCTCGACGCCGAGCAGCAGACGGTCGGTCCGGGTGACGAACAGGTCATCGCCGATGAGCTGGACGCGGCCGCCGAGGCGGGCCGTCAACGCCGCCCAGCCGTCCCAGTCGTCCTCGGCCAGGCCGTCCTCGATCGAGGCGATCGGGAACTGTCGGGTCCAGTGCTCGAGCAGGTCGATCATGCCGGCGGAGTCGAAGACGTCGTTGGCGGTGGCCGACAGGCGATACAGGCCGGCGGCCGGGTCGAACAGGCGGCTGGAGGCGATATCCAGCGCGATGGCCACGTCGCGGCCCGGCTCGAGGCCGCAGGCGACGACGGCCTCGAGGATGCGCTCGACGGCGTGGCAATCGGCCCGCAACTTCGGGCCGTACCCCCCCTCGTCCGCGACCAGCGCCGCCTCGGCCCCCGACTCGCGCAAGATCGCGCCGAGGGCGCGGTAGACGGCCGAGGCCATCTCCAACGCCCCGCCGAAGTCGGCGGCGCCGACGGGGACCATCAAGAAGTCCTGGAAATCCAGGTTCGCCCCCGCGTGCAGGCCGCCGGAGATCATGTTGATCATCGGCAGGGGCACCGTCGGCCCGGCCGCGTCGGCGCCGACGTGGTCGCGCCACAGACAATGCAAGTGTTGATACAATTCCTCGCCCTTGCTCGCCGCCGCGGCGTGGGCGACGGCCAGCGAGACGCCGAGGATCGCGTTGGCGCCGAGGCGCCCCTTGTCGGGCGTGCCGTCGAGGTCGACGAGGCGGGCGTCGAGGCCGGCTTGATCGTCGAGGTCGATGCCGAGGACCGCCGGGGCGATCTCGGCCCCGACCCCCGCGACGGCGCGCCGGACCCCGCGGCCGCCGAAGCGGCGGGCGTCGGCGTCGCGCAGCTCCTTCGCCTCGTGCCGGCCGGTGCTCGCCCCCGCCGGCACGATCGCCCGGCCGAAGGCGCCGTCGTCGCCCGACGCCTCGACCTCGACCGTCGGCTGACCGCGCGAGTCCAGCACCTCGCGCGCCACCAGCTTCGCCAACCGGGACATGGCGACCCCCTTCCTATCGAGGCTTGCCTCCATCTCCCGGTCCCGATAGGAGACGGGTCTGCATCCCCCGTGCCGCCCGGTCGAGCAGCTCGCGCCAGGTGTCGATCCCGTCACGAAGGGCGTCACGCGCGAGGGCCCGGGCGCGGCCGCGGGCGGGCACGTCGAGGTACTCGACGGGGCTCTTGCCATCCACCCGGGCCAGCACGCAGGCCGCCGCATGCCTGACCGAGCGACGTTCGAGGTCGTCGCCGATCCCCGCGCATGAGCGGTCGCGGTACGAATCGAGGAACGCCCGAGCCAAATCCAGGTACGACCCAACCCCCGGCCCGGCCCGCAGGGCCTTGAGGATCAGGTGGCTCGTGAAGAACCCCAGGTCGAAGGCGGGGTCGCCGGCGTGCGCGGTCTCGAAGTCGACGACCATGAGGCCGTCGTCGTGGACGAGGATGTTCTTCGGGCTGAAGTCGGCGTGGACGAACGTCGGGCCGGGCACGGCCATGCTCGCGATCAAGGCGTCGAGCGTCGTCGCCAGGTCGGGGTGGGCGCGGGCGGCGGTGCGGTAATAGGGGTCGATGCGCAACTGGTCGAAGAGGTCCGTCTCGGACAGCGGGGCAGCGGCCAGGGCCGGCTGGCCGGCGGTCGCGGCGTGCATCGCGCCGAGGATCGCGCCGGCGCGGCGGGCGACCTCGGGGTCGGCGCGGCCGTCGAGGAGTTCCTGCTTCCAGGGCACGGCCCCGGCCGGGGCGTGCTCCATGGCGAAGAGGAAATCGTCGCGCTCCTCGAAGAGCACCCGCGGGACGGCCCCCGTCGGCAGCAGCCCCGCGAGCAATTCGAGGGCCGCCGTCTCATGCCAGATGCGGTCGAGCCGGCTGACCCAGAGCATCTCGGTCCGCAGGCGTTCGCGTGCCTGCTTGACGACGAACGGCGGCTCCCCCTCGACCTCGACGCGGAGCACGACGTTCGACACCCCACCTCCCATCGCCTCCGCCCGGGCCGCCTTCGCCCGCGGAATCCGGCCCTTTTCCCGGAGGTATTCGACCACATCCCCGGCCTCGATCGCCCGCATCGGCCCCCCTCCCTCGTCGCCGGCCGACCCGCCGCAAGTCGTCACTCGCTCGCCGTTTCCGCAGTCGAAACGGCCTCGACCCGGATCATAACCGCGCCGGCCACGGGGGGCGACGGCGTGGCGGACCCTGCCGACGCCGGGGACCGCACCGGTCGGCGAGACTTGCTTGTTCCCGGCTGCATGTCACACTTGGGGGGGTCGGACGACCTGGAACGAAGAAGGACCCCCTCCCTCGACGGGGACGGCGGCGACCGTCGACCGTCCCGAACCCTCTCCGGAGAATGACGACCATGACGCCGAAGCATCGGTTCCGTCCGTCCGTCGACGACGCGCTCGAATCCCGGATCGCCCTGAGCCACGCCGGCGGCGTCGCCGAGGTCGCGGCGCAGGCCACCGCCCTGAGCATCACCGTCCACGGCACGTCCAGGACCACCCTCCCCAACGCCCCCGGCTCGCCCGAGTTCGTCGTGCTGAACGGCTCGACCCGGATCCGCGGCCTCGGCAACGTCAAGTTCCAGGGGGTCTTCGGCACCAACGCCTCCCTCCCCGGCGCCACGACCACCGGGTCGGCCCAGGCCACCCTCCGCGGCAGGGTCGGGGGCACCCTCGCCGCCGACTTCGCCGGACCGACGACCGACCTCGCCCCGCGCACCGCGACGACCACCCCCTTCAACTTCCACGTCGTCACCGCCAGCGGAGCGTTCTCCTCGCTGGCCGGCACCGACGGCACCGCCGCCCTCACCCTCAGGTCCGGCCCGGCCCATCGCGGCGTGGCCCGCGGCCAGTTCACGCTGACCCTCAGCGAGGGCTGATCGGCGCGGGAGGGATGGGAAATCACCCGCAGATGACGCAGATGGCACAGATGAAAATCCGGGATATTTCATTTCTTTTTCATTTTTGCCATCTGCGTCATCTGCGGGTGATTTCCCATCCCCTCAACGCGGGTGGAATACCTTGCGGTAGAGGGCCAACAGCCGGGAGAGGGAGCCATCGTCGGGGGGCAGGTGGGGTCGGAGGCCGCCGGGGGGGCGGTCGTGGAGGGTGCGGGCCTGGGCGAAGGCGAGCAGGCCGAGGGCGCCCTTGGTCCGGCCGAAGCCGCTGGCCTTGACGCCGCCGAAGGGGCTCGCGGCGTGGATCGAGGGGGCGACGTGGTCGTTGATCGCGACCATCCCCGCCTCCAGCCGCTCGGCCAACGCCCGGGCGCGGCGGCGGTCGCGGCCCCAGACGCTCGCCGAGAGGCCGAACGGCCCGGCGTTGGCCGCATGGATCGCGGCCGACTCGTCGGCGACGCCCCGGACCAGCGCCACCGGCCCGAACGCCCCGGCCAGCGCCGCCTCGGGCCCCGGCCCGTCGGCCAGGAGGACCGTCGGCGCGTAGAACCAGCCCGGCCCCGCCGTCGGCGCCCCGCCCGCGAGGACCCGCGCCCCCGCAGCCGAGGTCGCCCGGATCGCCGCGTCGAAGCGGTCGCGGGCGGCCGACGAGATCAAGGGGCCCATGTCGACCGTCGCCGTCGCCGGGTCGCCGACGCGGAGCGCGCGGGCGGACTCGGCGAGGGCCTCGGCCATCGGGGCGGGGTCGCCGACGACATAGACGCGCTTGACCGCCACGCACGTCTGGCCGGCGTTGACGAAGGCGCCCCACGCGAGGGCCCGGGCCGTCGACCTCAGGGGGGCGTCGGGCAGGACGACGGCCGCGTCGAACCCGGAGAGCTCGGCGATGGCCGGCCGGCCGCGGCGGCCGAGCTCGGCGAGGACGGAGCGGCCCGCGTCGACGCCCCCGGTGAACATCCCCAGGTCGATCTCCGACCCGATCAACGACCGACCCGCCTCGTGCCCGCCGAAGACCGCCGCGACCAGCCCCTCGGGCACGCCCGCCGCGCGGAGCGCCGCCTGGAGCCGCAGGGCCGACATCATCGCGGATTCGGACGGCTTCCAGACGACCGCGTTGCCCGTCGCCAGGGCCTGCGCGATCGGCGGGGCGGTGAGGAACAGGGGGTAGTTCCAGGTCGCCACCATGCCGACGACGCCGTACGGCCGCCACTGGAGCCGCCCCGGCGGCACGAGCAAGGCGCGCTGCCAGCCGCGGGCGAGCGGGCGGTCGGCCAGGACCTTTCCGGCGTTCTTCACCGTCCAGCGGACCGCGTCGAGCGCGGCGACGACCTCGACCATCGCCTCGGTCGTCGGCTTGCCGACCTCGTCGCGGATCTGCGCCGCCCAGTCGTCGGCCCCGCGGGCGAGGACCGCCCAGAATTCGCGGAGGATCGCGCGTCGATCCTTCCACGCGAGCGCCCCCCACGCCGACTGCGCCGCCCGGGCGCGGGCGACGGCCTCGACGACCCCGGCGGCCGTGGTCGGCTCGACCCGCCCCAGCTCGGCGCCGGTGGCCGGGTTGCGGGCGACGAGGGTGGGGCTTGTCGTCGTCGGCGCGGCTCCGGGTGCCACGGGTTCGGCCTCGAAGC
>DASZMJ010000022.1:0-7315 GCA_035551935.1 Isosphaeraceae bacterium
CAACAACGGCGACTGGTTCTACGTGCAGGCGCCGGCGAACACCTCGGGCACGCTGACCGTGGCGATGCAGGCCACCGGCTTCAGCCTGCTCCAGCCCGACGTCGCGGTCCTCGACGGCGGGCTGACGAAGGTGCTCGGCGAGACGGCCAGCCCGTACTACAACGCGACGGCGACGGTCACCCTCACCGGCGTGACGCCGGGCGAGGGCTTCTACATCCGCTGCGGCTCGACGACGACGATGCCCGGCCACGGCGCCTACGCCTTGCAGGTCAACTTCGGCTCCAGCCAGCAGCCGGCCGCCGTGCCGGCGGCCACCACCATCGCCAACCAGCCCAGCCAGTCCTACGGCTCCTCCAGCACCGACAGCACCGGCGGCGGCCTCTTGGGGGGGCTCGTGGGGGGGCTCGTGCAGGTCGTTGGCGGCCTCCTCGACCACATCGTCTACGGGACCTTGAGCGGCTGGGGCGACGCGCTGACGGTGGGCGGCGCGGGCCATCCCACCGGACCGCCCCGGCACTTCGCCCAAGGGACGCAGGCCGTCGCCCACGGCCACCGACACCAGCCCCCGACGCCGCACCACGGGCCGTCGGGCCACGTCCACGACCATGTCCACGTCCGGCCCGGGCATTTCTGAGCCGGGCTTGAGGCGCCCGATTCCATGCGTGGTTTCTGGGCGACACGACCCCGGGCCGCATCGCCGCGGCCTAGGCTTGATCAGAACGAATATCGATAGCCAAACGGGGCGATGTCCCCGCCCCGAACGACCCGGTACCGCTGCCATGAAGCGACCAACCCCATATCAACGCGGACGCGGCCGACGCCCGACGTTCCGTCCCGAGTTCCTCGAGCCCCGGCACCTGCTGACCGGCCCCTCGACGCTCGCATTCGAGGGGATCGGCGCCCCGGCGGTCATCGACCTGAGCACGGCGTCGCCGGCCGCGCCGGTCGCGGTGCTCGAGTCGTCGCCGACGGCGATCGACCTGGGCTTCTCGACCCCGTTCAACCCCTTGCTGACGGGCCTCCCCGGGACCGTCGACATCCAGTCCCGGGACGCGACGGGCGCGTCGTGGTCGTCGGCCGTCGCGGCGGCCCCGCCGCGGCTCCACGCGAGTCCGGACGGGTCGACGTTGCAGGTCGTCCCGGGCGGGAACCTGGCGCCGGGGCTCTACCGGATCGTCTTCCCCCCCTCGTCGAGCCTCAACGACGGGACGACCAACCAGGACGCGGCGGGGGACGAGGTCGTCGCCGAGTTCCGGGTCGCGGCGCCGGGCGTGGGCCTGGGCGACGCGGTCGACCTGGGGACCGTCGGCCCGACGGTCGTGCAAACGACCGCCGCCCTCGACTTGCAGGCCAATCCGTCGGCCGTCCAGCTCTACAAGGTCGAGCTGGCCCCCGGCCATTTCTGGCGGCTCGGCCTGGAGGTCGACGCCCAGCGCAACGGCAGCCCGCTGGTCTCCGACCTGTCGCTCTTCGACGCCCACGGCCGGCTGATCGCCACCGATACGGTCGGCCGATCCCCGTTCGTCAACGACCCCTTCCTCTTCGCCGGCCTCCTGCCCGGCACGTATTACGTCGGCGTCTCCGACGCGGCGAACGTCCCCGGCGCGCCCGGCGGCTACGACCCGTCGACCGGCGTCGCGGGCACCAACCCGACCTCCCAGGCCGGCGGCCCGTTCACCCTCGACCTGGTCGCCGACCCGCAGGACCGGCCGACGACCCTGCTGGACATTCACCCGGACCACGTCGACCCGCTCAACCCGAACCCGACGGGCTTCACCCTCCAGTTCTCCGGCGCGTTGGGCGGCGGCGACCAGTCGTCCCCGGCCGGCGGGGTCGTGGTCGTCGACCAGAACGGGACGGCATGGCCGGTGACGCCGATCGCCTACAACGAGGCCCAGGCGAGCATCTCGTACGTGTTCGTCCGGCCCTTACCGGCCGGGCACTATACGATCGAGCGGCCGGCCGTCGGCGGCCTCGTCGACCTGGCGGGCCAGCCGGTGGTGGCGCCGGGGCAGCCGTCGGGAGTGCTCGGCGGCTTCGACGTCGCCGCGGCCGCCGCGCGGCTGCCCAACGACCTCGGCGTGATCGCGCCGGGCGCGACGTCGTACCTGTACACGGCCCTCGACCCCGGCCAGACGGCGACCTTCCACTTCGTGGCGCCCGTCGACGGCTTCTACGTGTTCTCGACCTCGAGGGCGGACCACCAGCCGGTCACGGTGACGATCCTCGGCGACGGCGGCGTCACGATCGCCTCGACCGGGGCGGGCCTGGGGGCCGCCGGCGCGCTGTCGGGCGGCGTCGTGACGACCTTCGCCGTGCCGGACGCGGCGACCATGGAGGTCCTCATCCACCTCGCGCCCGGGGAGTACACCGTCGAGGTGACGGCGACGGGCACGTCGCGCATGACGCTGGGCCTGGGAGTCAGCAACCCGGCCCTGCCCGACTCGGTCCTGCTCAACGGCGTCGGCCAGGGGCCGGCGCTCGACCTGCGGCTGATCGCCCCGACCGTGCCGACGCCCGACGCCCCCGGCCTGGGCCCGAACACGACGCCCACGACGATCCCGACGGCGCCCACGACCGGCTTCGCGGGGCCCTCGGCGAATGCGGCGTCGGCCGGCGGCGTGTTTGCGGGGCCGTCGGTCCCGGCGGAGGGCGGCCAATCCGCCGCGGCGGGGGGCGGCGGGGGCCAGTCGGGCGACGGCTCGGGCCTGATCTTGACCCTCGGCGGCGACCCGGTCGGGCTCCCCTCGGCCGGCGCCGGCCAGGTCGGCGTCGTCGGCCCCGGCGCCGCCGGCTCGAGCGCCGCGGTGGCATCGAGCCTGGCCGGCATCCCCCAGCCCTTGGTGTCCTCCTTGGACGCCGACGGCCTCGCCCTCGGCCGCGGGCCCGCGGCCGGCCGTCGGCGGGCCGAGCCGGAGCCGGCGACCGCCGGGCGCGGCCCGACCGACGGGGCGATCGTCGTGGCCGCCGCCCCGAGCCCGACGACCGACGACGACGACCTCCACGACGCCGCCCTGGCCGACCTCGGCTGGATCGACCGCGTCCGCGCCCGGATCGCCGGCCTCGTCGACGGCGTCCGCGACGCGATGCCCGCCCCGATGCCGACGGACCCGCGCGCCGAGTCGATCGCCCGGATCGCCCGCGCCGCCTCGGGCCAGACCGGGCCGATCGTCGAGTCGGAGCGCGAGCAGGTCGCCCACGCGGGGCTGGCCTCGCCGCTGAACCTCGGGCTGGCCGCGATGCTCGCCTTCCACTATCGGCGCCGCGCCCGTCGCCGAGCCGCCCCCGGCACCTCGGTCGCCGCGGCGGCGACCACGGCCACGTCCGCGCCCACCCGCCGGCACCCCGGGCCCCGTCCCCTGGCCCGTCCCCGTGCCCGTGTCTGAGCGCATGATCCGGGGGGACCTCGGATCGTCGAGGGCGGAGGACGGAGGACATTGACCATACTGTCCTCCGTCCTCCGCCCTCTTTCCACCGTGCCCAGATCGCCGACCGCGTCGCGTCCCCGGACTTCCGCGGCGCGGGGTGAACCGGGACCTATGCTTGGGCCGTGGCGATGGGGTCGGCGCGGGAGCCGGCCGGTCGCGGCGGACCGATCGGGGAGGGGATATGGCGTCGAGTCGCTGGGCAAGCCCGTCGCGGTCGGGGTTCGAGCGGCAGGGCAGGGGGGCGGAGGGCCCGGGCGGGCCGGACTCGGCGCAGGGGACCGACCGCGACCTGCTGCTGGCCCTGACGGCCTTGAGCAACGAGCTCGTCAGCGGCCCCGAGCTGGCCAGTGCCTTGCGGTCGTGGGCGCGGGAGGGATCGCGGCCGCTCGGCCAGATCCTCCGCGACCAGGGCGCCCTGGCCGGCACGCGCGCGGAGCTGGTCGAGGCCCTGGTGCGCGAGCGTTGGGGGCCGGCGCGGGCCGCCAACGGGGTCGGGCCGTTGCCGGGCCCGCACCGGGTCCCCGACGGCGAGACGATCGTCGCCGGCATCGGCCCCGGCCCCGCGGACGAGGGGGACGACGACCCCGAGGCCACCCGCGCCGGCGCGATCGCCGACTTCCTGCTCGGGCCGGGTGCGGCGTCGCGGTTCCGGCGGCTCCGGCTCCACGCCCGGGGCGGCCTGGGGACCGTCTCGGTCGCCCACGACGCGGAGCTCGGCCGCGAGGTCGCGCTGAAGGAGCTCCAGGACCGCTTCGCCGACGACCCGAGCAACCGCGCCCGGTTCGTCCGCGAGGCCGAGATCACCGGCGGCCTGGAGCACCCGGGGGTCGTCCCCGTCTACGCCCTCGGCCGCTCGCCCGACGGCCGGCCCTACTACGCCATGCGGTTCATCCGCGGCGACAGCCTGAAGGAGGCCATCGCCCGGTACCACGCCGCCGCGGCCGGCGAGGCCGACGACCCCGGGGCGCTGGGCCTGCGGCAGCTCCTCGGGCGGTTCGTCGACGTCTGCAACACGATGGCCTATGCTCACAGCCGGGGGGTGGTCCATCGCGACCTCAAGCCGGCCAACATCGTGCTCGGCCCGTTCGGCGAGACGCTCGTCGTCGACTGGGGCCTGGCCAAGGCATCGGGCCGGCCCGACCCGGCGGCGGTCGAGGCCTTCGGCCGGCCGTCGCCGGCGCCGGCGGCGCCGCCCCCCTTGATCCCGGCGACGGGCAGCGTCTCGGCCGACACGCTGCCGGGCTCGTCGATCGGCACGCCCGGCTTCATGAGCCCCGAGCAGGCCGCGGGCGACCACGCGCGGCTCGGCCCTGCCAGCGACGTCTACAGCCTGGGGGCCACCCTCTATTGCCTCCTGACCGGCCGGCCGCCGTTCGAGGGGCCGGACATCCCGGCGCTGTTGCGTCGGGTCGAGCGCGGCGACTTCCCGCCGCCCCGCAAGGTCTGCCGCGCGGTGCCGAGCACCCTGGAGGCGATCTGCCTGAAGGCGATGGCCGCACGGCCCGAGGGCCGCTACGACTCGGCCCGCGCCCTGGCCACGGATATCGAGCGCTGGCTGGCCGACGAGCCGGTCTCGGCGCGGCACGATCCGCCCGCGGAGCGGCTGGCGCGGTGGGCCCGGCGGCACCGGACCTGGGCGCGGGCCGCGACGGCGGCCCTGGCGATCGTCGCGGTCGTGGCCGTCGCCGCCGCGACGGTCGTCGACCGGGCGCGCGGCGACGAGCGCGAGCAGCACCGTCGCGCCGAGGCCCGTCGCCGCGAGGCCGAGCGGCTCTCGGCCGACCTGGCGATCGACCGCGGCCTGGCCCTCTGCGAGCGGGGCAAGGCCGGCCGCGGGACGCTCTGGTTGGCGCGGAGCCTCGAGATCGCCCCGGCGGGCGGCGGCGACGACCTCCGCGCCGCCGCCCGCGCCGAGCTGGCCGCCTGGCGGCGGTCCTCGGCGAGCCTGGTCGGCCTCTTCCCGCACGCCGGGCCGGTCCAGGGCGTCGCCGTCCGCCCCGACGGCCGCGCCCTGCTGACGGCCGGCGGCCCGGGCCGGGGCCCCGGCGAGGCCCGCCTCTGGGAGCTCCCCGACGACGACGACGGCCTCACCCTGCCCCACGGCGCCCCGGTCGACGCCGTCGCCTTCGGGCCCGACGGCCGCCTGGCCGCGACCGCGGGCGCCGACGGCCGCGTCCGGCTCTGGGACGGCACCTCGGGCCGGCCGGTCGGCCCGGCCATCGAGCACGGCGCCCCGATCGCGGCCGTCGCCTTCCACCCCGACGGCCGGACGGTCCTGACGGCCGGCCTCGACGGCGTCGCCCGCCGATTCGACCTGACGACCGGCCGCGCCGTCGGGCCGGCGTGCTCCGGCCCCGCGCCGCTCTTCGCCCTGGCCGTCAGCCCCGACGGCCGGACCCTCGCCACCGCCGGCGCCGAGTGGGCCGTGCGGCTCTGGGACCTCGACACCGGCCGGCCCTCCGTCGAGCCCTTGCCGCAATGCGAGGAGGTCTACGCCCTCGCCTTCGGCCCCGACGGCCGCGCGGTGCTGGTCGCCGGCCGCGACGCCGCGGCGCAGCTCTGGGACGTCGCCGCCGGCAAGCCGATCGGTGCCCCCCTGCGGCACGCCGGGCCGATCTTCTGCGTCGCCTTCGGCCCCGACGGCCGGACCCTCGCCACCGGCGGCGACGACAACCTGGCGCGGCTCTGGGACGCCGCGACCGGCAAGCCGATCGGCCCGGCGCTGGAGCACCTCGGTTCGGTCACCGCCGTGGCCTTCAGCCCCGACGGCCGGACCCTCGTCACCGGCGCCCGCGACGGCCTGGCCCGGGCCTGGCGCCCGCCGGCGCGGGCCGGCCGCGTGCTGACGACCCACGAGAAGCGCCTCGAATGCCTGGCCCTCGGCCCCGACGGCCGGACCCTGGCCGTCGGCGACGACGACGGCCGGATACTCCTGCTCGACGCCGAGACCGGCCGCCCGCTCGGCCCGGCGATCGCCGCCCACCGCGACCGCGTGTCGGGGCTGGCCTTCCGCCCCGACGGCCGGGCCCTGCTGACCGCCGGCCGCGACGGCGTCGCCCGCGCCTGGGCCCTCGCCGACGGCGCGCCGATGGGCCCGGCGCTGGAGCACGGCGCCCCGGCCCTGGCCGTCGCCTATCGCCCCGACGGCCGCGCCGCGATCACCGGCGACGGCGGCGGTCGGGCGCGGCTCTGGGACCTCGACACCGGCAAGCCCCTGGGCCCCTCCCTGACCCACGGCGCCCCGATCAACGCCGTCGCGATCCGGCCCGACGGCCGCGCCGCGATCACCGGCGACGGCGAGGGGACCGCGCGGCTCTGGGACCTCGCCAACGGCAAGCCCCTGGGCCCCCCGCTGCGGCACGCCGGGCCGATCTACCGCGTCGCCTTCAGCCCCGACGGCCGGCTCGTCGCCACCGGCGGCGACGACAACCTGGCGCGGCTCTGGGACGCCGCGACCGGCAAGCCGATCGGCCTGCCGCTGGAGCACCTCGGCTCGGTCGTCGCCCTGTCCTTCAGCCCCGACGGCCGGCTCGTCGCCACCGGCGCCCGCGACCGCTCGGCGCGGCTCTGGGATATCGCCACCGGCAAGCCGATCGGCCCGGACCTGGCCCACGAGGGCAGCGTCTTCGGCCTGGCCTTCCGCCCCGACGGCCGCACCCTCCTGACCGCCGGCGCCGACCGCGCCGTCCGCTCCTGGCCGCTCGCCGCCGCCGAGCCCGGCGACCTCGCCCGCGAGCGGCTCCGCGCCGAGGTCGCCGCCGGCCTGACGCTCGACCCCGACGGCGTCGTCCACGTCCTCAACGCCGCCTCCTGGCGCGCCCGCCGCCGCGGCCTCGGCGACCCTTGAACACGCCGCCGGGTCGGCCGCCCTCCTTGCTCGGGAGGGC
>DASZMJ010000023.1:0-2309 GCA_035551935.1 Isosphaeraceae bacterium
CGACTGAGGAAGGCACGGCGCCCCGGCCCCTCCTCGTAGGGCAGGGCTCGCCCTTGCCCCTTCCACATGGGAAATCGAAGGGGCAGGGCGAGCCCTGCCCTACGAGGAGGTAATCGAAGAGGCAGGGCGAGCCCTGCCCTACGAAGAGTGGGGCGCCGCGGCCGTCGGCTCGGGCTCGGCCTCCGGGTGCCGCGCGGGCGGCTTGGGGCCCGGCCGGCGGGTCAGGGCGTGGCCGACGCGGATGAAGGGGCGCTCGATCAGGTAGTAGCTCGCGCAGGCGCAGGCCAACGCCGGGGCGATGTTCCACGGCAGGGCCTGCAACGACCGGATGCGCGAACCGGGATCGACCATCCCCGAGACGAAGAAGAGCTGCTGCCAGATATACAGGCTGTACGACAGCCGGCCGACCCACCGCAGCGGCGCCGACTCCAGGACCAGGCCGATCGGCCCCCTCGGGTGCAGGACCGTCCCCACGAGCAGGAACGGCACCAGGATCGCCTGCAATACGTACAGCTTCGCCGCCGCGGCGGCGAGGAAGACCGCCCCCAGGGCCAGCACGACCGGCGTCGTCAGCCGCCGGCCGAGCCGCTCCCGCCAGCCCCGCCGCTCCAGCAGCAGGGCCATCCAGCATCCCCAAAATATCATATGAATATTTTCATCGGTATGCATCGGCTCGAACTGGTTCGGCCAGATATGCGCGCTGACGTGGGTCCGCATGTCGACCTCGCGCCAGATGCCGAAGGCCAAGGCCAGGCCCGCGATCGGCCAGAGGGCGCGGCCGGGCCGCAGCAGCAAGAGCAGGAAAGGGAAGAACATGTAGAAGTGTTCTTCGACGGCCAGGCTCCAGAAGTGGCCGGTGTACCAGTGGAGGTCGTCGCCGAGGCGGATGTAGTTGCGGACGAAGAAGAAGCAGGCCCACCACTCGCGGGGCGAGACGGGCACCAGCGGCACCAGCACCAGGACGAGCAGGTAGGTCATGTAGGGCGGGAGGATGCGGAAGCCGCGGCGGATGTAGAAGTTCTTCAGGCGGATCCGCCCCGACTGGTCCCACTCGCGGAGCAGCCGCGAGCAGATCAGCAGGCCGCTGATCGCGAAGAAGACGGGCACCCCCTTGGCGCCGAACTGGCCGATCTTGCTCTGCTCGGGCAGGCTGTGCCGGAGCAGGACGCCGAGGATCGCCAGGGCGCGCCAGCCGTCGAGCGTCGGCAGGTAGCCGGAGACCGGCCGGCCGCCGGCGCCGAGCCGGTCCCGGTCGCGGCCGGGGTTGGAGTCGTCCGCCGTCGAGCCCATCAACGTCCCCCTTAACGGTCGCGCGCCCCGGGCGGGGCGGACGGCCAATCGTCGCCGATCCCCCGGCGGAATTGCAAGAGTCGCGCCGGCGCGCGTGGCCGCGGGGCAACGCGACGGCGGGGCGTTCGCGCGGCGGGCCGGGCGGGGTATCCTGGTCGGCGAGGCGGTCGGGGTGCGATCGCCGCCGGCGCCGTCGGGGCGGGCGAGGGAAGGAGACGAGCGACCATGAGGAGCGTCCTGATCGTGGCGGGCTTGGCCGGGCTCTGCGCCGGCCGTGCGGCGACGGCGACCGCGGCCGACGAGGGGGAGGAGGCGATCCGGCGGTCGGTCGTCAAGGTCTTCGCGACGATGCGCGTCCCCGACTACCAGCGCCCCTGGCTCAAGCAGGGCGCCGCCGAGGCGACCGGCACCGGCGTCGTCATCGAGGGCAAGCGGATCCTCACGAATGCCCACGTCGTCACCTACGCCAGCCAGGTCGCCGTCCAGGGCAACCAGGACGCCGACAAGGTCCGCGCCAAGGTCGAGGCCGTCGCGCCGGGCATCGACCTGGCCGTCCTGAAGCTGGAGGACGAGTCGTTCTTCGACAGGCGCGCCCCGCTGCCGCGTCGGGCCGAGCTGCCCGAGATCAAGGACGCGGTGCTCGTCTACGGGTATCCGACCGGCGGCTCGGGCCTGTCGATCACCAAGGGGGGCGTCAACCGGGTCGAGTTCGCCGGCTACTCGGCCTCGACCTCGGGCCTGCGGATCCAGGTCGACGCGGCGATCAACCCGGGCAACTCCGGCGGCCCGGCGCTGGTCGGCGACAAGATGATCGGCCTGGCCTTCAGCCGCCTGAACCGCGCCGACAACATCGGCTACATCATCCCCGCCGAGGAGATCGACGCGTTCCTCAAGGACGTCGCCGACGGCCGCTACGACGGCAAGCCGGCGCTCTTCGGCGCGTTCCAGACCCTCGAGAACGACGCGCTGCGCGGCTTCCTGAAGCTCGACAAGAAGACGACCGGCATCGTCGTCAGCGC
>DASZMJ010000024.1:0-1677 GCA_035551935.1 Isosphaeraceae bacterium
GCCGGAATCGGCCCATCCGTATAACCCGCCGGTCGTGGCGGCCTCGGCCGAGCCGGAGCGGGCGATCAAGTCGGTCCGGGTCCCCTCGGGGCTCAAGCTCGAGCTGTATGCCGCCGAGCCGCTCGTGGCGAACCCGGTCGCCTTCGGCTTCGACGAGCAAGGCCGCCTGTTCGTGGCCGAGACGTTCCGCCTGCACCAGGGGGTCACCGACACCCGCGGGCACATGAACTGGCTCAATGACGACCTCGCCAGCAAGGACGGTCGCCGACCGGGTCGCCATGTATCGCAAGTACCTGGGGGACGAGTTCGCGGATTACGGCAAGCAGCACGACCGGATCCGGCTCGTCGAGGATCGCGACAAGGACGGCCGCGCCGATTCGGCCAACGTCTTCGCCGACGGCTTCCACGACGCCGCCGTCGGCCTGGGGGCGGGCGTCCTGGCGCGGCGGGGCGACGTCTATTACACCTGCATCCCCGACCTCTGGCTCCTCCGCGACGACGACCGCGACGGCAAGGCCGACGCCCGGACGTCGCTCCAGCACGGCTATGGCGTCCACGTCGGGTTCCTCGGCCACGACCTGCACGGGCTCCGCTTCGGGCCCGACGGCAAGCTCTACTTCAGCATCGGCGACCGCGGCCTGGACGTCGCGACGATCGACGGCCGCCACGTCTCCTGCCCCGACACGGGCGCGGTGCTGCGTTGCGAGCCCGACGGCACGAACCTCGAAGTCTTCGCCAGCGGCCTGCGGAACCCGCAGGAGCTGTCCTTCGACGAATACGGCAACCTGTTCACGGTCGACAACAACTCCGACAGCGGCGACAAGGCGCGGCTGGTCTACGTCGCCGAGGGGGGCGACAGCGGCTGGCGGATCGGCTACCAGTTCCTCAAGGAGCCGGCCAGCCGGGGCCCCTGGAACGACGAGAAGCTCTGGCACCTCCGCTGGGACGGCCAGGCCGCCTACATCCTCCCCCCGCTGGCGCACATCTCCGACGGCCCCTCGGGCCTGGCCTACGATCCCGGCGTCACGCTCCTGCCCGAGCGATATCGCCGACACTTCTTCCTCTGCGACTTCCGCGGCGCACCCGCCCAGAGCGGCGTCCGGTCGTTCGCCGTCCGGCCCCGGGGCGCATCCTTCGAGATGATCGACGCCGAACAGTTCCTCTGGGGCCTCGAGGCCACCGACGTCGACTTCGGTCCCGACGGTGCGCTTTATGTCTCCGACTGGGTCGAAGGCTGGCGGATGACCATGAAGGGGCGGATCGTCAAGGTCGCCGACCCCGCGCGGGCCGATGATCCGCGGGTACGCGAGGTGAGACGCCTGATCGCCGAAGGGATGGACCCGCGCCCGCTCGTTGAGCTGGCGACGCTCCTGTCCCACCCCGACATGAGGGTCCGCCAGGAGGCCCAGTTCGCCCTGGCCGGTCGCGGGCCCGGCGCGATCGCGACGCTCCGGCGGGTCACGCGAGCCGACAGCCCGACGCTGGCGCGGCTCCATGCAATCTGGGCACTGGGCCAGGTCGGCCGCAAGGACCAACCGGCCATCGACCCGGTCGTCGCCCTGCTCGACGACGCCGACGCCGAGGTCCGCGCCCAGGCGGCGAAGGTGGTCGGCGACGCCCGTCGGACCTCGGCCGCGGGGGCGCTGGTCCGCCTGCTCGGCGACCCCGCCGCGCGGG
>DASZMJ010000025.1:0-10874 GCA_035551935.1 Isosphaeraceae bacterium
GAGGAGCGTCCCCACCAGTCGCTCGACTATCAGACCCCGGGCGAGGTCTATCGGGCCGGGGTTCGCGGGCGGCGGAGCGGGGAAGGACCATAACAACTACCGGCCGCCCGGGCTGTCCAGTCTTTGGGGTCCACTATACCCGTCTTCCCCAAATCTTCCGCGAACGAATCGGCTGTGCCGGGTATGATCGGGCGCAACGGGACCCTTCCCTCGAAGGGCTCGGGGAGGCGCGCATGATCAGCACCGTGGCGATGGTCCTGGGGCTCTCCGCGATCGCGGGGGGATCGGGCGAGCCGGCGGCGTGGACGCCGGCCGAGTTCCGGGGGTGGTTCGAGGAGGCCAGGGCGGGGACGCTGGTCATCCCGAGGAGGGTCGCGCGGGAGGCGCGACGATTCCGGTACGTGTTCGTGGGCGGGTTCGCGAGCGAACGGTTGCCGGGCTACTTCAAGAGGAACGCGAAGACCTTGCGCGCCCACGGCGTGCCGAAGGGGGCGATCCACATGGTCTTCCCCTCGTCGCGGGGGACGATCGAGGAGAACGCCGAGGAGTTCCGGCGCCGGCTCCGAGAGATCGCCGACGAGGGGCCCGAACGCCTGGTGATCGTCGCCCACAGCCGGGGTGCGTGCAATACGCTCCTGTTCGCGCTGCGGGAGCCGGGGTTCGTCCGCGATCGGGTCGAGGCGATCTTCCTCGTGCAGGGGACCTTCGGCGGTTCCGCCCTGGCCGACTACGTCCTCGGCGACGGGCCGGCGCTCGATCGATCGTTGCCGTTGCGATTCCGCGTCGTCGCGTTCGCGCTGGGGCGGCTCGAGCGCGTGCTCTTCCACCGCGGGAAACACGCGGGGCTCTCGGGACTGTCGCGCGAGGGTTCGCGGCGGTTCTGGAAAGCCATGCTCGCCGACCACGCGTCGAGCGTCCCGGTCGTGGGCCCGAAGACGTTCTACCTCCGGTCCGAGTCCGGCCCCCGCCATCTCGGCCTCTTCCGGCGCGCGGCGGGGTGGTACCTGTCGACGTACGTCGGCCCGAATGACGGCGTCGTCGCCGTCGAGGACCAGATGTTGCAAGGGCTGGGGACGTGCCTCGGCGTCATCGACTGCGGCCACGACGAGATGGTGCGCAAGCCCCGGTCGGGCCGGTCGCACCGCCGGCTCCGCGAGGCGCTGGCCGAGAGCGTCCTCATGGCCGTGGGGACGCGGGCCCTGGTGGAGTCTCCTCGATGAGCGGACGACCGGGCGGCGCGATCGATCGGCGGGGCTTCCTGGCGGCAACGGGGGCATCGTTGATGGGACTCTCCGGCGGAACGACCCGGGCGTCGAGCCGGCCCGCGCCGAAGCGTGTCGTGATCCTGATGTGCGACGGCCTCGGGCTCGACTACGTGGCCGCGAGTCCTATCGCTCGCACGGCTCGTTGTACGAGTCCGACGTCCCCCTGGTCGTCTACAACGCCCCCTCCGCCCCGCCGATGGACTCCTACCGGCACAACCTCGACATCGCCCGCTGGCTCTACCCCGCGCCCTGACGGCGTGACCGGCCTTCCACCTCGGCTCAACGTCGGGTGGCACGCCCTGCAAGGGCGTGGTCTCAGGCCCGGCCACGCCCTTGCAGGGCGTGCCACCCGATCGAGTCGAACGACTCGCACACTCCCATCGGGAGCTCACCGGAGGATCGCCGCGGCGACGAGCCCCGCGCCCGCGAGGCCGAGCACGACCAGCGCGACCTCGACGACGACGAGCCACGCACTCCGGACGTGCCGGGTCCGGGCGACGATCGCGCGGTATTCGGGCGAGAGGACGAACGGGACCCGCGACCAGAACCGCTGGCCGATCAGGAGAGTGATCGCGACGGCGACCCCGAGCAGCCAGAAACTCGCGAAGCCGATCCGGACCTGGAGGCTCGCCGACGCGGCGGCGACGCCGACGAGGGCGATCATCCCCAGCAAGGTGAGCGCCCCGTGATACGACCAACCCCGGAGCAGTCGCAGGCCGATCCCGACGGCGGCGACGGCCGAGACCGGGAGCAGGAACATGGCCACGACCGCCGCGGTCTCTCTCCAGAAACGCGACCGGCCTCCCTCGGGAATGGCCCGATCGACCACCATCGCGTAATCGCTCGCCGTCATCGAGACGACGGCGACGAGCCCGACCGCCGCGGCCACGATCAGCGTGGACCCGGCCAGTCGCGCGAGGGCCTCGCTCCCGAGCGCCGCCCGCCGGATCGCGACGGCCGTCTCGTCGCCGACGGCCGCCCGCGCCGGCCGCCTTGCCGAGGCGGCGGCCGGCGGGGCGTAGGGGTTGGCGCGGTCGGCATGGTCCATCGGTCGGATCGCCTCTCTGATGCGAGCACCGTCGATCGGGTTCAGCGGCGGAACGCCATCATCATCGCCGGGACGACGAGGGCGAGCAGGATGAAGAGCACCACGATGACGAGCAGGATCTTCACGAGCAGGCTCATCCGGTACTTGATGTGCGGCGTCAGCGCGATGATCTCGCGATACTCGGGCGTGCAGATATAGGTAGTCTTCGAGCTGGCCAGGAGCGAGACGATGTAGCCGTTGATCCCCCCGCCGACGACCAGGAAGATGAGGCCGGGGATCGGGCTGACGAGCGCCATCACCGCCAGGGAGGCGAGCAGCACGAAGATGAGGCCGATGACGGCGAAGACCAGCGAGGTCCAGCGCGCCCAGACCTGGAGCCGCCGCAGGCCGATCCCCAGGAAGAAGCCGAGCGTCGCGGTGCCGAGGTTGAGGGCGAAGTTGACCCAGGCCATCGTCCGCTGCGTCTCCGGGTCGAAGTTCTGGGCCCCTTGGTTGATCGGCGCCATGGACCCGATGGCGATCAGGAGGTAGACGACGACCTGGATCGAGTTCAGGACGGCGCCGATGAGGGTGAGGCTGCCGATCGATCGGACCGAGGCCTCGTGGTTCAGGTAGGTCCGGCGGATCTCCTCCGCCTCGGTCAGGTCGCCGCCGATCCGCGCGGGCTCGGCCCGGGCCTTGGGCGCGGCGTAGGGGTTGAAGTCGTCGTCGAGCGGCTCGAAGCTGTCCAGGGCCATGGGGTTCGCTCCGTTGCGGGGGGGCCTACGAAATCGTCCGGAAGGCTTGTCTTTCGTAGGGTCCGCTCTTGCGGACCTCTTCCATCCAAGAATGAGGGAGAGGTCCGCAAGAGAGGACCCCACGAAGGGCGATCCATTCACGCGATTCGGTATCAGAGCAGGTGCCGGGCCTTGATCTGGAGGTAGCGATTGACGAGGGGCGCGGTCAGGTCCTCGGGGAAGACGTCGAGCGTCAGGGCGCCCCGGCCGCGGAGGGCGGCCAGGACGCGCTCGCGCCAGTTGAGCATAGCCGCCGCCGCGGCCCCGGCGAAGAGGCCGGGGCCCGATTCCGGCGCCTCGTCGGCGAGGCGGAACAGGTCGCGGTCGCGCAACAAGGCCGCCAGCGGCAGGTGCCGGCCGACGAGGTTGCAGAGGTGGTCGACGACCTGTTGCGCATTCACGTCATCAAACACATTGGTCATCACGACCACCAGCGACCGCTTGCGGCAGCGGCGGTCGAGCTCGACGAAGGCGCGGTCGTGCCGCGACTCGACCAGCTCGGGGAAGATGTCGTGGACGGCGTGCACGAGCCGGTTGATCCGCCTCGGCCCGCCGGCCGGCGGCACGTAGGCGCGGACGCGGTCGGCGTACGCGAGCAAGCCGACCTGGTCGCCGCGGATCAATGCGACGTGCGCCAGCATCAGCATCGCGTTGAAGGCGTGGTCCAAGGGCGAGAGGCCGCCGCCGACGTCGCCGGCCATCATCCGGCCGCAATCGATCAGGAAGATCACGCGCTGGCTCTGGTTGACCTGGTGCGCCCGGACCGTCAGCTTCCGCCGCCGGGCGGTGGCGCGCCAGTCCATGTTCCGGGGCTCGTCGCCGCGCATGTAGTCGCGGAGCCGCTCGAACTCGTTGTCGGTCCCCAGCCGCCGCGAGCTGCGCACGCCCAGGGCGCTGAGCTTGTCGCGCCGGGCGAGGAGCGTGTACCGCGCGATCTGCCGCACGTCCGGGTACACGCGCACCGGCGTCTCCGCCTTGATCCGGAGCGACCGCTGCCAGAACCCCAGCCGGCTCGTCGCCAGGGCATACACGCGCCGCAGGACGTAGGACCCTCGCCTCCTCGGGATCAATTCGTAATCGAGCACCACCAGCCCGCGCGGCGGGACGCTGACGACGAACTCGGCCGGCACCGCGGCGAACTGCTCGGGCACGTCGTCGCGGACCTTGAGGATCCGCCGCGCCCGGCCCGGGTTCTCGATCGTCAGCTCGACCGCCTGCCGCTCCCCCAGCGACGCCACCAGGCCACACCGCCGGCTCGCCCTCAGCCGCCCCGCCCCCAGCACCAGCGCCAGGTCCGCGACCGCCACGACCGCCACCATCGCGTCCAGCGCGATGACCCCCGCCTTCAACCCCGCCGACCTCGGCACCAACAGCGCCAGCGAGGCGATCGCCGGCGCCAGGAACGCGAGGAACAGGTTGCGACCGGGCCAGACCATGGGTTTTCCTGTGGTATTCGGAGGGATTCACCGCAGGGGTCACGGAGGACACGGAGAAGAAAGAAATCCAATTATTGAAATCTTTTCCGTGTCCTCCGTGACCCCTGCGGTGAATCCCTCCCTATCTTCGGGGTACTTCGATCGAACGGACCATTTCCTGGAGCAAATCGTCGGCTTTCCTCCCCTCGACTTCGGCCTCGGGGGTGAGGATGACGCGGTGGCGGAGCGCGGGCAGCGCGACCTCCTGGACGTCGTCGGGGACGGTGAAGTCGCGGCCCTCCAGCGCGGCGACGGCGCGACAGCCGCGGAGGATCGCCACGCCGGCGCGGGGCGAGGCGCCGAGCGCGAAGCTCGGCCATTCGCGGGTCCGGCGCACGAGGGACGCGATATAATTCAAGAGACGTTCATCCACCAAGACTTCGGCACAGCGGCGCTGGACGTCGAGCACCTCGGCGGGGCCGGTGACGGTCGCCATGTCGCCGGCGAGGATCGACTCGGGCCCGCGCCCCTTCGTGTGCAATCGGAGGATGTTCGCCTCCTCGACGGCGCCGGGGTAGTCGGCCACGAGCTTGAACAGGAAGCGGTCGAGCTGCGCCTCGGGCAGGTTGTACGTCCCCTCGGACTCGATCGGGTTCTGCGTCGCCATGACGAGGAACGGCTTCTCGATCGGGTACATGGCGCCGTCGACCGTCACGCGCGCCTCCTGCATGATCTCCAGCAGCGCCGAGTGCGTCTTGGCCGGCGCGCGGTTGATCTCGTCGGCGAGCAGGAGCTGGGTGAAGACCGGGCCGGGCCGGAACCGGAAGTCGTGCCGCGACTCGTCGTAGATCGGCGAGCCGGTCACGTCGGAGGGCATCAGGTCGGGCGTGAACTGGATCCGGTTGAACGCGCAGCCGAGCACCCTGCCGAGCGCCCGGACCAACAGCGTCTTGCCCAGGCCCGGCACGCTCTCGATCAGGACGTGGCCGTCGGCCAGGAGGGCCACCAGGACGCCGCGCACCAGCTCGTCCTGGCCGACGAAGACCTTGCCCAGCTCGGCCAGGACCCGACGCGACCAGTCGGCGACCTCGGGGTTGCCGCCGGTGCGGCCGTCGGGCCCGACGTGGCCGGCCGGGCCGGGGCGGTGGGGCCGGCCGGCGACGGCGGCCGGCTCGTCCTCGATGACGGCGACCTCGATGATCTCCGGCTCGGGGACCGTGAGGACGTTCTGGCACTCCTTGCACTTCACGCGGCGGCCGGCGAAGGCCTCGTCGACGTTGTAGCTCCGGCCGCATCTCTCGCAGGCGAACGTGATCGGCATCGGGTCGATCCGGGGGCTGGTGCGGTTCGATCGGGGACCATCTACGGGTTCGGGCCCGCCGCCGACGGCTGTCGCCAGCGGCGATAGGCCTCCAGGTGCGACCGCGCGGCGACCGCGTCGCGGGTCCGGGCGAGCAGGTAGCCGAGCGCCTCGGCGTGCGCCGAGGGGCGGTCGGCGTCGGCGGTCGCGTCGGGTCGCGGCCGGCCGAGGATCGGCGCCTTGACGAGCACGCCGATGAGCAAGAGCAGGAGCAGATGGACGCCCACCCAGCCGATCGGCTCGACCCAGAGCAGGGCGAACGGCGAGGCGGTGCGCCGGTCGCCGACCAGGACGAACGGCCCCTCGACGAACACCACCCGCCGCGGCGGCGCGCCCGACCAGTCCACCACCCGCTCGGCCAACGGCCGCCGCGCGCGGTTCAAGAGGGCGCCGTTGAGCAGGAACGTGCCGCTGGCGACGACCAGCGTCTTCGCCCCGCTCGGCCATGACCACTCCATCGCCAGGGTCTTGCCGTCGCCGGTCAACAGCGCGATCTCGGCGTCGAGCACCAGCGGCCGATGCCGGAGCGGTGCCGCCGCATTCGCGTCGATCCCCTCGGCCCACGGGCCGGCCAGCTTCCGGCAGGGGGTCGGGTTGCCGGTGGGCTTCGCGGCGGCGAACCAGTCGTCCTCCAGCGCCTTGTGGGGCGCCTCGGGGGCGTTGGACTGCCTGAGCCAGCTCTGGGAGAGCTGATAGTCGACGCGGGCGACGAGGTCGGCGTCGGCGTCGGGGGGGAGCTTGGCGCGGACAGCGGACCAGTACTCGGGCGCGGCGTCGTAGTCGCGCGGGACGTAGATCAGGCGGCGGTCCGACCCGCCCGCGAGCCACGACTCGTACCACGACGCCTCCTCGATCGACGGCGTGTCGGCCGTGTACGCGAACCGCACGATCGTGTCGGCCTGCCCGCGCAGCGAGTCGGTCAGCCGTCGGACCGCCTTGACCTCGTGCCCGCGCCCCTTGAACAGCTCGACCAGCGCATTGGTCCCGTTGACGCTCTGCCCGACCGACCGGCCATACGTCGTCTCCAGCGCCGGGCCGCAGCCGACGACCGGCAGGAGGAGGGCCGCGAGGATCGACACCGTCGCCCACCGCGTGCTCACGATGCACCCCCTTCGGCGGCGAATCGGCGGAGCCGCTCGGCGTGGCCCCAGGCGTCCTCGAACGCCTCGGCCGTGGGGAGGCGATGGCCGTAATAGACCGCCTCGAACAGCCGCAAGGCCGGCTCGACCCAGCCGCGCACGTCGGGGTCCGGCACCGACCGCACGAGCTGCCGCCCCGTCTTGCCGGGGGCGAGCCGGACGAGCCGGAGGCGGTCGAGCGTCAGCAGCTCGAAGGCGAACAGATAGACGATCGCGGCCGCGTAATTCCCGTCCGACCGCAAGCGGACCGCCTCGGCCAACGGGTCGCCCGAGTCGACCTCCAGGCCCGTCGGCAGCGCCCCGACCCGGCTCGCCGAGCCCGAGGCCGTCACGGCCTTCACGCCGGCATCCCAACCCAGGTCGGCGCGGCGATAGGCCCAGACGACTAGCGCGATCAGGACCGCGATCAGGAGGGCGACGAGCCCATAGATGAGCACATTTCCCGAGAGGCGTCCCAGGCCCCAGTAGCGGTTGTTCGGGTCGTCCCTGTAACCCCGCGGCGGCCGGGGGGGGACGATGGTGCGGACGTCGTCGGCCTCGGGGTCGTACCAGGGATAGTCCCCGTGGCCGAGCGCCCCGCGGACGGCGGCGTTCGCGTCGACGCCCGGATCGTCCGCGATCGCGGGCGTGGAGAGGGCCAGGGCGAGCCAGCCGATCGCCGTCACCATCGCTCGGGGTCCTCGAGGGTCGCGCCGGCCTGCATCATCCGCAACGAGACCTCCCAGCCTTCGAGCCGGATGCGCTGATCGACGTAGGTCAGGAACCGCGCCACGCCGAAGAAGGCGATCGCCAGCCAGGACGCGACCTGCGCCCGCCAGCCCCGGGCCTGCTCGTCCCAGAAGATCGGGTCGAAGAGGTCGGGCACGGCCCACGAGAGCTCCTCGCCGAGGGTCACCGCGCGCAGCTTGCCGGCGGCGATCCAGAAGCACGCGACGAACAACGCGCCCGTGACCACCTGGAAGACCCACTGGCCGAACAGCTCGGTACCCCGGTCGCGCGACAACGTCCACGACCGCCCCAGCGCGCCCCAGAAGCGATAGCGCTCCAGCAGGATCACCTCGTCGAGGAAGCAGAACCGCGCCGGCACGAACGGCCAGAGCACGCAGATCACCAGGAACATCCCCCGCACGATCCCCTGGTACAGGATCATCGCCGGCAGCCCGCGCGCGAGCGCCAGCAATGTCCCCCCGACCCGCGCCCGACGGCCGAACATCAGGGCGCCGAGCACGACCGTCAACGGCGCCGTCGCCCACGGCGCCTCCAGGGCCAGCAGCAAGAGGACGAACCAGGGGTTGACCCCGGGCCGACGGAGCAGCCACGCGTCGAGCGCCGCCCACGGCGCGATCCCCACGACCGCCGCCAGCGCCAGCGCGCCCGCACGCCGCCGCGCGACCACCAGGGCCAGGTCGAGCAGGTCGAGCATCGAGCGTTCGCGGATCTGGACGAGCGTCCGGTCGGTGGCCATCGTGATGAGGAGTGCTGAGTGCTGAGTGCTCAGTGCTGAGTGCTGATACGAAATCGCCTGGAAGGCTCGTCTTTTGTAGGGTCCGCTATTGCGGACCGATCTTCGTCCGGCACAAGGGGATCGGTCCGCAATAGCGGACCCTACGAAGACCGATTCATTCACGCGATTCGGTAGGAGTGCCGAGTCTTCGATCTTCCCCCCTCTCCCCCCCCCTGGGAGCGGGGGAGGGGAAGGAATCCGATTCGTCCGGCGCGGTCCGCCGGCCGCCGAGGGCGAGGTAGAGGATCAACAGCAGGGCGCTGCCGCCGGCGATGCCGGCCTTGGCCGCGTAAGGCAACGCCGACGGCGAGACGAACCCCTCCAGGAACGCCGCCAGGACGAACAGGACGACCGACACGCCGACCGTCGGCAACGCGCCGATCGCCTCCCGTCGCAGCGAGGCCAGCCGAGTCTGCCCCTTCGTGTCGATCAGGCCGTAGCCGATCCGCAGCCCCGCGGCGCCGGCGAAGACGATCCCGGTCAGCTCGAACGGGCCGTGCGCGGTGACGAACTGGTAGAAGTTGGTCCAGCTCGGCGTCCGCGTCATGTGGCCGAAGACGGTGCCGATGGTCAGGCCGTTGGAGACGAGCATGTAGAGCGTCACCAGGCCGAACGACAGGCCCCAGGCGAAGCAGGACAGGCCGATGCTGGCGTTGTGCTGGATGTAGAAGCCCGCCGCCGCCTCGAACGGGTGGTCGCCGCGCCGGTCCATCGGGACGGAGTGGTCGTGCTCCATCTGCTCGAGCATCGCCGGGCCGGCGACCTTCTCGGCGAACTCGGGCCGCGCCGCGGCCAGCATCATCGCGACCAGGAACGGGCCCCAGAAGGCCACCGCGGCCACCCGCAATGCCTTGTCGGCGCGGAGCCGCCGCGGGACCTCCGCGAGCATCGCCTTCGCCCACGTCCGGAACCGGAACCCCCGCCCGCGATAGACCGCGTTGTGCGCGCGGGCCACCAGGTCGTGCAGGTACGCCACCGTGTCGCGCGGCAGGTCATACGCCTCGGCCAGCATCAGGTCGGCGCAGGCGGCGCGGTACAGCTCGCCGACGCGCAGGACCTCCTCGGCGGTCAGCTTGCCCCGCGGCATCCGCGTCGGCTCCGGTCGTCGGGCCTCGGGCCGGGCCCGGTCGTCGAGCCAGACGACCTCGGGCTTCGCCGGCGCCCGCGGCGTCATCGGCGGCGGCGTGGCCGTCCCCTCCATCCGCCTCAGGAAGCGGTCGAGCTCCTTCCACGAGTCCTCGCGCCGCGCCAGGCGATCGACGACGCGCATCGGCTCAGTCCCCCAGGAAAACGCGGTGATACAGGGCGCAGACGATCGCGTCGTTGGTCGCCTCGACCGGCAGGGCGTAGCGCGACCGGATCGGGCCGGCGACGTGGGCGGCGATCTCCTCGCGGAGGTCGGGGCCGAACCGCCGCCGGCGCTTGACGTAATCCGACAGGGCCCGCGCCAGCTCCGGCCCGGCGGCGACCTGCGTCGGCAGCCAGGTCAGGACCCGCTCGACCCCCGGCTCGCGGACCGCGGCCACCCCGCCGGCCATCGCGCGGCGCTCGACGACGACCATCGTCCCGGCGGCCAGGTCCCCCAGCCGCTGGAACCGCCGCGTCAGGACCATCGACGCGATCGCCGGCAGGTAGCCGAACGGCAGGAACCACTCGACGACCCAGAGCAGGTTGCGCAACACGGCCTGCGCCCCCCGGATCGGCACCCCCTCGACCGTGACGACCCGGATGCCCATGGCCCGCTTGCCGGGCGTCCGGCCGTTGAAGAGGGCCTCGCAGAAGGCGCCGTAGCCCCACTGGCTGAGGAAGTAGACGACCAGCAAGATCCCGATCACCTTCGACCCGCCGAGCTGCAACAGCGCCAGCACGAGCAGGATGAGCCCGACGACGAGCCAGAAGACGAGCCAGACGACCAGGTCGATCAGGTACGCGACGGCGCGGCGGAACGGGCCCGCGAGCGGGTACTGGAAGCGGATGCGCTCGGGGGTGACGAGCCGGACCGCCGTGTCGAGGGGCTCGAAGTCCCGTTCCGGGCCCCGCGCCCGGGCCGCCGCGGTGGTCGTCGTCGCCGTGGCCATGTGCCGTCACCGTGGCCTTCCGTCGGCCCGCCTCCGCGTCCGTCAGGATCGTCAACCTCATCGTCATCGACGCGCAGCCCGCACCCCGCCGCGGACCTGTCGGCTCCCCGGCGCGGATCGGCCCCGCTCGGTTGCATGCTCATGCTAACGGAGCGGCCTTTCCCCTTGCAACGTCCCGTCGCCCGCCCGCCCCCGATTGCCTCCTCTCCCCATCGTTCCCCCCGGCTCCCGCCTTTCGACGGGTGGCTGGGGTCGTCCTCGACCCCAGCCGATCCGAGACTCGGCGCCC
>DASZMJ010000026.1:0-22971 GCA_035551935.1 Isosphaeraceae bacterium
CCCTGAGTCCGCGAAGGGCGTGGCCCCGGGCGCCTCGCCCACGCCCTTCGCGGACTCAGGGCGTGCCACCCGACGAGACACCCGACTGGAGTGAGAGACGTGCCCCTCCTGGTGCAGAAGTTCGGCGGCACGAGTGTCGCCGATTCCGACAAGATCCTCGCGGCGGCCCGGCGGGCGATCCAGGCCCACAGGCGCGGCGACCGCGTGCTGGTCGTCGTCTCGGCGCGGGGCCACACGACCGACGAGCTGGTCGAGCTGGCCAAGGAGATCTCCGAGCGCCCGCCGGCGCGCGAGATGGACATGCTCCTCTCGACCGGCGAGCAGGTCAGCATCGCGCTCATGGCGATCGCGATCCAGGCGCTCGGCGTGCCGGCGATCAGCTTCACCGGGGCGCAGATCGGCATCGTCACCGACAGCTTCCACACCAAGGCCCGCATCCGCAACATCTCGACCGAGCGGATGGCGCAGGCGCTCGACGAGGGCAAGATCGTCATCGTCGCGGGGTTCCAGGGGGTCGACGAGAACTACAACATCACCACCCTCGGCCGCGGCGGCTCCGACACCACCGCCGTCGCCCTGGCCGCCGTCCTCGGCGCCGACGCCTGTGAAATCTACACCGACGTGGATGGCGTCTACACGACCGACCCGCGGGTCGTCCCCGAGGCGCGGAAGATCGACCGGATCAGCTACGACGAGATGCTCGAGCTGGCGAGCCTGGGCGCGGGGGTGATGCACTCGCGGTCGATCGAGTTCGCGAAGAAGTACGGCGTGCCGATCCACGTCCGCAGCTCGTTCTCGGATGCGCCGGGGACGTGGATCGTCGGCGAGTCGGACGCGCGCCGGCTGGGCGCCAGCGTCACGGGGGCGGCGCTGGCCAGGGACGAGGCGCGGATCACCGTGACCGGCGTGCCCGACCGCCCCGGCGTCGTCCACACGATCTTCCGGACGATCGCCGAGGCGAACGTCGTCGTCGACATGATCGTGCAGAACGTGTCGACGGCCGGCACGACCGAGGTGAGCTTCACCGTCGCGGCGGGCGACCTGGCCGAGACCTTGCTGGTGGCCGAGGCCGCCGCCGAGGCCGTCGGCGCCACCGGGGTCGTCCACGACGCCGGCGTGGCCAAGGTCTCCGTCGTCGGCCTCGGCATGCGCACCCACACCGGCGTCGCCACCGCGATGTTCGAGGCCCTGGCCGACGCCGACATCAACATCCAGATGATCACGACGAGCGAGATCAAGATCAGCGCGCTCGTCGATCGCGCCTCGGCCGTCCCGGCCTTGCGGGCGGTCCACCGCGCCTTCGGCCTGGAGCGGCCGGTGCTCGACCTCCCCGCGAACTTCGCCCCGCGGCGCGCCGCGTCGGCCGCTCCCACGCCGGAGAACGGCGGCGCGACGCCGACGAAGCCGGCCGGCGGGATGGAGGACCTCGTCATCTCGGGCGTCGAGCTCGACGACCGCCAGGCGGGGGTGACCCTCCGCGGCGTGCCCGACCGGCCCGGCATCGCCGCCCAGGTCTTCCGCGCGATCGCCAAGGCGGACGTCCTGGTCGACATGATCGTCCAGAACGCCGGCCGCGGCGGCGAGACCTTGCTGTCGTTCACCGTCCCGGCCTCGCAGGCCGAGCGGGCGAGGCAGGCCGCCGCCGAGGCGGGCATCCCCGACGCCTCGATCGAGCCGGCCGTCGCCAAGCTCTCCGTCCTCGGCGTCGGCATGCGCACCCACACCGGCGTCGCCACCCGCATGTTCGGCGCCCTGGCCGAGCGCGGCATCAACATCGCGCTGATCAACACCAGCGAGGTCCGCATCAACGTCGCCACCGACGTCGCCCGCGGCCGCGAGGGGCTCGACTGCCTCCGCCGCGCGTTCGCCCTGCCGGAGAACGCCTGACCTCTGCTTTCTTCGTCCTACACATTTCGACTCCATCATCCGAAGCGAGGGGATTCCCGTGGCGCGCGAGAAGGTGGTGCTGGCCTACAGCGGCGGGCTCGACACGTCGGTGGCCGTGAAGTGGATCAACGAGACGTACGGCCTCGACGTCATCGCCTACACCTGCGACCTGGGGCAAGGGCAGGACATCGAGGCGATCCGCCGGAAGGCCCTCCGGACCGGCGCCGTCGTCGCCGTGGCCGAGGACGTCCGCAACCTGTTCGTCGACTTCTTCGCCTTCCCCTCCTTGATGGCCGGCGCGTTGTACGAGGGCAAGTACCCGCTGGCGACGGCCCTGGGGCGGCCGCTGATCGCGCAACTGATGGTCCGCGTCGCCAAGGAGCACGGCGCCGTCGCCGTGGCCCACGGCTGCACCGGCAAGGGGAACGACCAGGTCCGCTTCGACGTGACCTTCCAGACGCTCGCGCCGCACTTGAAGATCATCGCGCCGGTGCGCGAGTGGAAGTGGACCCGGACCGAGGAGCTGGCCTTCGCCGCGGAGCATGGCATCGAGGTCGAGGCGACGAAGGAGAAGATCTTCAGCACCGACCAGAACCTCTGGGGCCGCTCGATCGAGGCCGGCATCCTCGAGGACCCCTGGGTCGAGCCGCCGCCCGAGACCTTCCAGTGGACCGCCGACCCCCGCTCGGCCCCCGACGAGCCCGAGGTGGTCGAGATCGGCTTCGACCGCGGCCGGCCCGTGGCCTTGAACGGCCGCGACCTGGACGGCGTCGAGCTGGTCCGGGAGCTCAACGCGATCGCCGGCCGACACGGTGTCGGCCGGATCGACCACATCGAGAACCGCCTCGTCGGCATCAAGTCGCGCGAGATCTACGAGGCCCCCGCCGCCGTGGTCCTCCACGAGGCCCACCGCGAGGTCGAGTTCCTCACCCTCTCGAAGGACGCCTTGCGGTTCAAGACCCTCGTCAGCCAGGCCTACGCCGACCTGATCTACAACGGCCTCTGGTTCAGCGCCCTGCACCAGGACCTGATGGCCTTCGTCGTCTCGAATCAGCAGTATGTCTCCGGCACCGCGCGCGTGAAACTGTTCAAGGGCCACGCCCAGATCGTCGGCCGCAAGAGCGAGCACAGCCTCTACCGCCACGAGCTCGCCACCTACGAGGAAGGCGACCAGTACGACGCCTCCGCCGCCCAGGGCTTCATCAAGATCCACGGCCTGGCGCAGACCACCCAGGCCAAGTACCAGATGCTCAAGTCCGCCGGCGGCCACCGCCTCGAGCTCCCCAGCATCATCCCGCCCGACTCCGGGCCGAAGGAGGGCTGACCCATGGACCAGGTGACGGAACGGATCGAGCTTGGCGACGTCCCGCAGGGTGACGACCTTCCCCTCGGCCAGACCCCGCCGGGCCGGGAGTTCGACTCCGGGTCCATCCGGGCCTTGACGGTGCTCAGCCCAAGCACCGTCGAGCAGATCCTCAGCGAGCGCGTGGAAAGCGGCGCCTGCCGGTGGGACGAGGTTTGGGATGGAGTGTATGTTGTCATGCCCGATCCGAACGATCTTCATCAAGAGATAGTGACTTACCTCATCATGGTCTTCTCCTTTGCCATCAAGGTGGCGGGGCTTGGTGAAGTTCGAGCCGGGGGAAACGTCAGCGATCGCGAGGATGACTGGACGCACAACTTCCGTGTGCCCGACGTGGCCGTGTACCTCCGCGAGACGGCGGCGCGGAACCTCGGCACGCACTGGCTCGGCGGGCCGGATTTCGTGGTCGAGGTCATCAGCCCGCAGGACTGGTCGCAGAAGAAGCGGGAGTTCTACGCCAAGGTGGGCACCCGCGAGCTGCTCTACATCGATCGAGCCCCCTGGTCGCTGGAGCTGCTCCGGCTGCAGGAAGGTGAGCTCGTGTCCGTCGGGATATCGACTCCGGAACGCCCCGAGCCGATCGCCAGCGCCATCCTGCCGCTGACGTTCCGGCTGGTCGCGGGCGAGGAACGGCCGAGGATCGAGGTCGTGCACAGCGACGGCGTGCAGAGGTGGACGATCTGAGCGTACCTACGACTCTTTCGGGAGCAGCCGGCCGGCGGCGAGCTCGCGGTCGATCCAGTCGAGGGCGTCGCGCTTGCTGGAGACGAGCCGGTCGAGCTGGGCCTCGCGGACGGCGTCGAGGATGACGGCGAAGCGGGGGCCGGGCGTCAGGCCGTGGCGCTGGAGGTCGTGGCCGGTGACGAGCGGGGGCGGGTCGAGCGGCCCGGTCGGCTGGTCGCGGCGAAACCACTCGCAATAATCGACCTCGGCGGTGTCGCCGTCGGTGGCCAGGGCGTCGGCGCGGTGCAATGCGAGCAGGTCGTCGATGCCGGGGGTGGAGAGGATGCGCTTGAGCTTCGCCTCGCGCATCTTCCGGGCCTCGCCGAGGTACTGGTGGTGCTCGACGAGCCAGACGACGCGCCGGCGGTCGGCGTTGGAGAGCCGCAGGTCGCGGGCGATCCGGTCGGCGATCCGGGCGCCGACCTGCTCGTGGTTGTAGAAGGTGGCGCGGCCGTCGTGGAGGCCCCGAGTCCGCGGCTTACCGACGTCGTGCAACAGCGCCGCCAGGGCCAGGGGGAAGCTCGGCGCGGGCGGCAGGTTCTCGAGGACGAGCAGGGTGTGGTCCCAGAGGTCGCCTCGGGGCTGCGCGGGCTTGCCCTGGAAGAGGCCCTTCATCGCGGCCAGCTCGGGCCAGAGCGCGGCGACGAGGCCGACCTCCAGCGCCAGGTCGAGCGCCCGGGCGCGGGACGGGTGGACGAGCATCTTGCGGAGCTCGTCGGCGATCCGCTCGGCGGCGACGACGCGGACCTGCTCCGCCATCGCGACGAGGGCGGCGCGGGTCGGCGGCTCGATCGTCAGGTCGAACCGCGCCGCGAACCGAACGGCGCGGAGCAACCGCAGCTTGTCCTCGGCGAACCGCTCGGCCGGGTCGCCGATGGCGCGGAGGACGCCGGCCTGGAGGTCGTCGCGGCCGCCGACGAAGTCGATGACGGCGCCGGAGATCGGGTCGAGGAACATGCCGTTGATGGTGAAGTCGCGGCGGGCGGCGTCCTCGCGCGGGGTGCCGAAGCGGACCGACTCGGGCCGTCGGCCGTCGTGGTATTCGCCGTCGCTGCGGAAGGTCGCCACCTCGACCTCGCCCGCCCCCTCGGGCCCGAGCACGCGGACGACGCCGAAGCTCACGCCCACCGGCACCGTCCTGCGGAACAGGGCCATGACCCGCTCGGGGGTCGCGTCGGTCGCCACGTCGAAGTCCGACGGCTCCCGACCCGCGATCAGGTCGCGCACGCAGCCCCCGGCCCACAGCGCCTCGAACCCGGCGCCGCGGAGCCGCCGGACCACGTCGATCGCGAATTGGCGGCGGTCGTCGAATGCCATGAGGATTTAAGATTCGAGATGTTCGATCCGAGCTTCCGTGGCGTCCTTCGCCTCGACCGTCCGCAATGCGATCCGGGTGCCGCCGTAGCGGCGGAGGTCCCAGGCGTCGGGGTCGGGGAGGATGTCGGCCTCGCGGCCCTTGCCCGACTCGACGACGAGGGTCGAGCCGGCCGGGAGTCGGGCGCGGAGGTCGTCGAGCAGGCGGAGGACGCGGCCGGGGTGGTTCTCGTACTCGCGATAGGGCGGGTCGAGGAAGACGACCACGGGCCCGGAATCGCCCGGGTCGAAGCCGCGGGCCCAGCGGAAGGCGTCGGCGTTGTGGACGACGGCGCGGTCCTCGAAGCGGAGGGTCGCGAGGTTGCGGCGGATCAAGGCCGCGTGCTCGCGGTTCTGCTCGACGAAGATCCCCCGCGCCGCGCCGCGGCTGAGCGCCTCGAGGCCCAGGCCGCCGGTGCCGGCGAAGAGGTCGACGGCGAGCCGGCCCTCGACCGCGTCGCCGAGGATGTTGAAGATCGACTCGCGCACCAGGTCGCTCGTCGGCCTCATCCCCCGCCCGGCCGGACCCTCGAACCTGTGGCCCCGCCGCTCCCCCGCGATGATCCGCATCGGCCGATCTCTCCCCCGACTCGACTCAGCCTCATCCTCATGATACCGAAACCCGCGACTCGGTTCCCACCGGCTTGGTCGCCGTGCCCAGGGGCTCAAGCTCGACGACCGCGAGGAGGCCGACCTCGTCGCCTTCACGCGGCGGCTCGGATCGGAGCCCTCGCCCCGATCCCCGATGCTCGCCCGCTGGCCCCGCGTTAGAATGGCCATGGCCGCAACGGGCCTCGTCGCATCTCGGGGAGCCGGGTGAATGCCCGCGAGGAACATCTATCATGACGGTGTGATCCGGGCGCTCACGGCGGACGGATGGACGATCACCCATGATCCGCTGACTGTCTCCTATGGAGGTAAGGACGTGTTCGTCGACCTCGGCGCAGAGAAGCTTGCCATCGGTGCCGAGAAGGGAGGCCGCAAGATCGCCATTGAGGTTCAGAGCTTCCTCGGCGACTCGCCGGTGAACGAGTTGCATGGGGCCGTCGGCCAGTACGAAGTCTATCGGACACTCCTCGAGGAGACCGAGCCCGATCGCGTCCTCTTCCTCGCGGTACCCGGTCGCGTCCACGAGGAGTTCCTCACGGAGCGGTTTGGCCGGCTCATCGTCGACCGGCTGAGGCTGCGACTCCTGATCTTCGACGACGAACGGGAGGTAATACTCCAATGGATCGAACCGAAGAATACCGAGCCATCGCCCGGCGACTCATCGAAACCTACGCGCGATACAGGCCGTCGAACGGGCAGATCGAGACGGAAATCGTGATCGATCCCGAGCGCGACCATTACGAGCTGATGCACGTCGGCTGGGATGGCGAGCGTCGGGTCCATGGAAGCGTCATCCACCTCGATATTCGCGACGGGAAGCTGTGGATTCAGCACAACGGGACGTCCAGCCCGATCGCCGATGAGCTGGTCGCGGCGGGAATCCCGCGGCACGACATTGTGCTGGGTTTCCATCCGGCGCGGGTCCGACACCTCACGACCTTTGCCGTCGGCTGAAGCCCTGAGGGAGCCGCAGCGGATGCCCGATGCCGAGTCCTCGAACCCGTTGCCCGGCGTCGAGCTCGGCGACCCGTTCGTCCTGCCGGGCAGGGGCCGGTCCTACCCCTTCGGGACCAACGATGGCCCGGGCTGCCCGACGGCCGGGCTTCAACTTGACGCGGATGGCGAGTTCGCGTAGGTTCCGGCCGCCCGTTCCCGACACCGACCCCGCTCATGGAGGAGCGCATGGCGACCGCGACGGCCGACCTGAAGGACGAGTTGCGGCGAATCCGCTGGTTCCACAAGATCGACCTCGGCGGCGGCATCACCACGCCCGGCATCGACGACACCCCCGTGAAGCTCCGACAGGCCGGCCTGACCGACGACCTGACCGGCAAGAGCGTGCTCGACATCGGCGCCTGGGACGGCTTCTTCTCGTTCGAGGCCGAGCGCCGCGGGGCGGCGCGGGTCGTGGCGCTGGACCACCTCGTCTGGAACGCGCCGGCGATCGGCAAGGCCGGCTTCGAGTTCGCCCGCCGCGCCCTCAACTCGCAGGTCGAGGACGTCGACTGCGACGTCCACGCCTTGACGCCCGCGCACGTCGGCGGCGCCTTCGACCTCGTGCTCTTCCTCGGCGTGCTCTACCACACGCCGCACCCGCTGATGGTCCTCCAGAACGTCTCGGCCGTCACGAGCGGCCAGCTCATCCTCGAGACGCACGTCGACCTCAACGAGTACGACCGGCCCGTGCTCGCCTTCTACCCCGGCAACGAGTGCGCCGACGACCCGTCGAACTGGTTCGGCCCGAACCGCGCCGCCGTCGAGGCGATGCTCGGGTCGGTCGGCTTCCGCGAGGTCAAGGTCTTCTCGACGCAGGCGGTCGGCTACCGCGTCCACGGCGGCGAGCGCAGCCAGTTCGGCCGGATGGTCTTCCACGCCTGGAAGTGACCGGTCGGGCGGTCGCATCGAAGGAGGCCGAGCGATGGGCCCGAGGATTCCCCGGCCCGGTCGGGCGTGGGGCACGGACGGGGTCGTCTCGCTGCGACGGCTCCTGAGCTTCCGCGCCTTTTGCGCCGCGTGCCTCGTCGCGCTGTTCGGGCTCAGCCTCTGGGCGCGCGTCACGAGCCTCGAGACCTCGCCCGCGACCTGCGCCGACGAGGCGTTCTTCGGCCTCCAGGCGGAGCGGCTGGCGCACGGCCGGGCGATCTCGAGCACGACGGGCTCGTACAAGCCGGTCGACTACGTCTATTCGGTCGCGGGGGCGCCGCTGCACCTGATCTTCCGGCCCTCCTACGCCCTGGAGCGGACCCCGGCCGTCCTCTTCGGCCTCGCGGCGGTCGTGCTCTGCTACGTCTTCGTGGCGCGGGAGTTCGACCGGACCACGGGCCTGATCGCCGCCGGCCTGCTCGCGGTCCTGCCGATCGCGATCATGTACGCGCGGATCGGCTGGGAATACAGCGAGGTCCCCTTCTGGACGGCCTTGATCCTGGCCTTCGCGGCGCGGGGGCGCCGGCTCGCGCTGATCGTGTCGTACCTGTTCTGCCTCCACGTCAGCCCCACGGCCGTCTTCCTCGCGCCGGTGCCGATGTGCATCCTGGGGGCCAGGCTGCTCCCGGGTTCGCCGGGGCCGCGGGCGGGTCGGCGGCGGCCGATCGCGGTCACGATGGCGACCCTCGCCGCCGTGGTGATCGCCGCCGGGCTCAACGCGCGGCGGAACCAGACCACGCAGATGACCTTCGCGGCCTACGGCTTCGGCCCGCCGAATTGGGGGCAGTTCCTCCGCCTCTTCAAGCACCACCTCCTCGGCTTCTGCCAGTACGGGCTCCGCGAGTCGAGCACGCTCCACGACTGGCTCTTCTGGACCCCATGCGCCCTTGTGCTGGCCCTGGGATCGTGGCAGCTCGTGCGGCGACGACGCTGGGAACGACTCGCGGTGGTCGTCGGCTGGCTCGCCGCGCTGGCGGGCTATCACCTCGTCGTCGGCCCGGGCGGCTTCCACTACCTCCTGCCGCGCTACGGCCTCTTCCTGACCGTGCCGACGGTGATCTCGGTCGCCATCCTCGCCGAGAGCCTGCTCGTCCCCCCGACGCGACCGGCCTTCGTCGCGGCCCGCAGGCTCCAGGTCGTCGCCCTGATCGCCGTCGGCTTCGTGTTGGTGATGAGCTACAAATTAAATTATTTCGATCTCTACTATCACTGGTCGGAGCGGCCCGAATCGTTCTGGACGCTGGCGACCGAGGCCGACGAGCCGATCCGCCACGTCGCGACGGCGATCGGCCGCGACCTCGAGGGCGCCGGCCGGGCGCCGAGCACGGTGATCGTGGCCGAGGACTGGTGGTGTGCCAAGCCGCTCGAGTATTTCCTCGCGCGCCGCGGGGGCGTCGAGGTCGGCCGCCTCGACCTGATCCCCCTGGAGAGCCGGCCCGACGTGGTCGCCCGGCGGCTGCGGGGAGGCGGGTATGTGCTCGCCGTCGCCGGGGGCCCGGTCGAGGCGTGGACGCGGGCCCTGTTCCCGGCCGAGTCGCTCCGGCACTGGCACGTCCAGGAGGGCCGCTATCCCCGATACGCCCTCTATCGCCTCCGGCGTCGCCCCGACGAGCCCGAGTCGTGCGACGAATGCCTCGCCCGCGGCGACCGGCCGGCCGCCTCGGCCCGGCGCTGAGGGCACGGCCCCCGCCCCGCCCCGCTCAATTGCGGACGCCGATGCCCCGGTAGTACCCCTTGTAATACGCGGAGTTGGTGATATATTGGGGCGAGAAGAGGAAGTTTTCGATCACCTGATCGGTCGTCGCCCCCTGGCTGAGGACGCCGACGAAGTAGCTGACCTCGCCGGGGGGCGGGTTGATCGCCGCGCCGCCCGGGTTGCCGGTCGAGTCGCCGGTGCGGAGGACGCCGAGGGTCTCGTCGGGGATGTACTGGAAGAGCGCGGCGACGACGAACTGGTCGTAGTACAGCGGCGAGGTGACGACCTGCTGCGCCAGCGCCGCCGGGCTGCTCATGCCGCTGTTGAGCGACTGGACGATGCCGGCGAGCGTGGGCTGCTGCGCGGCGCCGCTGAGGTCGATCCCGGCGAGGTCGCGGTACAACGCGATGATGAACGAAGTGGTGGTGCCGCCGTTGTGCTGGATGTACTCGGGGCTGCTGGCCAGCTCGGCGATCAGCGCCTGGCGGTCGGGGTAGCCGGCCAGGGCCGCCTGCTGCGACGGCGTGGCGGGGTGGCCGAGCAGGGCGACGAACTCCTGGTTAACGAAGGCCTCGCGGGCCTCGAGGCTGTTGACGAGCTGGATCGGGAACTGGGCCGTGGTGAAGATGCCGGTGTCGAAGGCCCGCATCCAGCCGTCGACCTCGATCGGCGCCGCCTCGCGGCCGAGGATGTCGCGGTAGCCGGTGCGCACCCAGTCGACGAGCTTGTTGGTGCTCGCGTAGTTGCCGCCGCTGCCGAGGATGTTGGCGTCGACCTGCTCGAGCGTCAGGCCGCCGTCGCGGACGTCGAACTCGATCGTCGCCAGCGAGTCGGGCCCGATGGTCGGCACGCCGACGGCGTTGAAGATCGGCTGCACTTCGTTGACGATGTTCTCCTCGGAGGTCAGGAAGCGGTTGGCGACGGTGGCCAGCGGCGTGCCCGAGTTCAGGACGCTGAGCCAGCCGTTGACCTCGGCCTGGCTCGGCGTGCGGCCGAGGATGATCTGGTAGTACAGCGTGATGATCCCGGCCGGCGACCCGCCGCGCGCCTGGAACTCGGGCGCGATCAGGAAGTTCGTCGCCAGGGCGTTGATCGACGTCGAGTTCAGGGCCGCCACCTGCGCCGACAGCTCGCTCGGCGCCGGGTTCCGGTTCAGGTAGCGCTGATAGAGCTGGGTGATCTCGCGCTGGCGGGCCTCCTGCGAGGTCGCCACGTCGTCGGCGAACTGGAACGGGGTGATCTGGTTCGTCGCGAACAGGCTCGCGTAGTACGAGAGGTCGCCGGCCGACGGGGCCCGGCCGAGGAGGGCCTGGAAGGTCTGGTCGATGTAGGTGTTCACGAACGACGGCGAGTACTTGACCGCCACGCCCGACGGCGTGTCGCGGAGGTTCGGCCAGGGGGGCGTCAGGTTGCTCGGCGGCAGGTGGAAGAACTGGATCTGGTTCGGATAATTCGGGTTGCTCGTCGAGTTGGTGACCGTGACGAGCTCGAGGCCCCCGGTGCCGTCGAGCTGGCCCACGGCCGCGGCGCTCGGGCGCGACTGGAACGTCGGCGGCGCGTTCTGGGCGACGACGTTGCCGCGGGCGTCGAAGACGGTGATGTAGCTGTTATACGTCGCGATGATCTCGGGATGGCCGCTGCCGGTGGCGTCGGCGACGATCGCCGAGGCGAAGTTGTCCCCCTGCGAGGCGGCGCCGCCGGGGGCGATCGCCTTGCCGCCGACGAAGCCGGGGAGGTCCTGGCCGTTGGCCTGGACGACGTGGAGGACGCCGGTGCGGTCCTCGGCGATGACCTCGAGCTGGCCGTTGCCGAGCAGGTCGGCCACCGCGGGCGCCGGGTACGACTGCGCGGCCACCGCGTCGTTGCTCGTCGTGTGATAGGGCCAGCCGGGGAGCATCTGGCCCTGGGCGTTGTAGGCGTAGAGGCGGTTGCCGGCCGCGCGGGCGCCGGGGACGCCGGCCAGGTCGAAGTTCAGGCCGGCGCCGGCGACGATCTCGAGCTGGCCGTTGCCGTAGAGGTCGGCCAGCACCGGCGAGCCCCAGGCGACCTCGCCGATCGGCTCGCGATACAGCGCCGAGCCGTTGGCGTTGAGGACGTTGACGAAGCCGCCGTTGCTGAAGAACGGGCTGGCGCTGGTGTCGCTGCCGAAGACGACCTCGGGCGAGCCCGTGCGGCCGAGGTCGCCGACGACGGCGCCGGAGATGATCGAGTCGCTGGCCTCGTACCGCCAGAGGACGCTGCCGTCGAGCCGGTAGGCGGTGATGAACGAGCTGAACGACGTGACGACGATGTCCGGCGGCTTGGTCGGCCCCTCGAGGTAGCCCGTCGCCAGGGCGCCGACGACGCCGGTCTGGCCGCCGACGCCGGTGCCGGTGCTGACCGGCCAGCCGGGCAGGAGCTGGCCGGTCGTCGCGTCCCAGCCGAAGACGCGGCCGTCCTCGACGGCCGTCGGGTTCGACTCGTCGAGGCCCAGGCCGGCGAAGATCCCCATGTGCCCGTTGCCCAGCGGCAGGACCACCGGCGTCGACTTGAAGTTGGCGTTCGACCCCGTGTCGAACTCCTTGTACAGCGAGATGTTGCCGCTGGCGTCGGACTGGTAGACCAGCAGCTTGCCCCCCGCCGCCTCGACGATCACTTCCTGGCGGCCGTCGCCGAAGAGGTCCGCGAAGATCGGCGACCCGACGAACGGCGACTGGGTCCAGTTGCCGGCCGGCAGGTTGACCGTCGCGTACGGGGTCAGGGTGGCCGTGAGACAAAGACGGGGCTCCAACCCTTCCACGGCGAGGCGCCGGGAGGGTCGGCGTCGGCGGAGTTCCATCGTGGGCTCGTGATCCGAGGTGCGGGGTCGAAGCGGAAAGACCGTCTGTTCCCACTTATAGACCACCGGCTGCCTGCGTGCAACTCCGCCGTCGCGGGAATAAGCGGGCCGGATCGGATTCAAGTTCCGGGCGGAACGTGCCGATGGTCGGGGATTGGGGGTCTACGCGGAGTTTGCGGTTGGGCGTGAGTTGGCCGGATCGTTCCGAGGGCGTAATGATGTTGCGATGGTTGCGACGGACAATCGGCCGGCTGGCCTCGGGTCGGCCCGATCGGCGCCGGGCGAGGCCCGGCCTGGAGGGGCTGGAGGGCCGGGAAGTCCCGAGCGGGCCGGGCGCGCTCGTGCCGTTCGCGACCCTCTCGGGCGCGGTGGCCACGGCGGGCAAGCCGGCGGTCGTCCTGTTCGAGGTCCAGCCGGGGCACGTGGCCAGCGACCGGGCGATCCCGCTGTTGCTCGGCCTGGACGCCGTGCCGGCGGCCGGCTCGGCCGTCACGCCGAAGGTCGACCGCATCCTGTCGCTGTCGGGCCAGGCGACCCACGCCGTCGCGACCCGCAACGGGCCGTTCCTGACCGGCGTGTCGATCCCGCTGTCGCAGCCGAGCGTCTACGCGGTCCGGGTCGTCGGGACCGGGCAGACGACCGGGGCCTTCACCGTCGAGGCGTTCCTGCCCGGCGACACCAACGGCGACGGCCGCGTCGACCGGGTCGACCTGGCCCGCGTCCGGTCGTCGTACGGGTCGAGCCTCGGGAGCAAGCGTTACGTCGCGTCGGCCGACTTCGACCAGGACGGCCGCATCGGCGCCCACGACCTGATGCTCACCCGCCGCAACCTCGGCTCGACCCTCTCGATCGTCGCCCTGACGCCGACGACCGCGACGAAATGAGTCGGCGAGCCTAGCGCCGCTGCCGCTCGCGGAGCAGTCCGTCGGCCCATTTGGCGTCGTCGGGCCCGAGCGGCGGGTCGGGCTCGACCTTGTAATCGATGTCGTCGTAGCCACCGTTCTTATACGTCAGATCGACGATCGCCTGGAGGTCCAGCCGCACGTCCGGGTCGGTCTCGCGGAGCGGGATGCGGACCCTCGGCAGCCGGCGTCGCAACGGCGCCCGGTAGACCTCGACGGCCAGCGGCCGCGCCGCCCGCTGGACGCAGACCTGATAGGGGGTCCGGTAGCGATCGGGCAGCAATTCCCGAGGTGCGGCCAGGATGCGGTCGCCGGCGCGGAGCAGGTCGATCTCGACGGCGTTGATCCGGCCGCGGGCGAGCTCCTCGCGCTTCTGGAGGTACTTGTCCTGGTCGCGCCCCGGCCGCTTGTTGGCCGGGCTGAGGACCTCGATGACGGTGACGATCCGGTCGCGCGTGCCGGCCTCGACGACCTCGATGAAGCCCACGGTCCGCTCGTCGTCCAGGATCAGGACGAGCGGCTCGTCCTCCTCGGGGCCGACCTCGGCCTCGACCTCGGGCTCGGCCACCGCGACCGCGGCCCCGCCGCCCCCCTCGATCGCCCGCCGCGGCCGCTCGACGACCCGGACGTCCGGCACGATCGCCCGCGCCGCCTCGCCCGGCGGCGCGATCACCACGCGCTCCTCCACCCGCGCGCGGAGGTCGCCGGGCAGACGCTCCTGGAGCCAATCGCTCGTGTACATAATCAAGCGAGCGTGGACGTCCCCCCAATGACTCTCGAGGTAGGGGTCCATGCCGGGGAAGGGGCTGCGCATCGCATCGGGCTCCCGCGTCGGGGGTGGTCGGCGACCTACGATATCTTATCAGGACCGGGCCCGGTCGGCGACCGTCGCCCGCGACGCGCTGTGAGTGATTGGTTGATAATATCTGTCCGATCCTCATCGGAATAATCCGTCGAACGATTCCTTCCCGCACGACCTCGGAACGAGAGCTAGACTCCCCTTCAAGCGGGGCGGGCGGTGGGCCGATCCAGGGGGACAGCCGAGTCCATCGGCCTCTTCCCGCCGTCACTCTCCTCGTCGCGCGTCGGCCGTCCGTCGCGTGATGATCGCATGGTTGGTATGCCGCCATGAGTCATCATGGCGGATGTTGATTTCCGACAGCACATCGTGGTCTCGGGGCGTCGGGCCTGGAATAATCCGCCCCGGGCCCGTCCGTGTTCGTCGCCGAGCCACACGACGCCGTATCCCATGAGGTCCCGACGATGCCGAGCCTCCTCCGCGCCGGGAGGGGGGCCGGGGGCACCCCGGCCCGGACCGGCCTGCGCCGACGCTTCGCGCCCGAGTTGCGGCCCCTGGAGCCGCGGCACCTGCTCAGCGGCGGCCTCGCGCCGACGGACGAGGAGCAGTACCTCCTCGAGCTGATCAACCAGGCCCGCAGCAACCCGGCGGCCGAGGGGCAGCGGCTCCTGGCCGTCGCGGCGACCGACCCGGTGATCCACGCGGCGGTCGCCGGCTGGAACCTCGGGACCTTCGCGTCGCTGATCTCGGGCGTCGGCCCGCTGCCGCCGCTGGCGTTCGACCCGAGGCTCAACGAGGCGGCGATCGACCACGACGTCTCGATGCTGATCACCAACTCCCAGGTCCACTCGCCCGCCGGCTACCTGACCAACCCCGCCGTCGCGACCGCCGCCGACGGCCAGGTCTTCTTCCCGACCGGCGCCGGCGCCTGGGCCACGGGCGAGGACATCTACGCCTTCTCGGCGGGCGTCGACCCCTCGTCATTGACAAATTATGCAAATTACTTCAACGCGGCATTCCTGATCGACTGGGGCAACCCCGACTTCAGCCACCTCCAGAACACCCTGGCGCCGGGCCCCGGCGAGTACGCGCCGGGGGGCCACCTGCCGTACAACTTCGTCGGCATCGGCCTGCTGCCGAATGCCCATCCGACGACCCCGCCGGCGCAGGGGATGGACGTCGGGCCGGTGCTCGTGACCGAGGAGTTCGGCTGGCGGCAGGGCGAGGCGGCGCTGACGGGCGTGGTCTACCAGGACAGCAACGGCAACGACTTCTACGACCCCGGCGAGGGCCTCGGCGGCGTGTCGATCGTGGCCGTCGGCCTGCAAGGGCAGGGGGCCTACGGGGTCCAGACCTGGGGCTCGGGCGGCTACACGCTGCCATTGCCCCCGGGGCTCTATAGCGTCACTGCCAGCGGCGGCGGGCTCGCCGCGCCGAGGACCACGACCGTCGCCGTCGGCCTCGACAACGTCGAATGGGACATCCAGCTCGCCCCCGCCCGCCCGGTCGTCGCCGTCGGGCCGGCTCAGATCGCCGTCTTCCGGCCGACGACCTCGACCTGGTACGTCCAGTCGGGTGGCGGCTCGGGCGGGGGCTCGTCGGGCGTCCCGTTCGGCCAGGGGACGCTCTACGGCGGCGACCCCGTCCCCGTGGCCGGCGCCGGGTCGTCGACGATCACCGTCTTCCAGCCGTCGACCTCGACGTTCTACATCCAGGGCGTCGGCGCCGTCCCGTTCGGCCAGGGCACCCTCTACGGCGGCGACCCGGTCCCGATCGTCGCCAACTACAACGGCCGGACCGACCTGGCCGTCTACCAGCCGTCGACCTCGACGTTCTACATCCAGGGCGTCGGCGCCATCCCGTTCGGCCAGGGCCGGCTCTACGGCGGCGACCCGATCCCGCTCGTGGCCGACTTCAACGGCCGCGGCCGCGACAACATCGCCGTCTACCAGCCCGACACCTCGACGTTCTACATCCAGGGGGTCGGCGCCATCCCCTTCGGCCAGGGCACGCTCTACGGCGGCGACCCCAAGCCGCTCGTCGCCGACTTCAACGGCGACGGCAAGGCGGACCTGGCCGTCTACCAGCCCTCGACCTCGACGTTCTACATCCGGCTCTCGTCGGACCCGAGTCACCCCTACGCCGTCACGTTCGGCCAGGGGACGCTCTACGGCGGCGACCCGATCGCCGCGGCGGCCGACTTCAACGGCGACGGCAAGGCGGACCTGGCCGTCTACCAGGCGGCGACGGGCATCTGGTACGTGCGCCCCTCGGGCGGCGCGCCGCCCTATGCGATCTCCTTCGGCGGGCCGGGGACCGACCTGCCCGTCCCCGGCCGCTACGCCCTGCCGCACACGGTCGGCGCCCAGGCGGCCGGCCCGCCCCCGACCGGGGGCGATCCCGGCGCGGCCTTCCCGCCGCCGGGTGGTTCCCAGGCCGGCGGCACAGGCGCCGGCCCCAGCCCCTCGGCCGCCCTGGCGCTGGACCTCGCCGCCGCGCACCGCCGCCCGGCGCCGGCCGGTCGGGTCGCGACCGATCAACATCGTCTCGGTCAAGGGACCTTGGGTTTCAGGTACGTGTCGAGGAAATCGATCGCCTCCCGGGCCGTCCGCTCCAGGTCGGCGCCGCCCCAGCCGTGGCCGGCGCCGACGAGCAGCTCGACGCGGCCGGGGACGCCCGCGGCGGTCATCGCGTCGGCGAGCCGGAGGGCCTGGGAGTGGGGGACGAGCGGGTCCCTGGTCCCCTGGAAGGTCAGCACCGGCGCGTCGCCCTTGGTGACATAGGAGATCGGCGAGGCCTCCCGCGCCGCCTCGGGCTTCTCCTCCGCCGTGCCGCCGAGGAAGTCCTTCAGCAGCGGTCGCGAGACCTCGGGGATGTCCGTCGCGAGCAGGTCGGAGGGCCCGAAGAAGTTGACGACCGCCCGGACCTTCGTGTCGGGCGCGTCGGCCGGCGCCTCCCCCTCGAGGCCGTCGCCGGCGCCCGTCACCCCGAGCATCAAGGCCAGGTGCCCGCCCGCCGAGAACCCCATCGCGCCGACGCGTTCGGGATCGATCTTATGTTCCTTCGCGTGGACCTTGATCCAGCGCACCGCCGCCTTGACGTCGAGCACCTGCGCCGGGAACGTCTCCTTGGGGCAGAAGCGGTACTCGGGCGAGACGGCCACATAGCCCCGCCCGGCCAGCTCGTCGAGCACCCGGCGGTTGTCGCGCTTGTTGCCCGCCCGCCACGCCCCGCCGTGGATGACGACGACCGCCGGGAACGGCCCCTCGCCCTCGCCCGGCCGCGCCAGGTCCAGCTTCAGCTCGCGGTCGCCGACCCTGGCATACACCAGGTCCTCCCGCCGCTCCACCTTCGCCTCGCCGGCCGTCGCCGTCGCCGTCGCCGCGGCGGCCAGGACGAGTGCTAACGTGATCCAACGGACGCGTCGAGGAGCCATCATCGCCTCACATCACGGGTCGTTCGTTCATCCGATTCTTTGTCGTCGGCCGTCGTCCCGAGGCCCAGCGCGCGGCGGGCGTCGGCGTAGACGGCCTCGGGGGGCTGCTCGCCGTCGACGCGGCGGTAGAGGTCGGGGAAGCGGGTGCGGTAGTGGTCGAGGATCGGCGTGGCGTGGGCGTCGTAGACGCGCTGGCGGACCTCGACGACCCCGGGGGCGTCGTCGGCCCGGCGCTCCAGCGGCGAGCCGTCGAGGTCGCAGGTCTCGTCGACCCGCGGGGGCCTGGTCACGAGGTGGTAGATCGCCCCGCACTTCGGGCAGACCCGGCGCCCGTTCATCCGCGCCACGGCGGCGGCGTGGCCGACGGCGATCTCGAGGTAGCAGTCGATCCGGAAGTCCAGCCGGCGCTCGAACTCCTCGAGCAACGGGACCTGCCCCAACGTCCTCGGGAAGCCGTCGAAGAGCAGCCGCGACGTGCCGGGGCGGGCCAGGTTCCGCCCCAGGAGCTCGAAGATCAGCGGGTCGGGCACGAGCTCGCCGGCGGCCAGGTGGGCCTGCACCCGACGGCCCAGGTCGTCGCCCCGGAGGACCGCCGCCCGGAGCATCTCGCCGGTCCGGACGAGCGTGTAGCCGTGCTCGGCGCCGAGCCGCTCGGCCAGGCTCGTCTTGCCGCTGCCCGGGCGGCCGAAGATCACGACGTGGGCGGGTGGCGTCGGCGGCACGATCGACTCCCGGCGGATGAACCTCAGTCCAGCACCCGACGACAATCTACCAGGACATCCGCGCCCGGCCAAGGGGCGGCGACGCGGGCCGGGCGCGGGAATCCGAAACCTTTCGGCTTGGCGGCGGCGATGGCCCGGCGTATCCTTGGGGACAGTCGTCCCACGTCGCCCAGCGTCCGAGGGGTCGCCCGACGATGTTCCCCGGCCCGGTCTTCCGCTTCGAGGTCGCCAGCCGACTCCGACTCGGGCGGGCGCACATGGCCCGCACCGGCTTCGGCCTGTTCGTCCTGATGCTCGTCTGGCTGAACTACTACGGCTGGTACGCCGTCGACGGCGGCGACCTCAGCCCGCGCCAGGCCGTCGAGCTCGGCCAGACGACCTTCGCCAGCTTCGCCGTCGGCCAGTTGCTCGCCGTCCTCCTGCTCGTGCCCCCGCTGACCGCCGGCGTCGTCGCGGCCGACCGGCAACGGAAGACGTTGCATTACTTGCTCACAAGTCGATTGACCGGCGCCGAGATCGTGCTGGGGCGGCTGGGGGCGCGGCTGTTGAACGTCGGGGCCTTGCTGATGGTCGGGCTGCCGGTCCTGGCGCTGCTGGCCCTGCTCGGCGGGATCGACCCGGTGCTCGTGGCCTTGGCCGCCGGCGCGGCGGCGAGCACGGCCGTCTTCGTGGCGGGGGCGTCGGCCCTGGTCTCCTTGAAGGCCCGCCGGGTCCGCGACGCGACCTTCACGGCGTTCGCGCTGGTGCTGCTCTGGCTGGTCGTGCCGCCGGTCGTCGCCTCCTGGGCCGCCCGGAGCACGTCGGCGATCGCCCCGAGGGTCGAGGCGGCCAACGCCTGGGTGCTGGCGACGCACCCATTCGCGTCGTTGGATTACACGAGGCTGCTGATCTGGCTCCAGTTCGGCTCGCGCGCCGGGCCCGTGCCGGTGGACCCGGCGGCGACGCTGCTCATGATCGGCCTCCAGGCGGGCCTCGGCGTCGGCTTCGCCCTGCTCGCCGGGGCGCGGCTGCGGGCGACGTACCGGGCCGAGGAGGGCCACGCCCGCGGCTGGCGGGCGTCCTGGCGATCCTTCCTGCGCCCGCGGCGGCTCCTGCCCCGGCCCCCCGTCGGCGACGACCCGGTCCGCTGGAAGGAGTGCCACACCGCCCGCGTCGGCGGCCTCGCCAGGGCCGTCGGCCTGCTCGCCTTCCTCGTCCTCGGCGGCATGGTGGCCTGGTGGACCGCCCGGCTCGGCGGGCCCGCCATCCGAGAAATGATAAAATATGGATATGCAAGTGAGCCGAAGTTCATCCCCGGCGACCCCGGCCAGACCCGGCAGCTCGACCTGCCCGGCGGGGCGCGGCGGATCGTCTTCACGAGGTGGCCGACGCCGCCGACGTACACCCATCGCGACCGCGACTTCTTCGGCCTCTACCTCCGTCGGGTCATCCCCACGCTCACGTTCCTCTGGCTCGTCGGCCTGGCCTGCCTGGCCGCCGGCTCGATCACCTCGGAGCGCGAGGGGGACACCTGGATCAGCCTGACCTCCACCCCCCTCGACGGCCCCGACGTCCTCCTCCCCAAGATGATCGGCGCCGCCTGGGGGATGCGATGGCCCGCCCTCGGCCTCCTCGCCCTGGCCGCGCTGGGCACGGTCACCGGCTCGATCCATCCGATTGGTTTGATATTGACATTCCTTTGTTTCATCGTTTTCGGCTGGTTCGCGATCGCGCTGGGGACGGCGCTGTCGCTGCGGCTGCCGACGACCTTCCGGGCGCAGTTCCTGACGCTGGCGGTGCTCGGCCTGGCCAACATCGTCGGCCAGACGGCCTTCAACGCGCTGCGCCTCTCGGCCGCGCCGATGATGCCGGCGACGATGCCGGTCGACGTCGGCCGGGCGTTGTTCTCGTCCCGCGACGTCGCGTTCCTGCTCGGGAATCGCCCGCCGAGGTTCACGGGCGCGTACTCGATCGAGCCGACGCCGTGGTGGTCGTTGCTCCTTTTATCGATCAGCCTCGTCCTCTACGCCGCCGGCGCCCTCGCGCTGACCCGAGCCGCCTTGCGGTCGTTCGACGCCGCCGCCGGCCGGCCGCGGCGGGCGGCCGCAGGCCGCGCCCCGGATGCGATCGTCGCCGGCGCGGTCGCCGCGGGGACGTCCTGAGCGCCGCCGAGTTCGCGAAGCGAGGAGCGTGGCGATGGGTCCCGGGCCGGTCTTCGACGTCGAGCTGACGACCCAGGCGCGTCGCGCGCAGGCCTACGTCGCCCGGGTCGTCTACGGCCTCTTCCTCTTCTGGATCCTGCTGGAGACCTACGCCAACGTCGTTCCCGGGTCGTGGCGCGCGGCCGGCGGGAGGCCCGCGACGATCCGTGAGATCAGCAATTATGCCCAGAATACCTTCCTGTACGTGACGTTCTTCCAGGTCGTCGCGGTCCTGGCGCTGACGCCCGTGCTCGTCGCCGGGTCGATCGCCGGGGAGCGACAGCGGAAGACGCTGCACTACCTGCTGTCGAGCCGCTTGACCGGCGTCGAGATCGTCGTCGGCAAGCTGCTGGCGCGGCTGCTGCTGCTCGGGGTGATCCTGGCGGTCGGCCTGCCGGTCCTGAGCCTCCTGACGCTCCTCGGGGGCGTCGACCCGAGGCTCGTGGCCCTGGCGTTCGCGGCCGACGTGTCGACGGCCGTCTTCCTCGGCGGCCTGGCGATCCTCGTCTCGACCTACGTCCCCCGCGCCGCCGACGCGATCGTGCGGACGTATGCGATCGGCCTGGCCTGGCTGTTCCTGCCGCCGATCGTCACGGTGATGCTCTCCGGCCAGTGGTACTATCCCTGGATCCGGCCGGTCGTCGTCTGGATCGACGCGACGAGCCCGCTGTCGATGGTCTACTCCCTCGTCCGCGGGCCGGCCGTCTGGCTCGACCGGCTGGCGTGGATGGTCGGGCTCCAGCTCGCGTTTGGGTCGGCGTTCGTGCTGATCGCCGTCTGGCGGCTCCGGCCCTCGTTCCGTCGCGGCGAGGGGCGTCGGGCGGTCGGCTCGGCCCTCGGCCGACGCTGGCGCTGGCGGGTGCTGGCCCGGCCCCCGATGGGCGACGACCCGGTCCGCTGGAAGGAGTTCCACACCTCGCGGACCACCGGCGTCTCCAAGCTCCTCGCCCTCCTGCTCGGCCTGGCGATCGCCGCGATGGTCGGCTACGCGGCGTCGTACCTCGCGTGGCCGGCGTTCCAGGAATTGCGCGAGCACGGCTACGGCCGGGGGCCCGACGACCGGTTCACCGCGCGCGCGAGTTTCGGGTATTTCGTGGGCGTCATCGGCGCCTTCTTCTCCACGACCATGATGCTCGGCGTCGCCGCCTCGGCGGCGAGTCGCGTGGCGACCGAACGCGAGGAGGACACCTGGACGAGCCTGGTAACGACCCCGATGGACGGCCGCGAGATCCTCCTGCCGAAGCTCCTGGGCGCCCTCCGCTCCGTCCGCTGGATCCTCCTGATGCCCGCGGCGCTCTGGCTCGTCGGCGTGGCCGCGGGGTCGCTCCATCCGCTGTCCCTGCCCGTCCTGGCGGTCGAGCTGGCCGTCTTCGGCGGGTTCGCCGCGGCGCTGGGGACGTATTTCTCCCTGACCTTGAAGACCACCAGCCGCGCCCAGGCCGCGACGATCGGCGTCCTGCTGGCCACGAACGTCCTCACGCTGATCGTCTTCACCCAGTTGCGGTACGAGTCCCCCTTCATGTTCGTCGGCTGCACGCCGGCGATCCTCGGCGGCTCGGCGATGGGCTACGAGTTCGTCGACGGTATCTTCCGAGATACGCTCCGATCCGGGACGGGTCATCCCTGGCGGATGGGTCATTGCGTGCCGGTGTTCTTCCTGAGCATCGCCCTCCATGGCGCGGCCACCTGGGCCTTGATCCGCGCCGCCTGCCGACGCTTCGACCGCGTCGTCGACCGACCCCGACGCCCGGCCGTGGCCTTGCCCCCGGTCCCCTCGAAGCCCCTGCCGAAGCCCGTCGCGGACTGATCGCGGCGCGCACGATGGGCCGGGTCCCCTCCCTCCAAACTCGCCGAATTGCCAAAGACCTCGCGAGCCGCGATCGCTACCGCACCCGGATGCCGTCGACGACCATCGGCGGCAAGGGCCGCGGCGGCTCGGTGAACGACTCGCGGCGGATCGTCCCCCCGATGTCCAGCATGCGAGCCGGAACTCCTGGCTGTCCTTTGGGTTCGGCGGTGGGTTCGTTCGGCGCAACCTCGCCCCGGGGGGGCAAGGGGGAGGGGCTCGCGGCCTCAGCGGTCGCGGCTTCGTGAGGCGCCTGCGGGGCCGTGGGGATGACGCTGTCACGGTCCGGACGCCCCTCAGCCCGGCCCTCTGCCTGGAGGGGCGAGGGGGGCAAAGGTGCCGACGCAACCTTCGTGTCATTCCGCACTTCGGCGGTGGGTTCGTTCGGCGCCGGGGCGGGTGCGGGGTCGGGGTCGGAGGAGACCCGCACCCCGGCCCGCTCCCCGGAGGAGAGGGAGGACGACGGCTCACCCGCGCCCCGGGGGTGCGGGTCGGTCGCGACCGGCGTCGCTCCCGCCGCGACCGTCGCAACCGCCATCTCCATCAGCACTTCGGCGGTGGGTTCGTTCGGCGCCGGCCGCCGTCGGCCCCCGCGCTTCGGCTCGAACCAGCCCTGCCGCCCTTTGCAGTACTGGTCGATGGCCTTGTGCAACTGCCGCACCGCCTGGCCCTCGTGGCGGTGCCGAATCTGGCCCTCCGGGCTCGTGTCCAGCA
>DASZMJ010000027.1:0-2059 GCA_035551935.1 Isosphaeraceae bacterium
GAACCTGACCGACGCCAACTCCGGCTTCAACGCGATGCTCGACGGCTACAACTTGAAGAAGGGCGGCGCCCAGTACCTCCACCTGAAGGCCCCGCAGGCGCTCGCGTTCGTCCGGGAGCGGGACAACCTGCCGAACGGGGACCTCGACCGCACCCACCGCCAGCAGGCGGTGCTCGACTACGTGATCTGGAAGCTGGCGAACGGCGGCGTGCTGTCCGACCTGGGCCAGCTCACCGCGCTGCTGAACACGGCCAAGCAGTACCTCATCACCGACTCGACCTGGGACCTGCTCGACTTCGCGACCAACATGCACGCCCTGAGCGGCAAGAACCTGCAGTTCTACACGGCGCCGATCGCGGCCTACGCGACCATCGGCGGCCAGGACGTCAACCAGATCGACGTCCCGACGATTCAGGCGGCCATCAAGGCGAAGTTCACCGCCCCGGCGCCGAAGTCGGCGGGCTCGGCCGCCTCGGCCGCCAAGGCGGCGCCGGCCCCGCCCGCGTCGACCGTCACGGTGGACGTCTACAACGGCGGCAGCACGGCCGGCCTGGCCGGCAACGTCTCCGCGGCGCTGGTCGCCAAGGGCTACAAGGCCGGCGCGGTCACCGATGCCTCCGCCCAGTCGGCCACCGTCTCGGCCGCCACCCAGATCCTCTACGGCCAGGGCGCGAGCGCCAACGCGGCTAAGATCGCGGGTTACTTCGGCGGGACCGCCACCTCGCTCGCGTCGCTCCCGGCGGGCCACGTCGAGGTGCTGCTCGGCACCGGGTCGTCGGTGGTCCCGGCCGGGCTGTCGACCGCGTCGGCCACTTCTCCCAGCGCCTCGGCGTCGTCCTCGGCGACCTCGTCGAGCCCGGCTGACAACGGCGCCGCCGGGGGCGCGGTCACCGTCACCGCCAAGGCGAAGTACGGGATTCCCTGCGTGTACTGATCCCGGAACGGACCGGGCCCCCGCCGCGCCGCCGAAGCGGGCGCCGCGAGGGCCCGTCACGAACAGAGCCGTTGGCCAGCTAGCGGTTCTTGACGATGTCGCGGACCAGGGCGGCCGCCTCCGACGGGGTCTTGCCGACCCGGACGCCCGCCTTCTCCAGGGCTTCCTTCTTCGCCTGGGCGGTGCCGGCCGAACCGGAGATGATCGCGCCCGCGTGGCCCATGGTCTTGCCCTCGGGGGCCATGAACCCGGCCACGTAGCCCACGACCGGCTTGGTCACGTGCTGCTCGATGAACGCCGCCGCCCGCTCCTCGGCGTCGCCGCCGATCTCGCCGATCATCACGATCGCCTTGGTGTCGGGGTCGGCCTCGAACGCGGCCAGCGCGTCGATGTGGGTGGTGCCGATGATCGGGTCGCCGCCGATGCCGACGCAGGTGGTGAAGCCGATGTCGCGCAGCTCGTACATCATCTGGTACGTCAGCGTGCCCGACTTCGACACCAGGCCGATCGACCCCGCGGTGGTGATGTCGGCCGGGATGATGCCCGCGTTGGACTCGCCCGGCGACGCGATCCCGGGGCAGTTCGGGCCGACGATCCGGGTCTTGTTGCCCTTGTCGATCGCGTACGCCCAGAACTCGGCCGTGTCGTGCACGGGCACGCCCTCGGTGATGACGATCGCCAGCGGGATCTCGGCGTCGATCGCCTCGCGCACGGCCGCCTTGGTGCCAGCCGCCGGGACGAAGATCACCGACACGTCGGCCCCGGTGGCCTCCATGGCCTCCTTGACCCCTGCGAACACCGGCACCTCGGTGCCGTTCAGCTCGACGGTGGTGCCGGCCTTCCGCGGGTTGGTGCCGCCGACCACCTTGGCCCCCGAGGCGAGCATGCGGGCGCCGTGCTTGCGGCCCTCGCCGCCGGTGATCCCCTGGATGAGGATCTTGCTGTCAGCCGTCAGGAAGATGGCCATCGCTCATGCCCCCTTCGCGGCGAGTTCGGCCGCCCGCTTGGCGGCGCCGTCCATCGTGTCGACCTGCTCGACCGCCGGCAGGCCGGCGTCGACCAGGATCCGGCGGCCCTCGGCCGCGTTGTTGCCGTCCAGCCGGACGACGATCGGCTTGCTGACCG
>DASZMJ010000028.1:0-2369 GCA_035551935.1 Isosphaeraceae bacterium
CGCCCGGCGATCGGGCGACCGCCGAACGCCGTTGACGGAGTGAATCACTTCCCCTTCCTCGTGCCCGGAACCCGCCCCGTCGCGACGCCGAGGGACCACCCCACCATGACCGGCCTCCGCCTCATCTTCGCCCTGCACAACCACCAGCCCGTCGGCAACTTCGACGGCGTCTTCGAGGCGGCCTACCGCGACAGCTACATGCCGTTCCTCGACGTGATGGAAGACTACCCGGAGATCCCCTTCGTCCTGCACACGTCGGGGCCGTTGATGGAGTGGCTCGCGGAGAAGAAGCCGGAATACGTCGGCCGGGTCAGGGCGATGGCGGCGGAGGGGCGGGTCGAGATCCTCGGCGGCGGGTTCTACGAGCCGATCATGACCATGATCCCCTACCGCGACCGGGTCGGCCAGGTGCGCGACTACGCCGCCTATCTGACCGACCTCTTCGAGACGAAAGTCCGCGGGATGTGGGTGCCCGAGAGGGTCTGGGAGCAACACCTCGTCTCGGCGCTGGTGGAGGCGGGGGTCGAGTACACCGTGCTCGACGACGCCCACTTCCAGCGCGCCGGGCTCCACGACGAGCAACTCTTCGGCTACTACCTGACCGAGGACGACGGCCGCCTGCTCAAGGTCTTCCCCAGCTCCGAGCGGCTCCGCTACCTCGTCCCCTTCCACGAGCCGCACGAGTCGTACCAGTTCCTCCGCCGGCTCGCGGCCGAGCGGCCGGGGGCGACGGTCGTCTGCGCCGACGACGGCGAGAAGTTCGGCGCCTGGCCGGAGACGTTTGACCACGTCTTCACCCGCGGCTGGCTCCGCCGGTTCTGCGACATGCTCCGCGGCAACCGCGAATGGCTCCGGCCGACCACCTTCGCCGAGGCCGTCGATTCGACCCTGCCGCTCGGCAAGGTCTATCTGCCCGACGGGTCGTACCGGGAGATGACCGAGTGGGCGCTCCCGTCGTCGAAGCTGGTCGAGCTGAAGCACGCGCAGAAGCACGGCGAGGGGCACCCGGCCGCCGAGCGGCTCAAGCCGTTCGTCCGCGCCGGCGGGTTCTGGCGGAACTTCAAGGCGCGGTACTCCGAGAGCGACGAGATGTACGCCCGGATGCTCGAGATCTCGCACCGCCTCGCCGCCGCCGAGAAGAACCCCGACGCCGACCCCGATTACCTCGACGCCGCCCGCCAGGAGCTTTACCGCGGCCAGTGTAATTGCCCGTACTGGCACGGGTCGTTCGGCGGCCTCTACCTGCCCCACCTCCGGAACGCGATCTACTGCCACCTGATCGCCGCGCACAACGCGCTCGACGACGCCGAGGGGCGGACCGGACCGAGGGTCGCGCTCGACGTCGCCGACTTCAACCTCGACGCCCGCCAGGAGGTCCGCCTCGAAAACGAGCGGCTCGTCGCCTACGTCCGCCCCGCCACGGGCGGCCACGTCTACGAGCTGGACGTCCGGCACGCCCTGACGAACGTGTTGAACACCCTCGACCGCCGGCCCGAGTCGTACCACGGCGCGATCGCCGCGGCCGGCGGCCGTGCCCAGGACGAAGGGCCGTCGTTCACCCCCGACCGCGTCGTCTTCAAGCAAGAAGGTCTGGACCGGATGCTCGTCTACGACCGCCACCCCCGCAAGGCGCTCGTCGACCACGTCTTCCCGCTCGACCTGACCCTCGACGACCTCGCCGCCTGCCGCGACGTCGAACGCGGCGACTTCGTCCAGGGCGCCTACCTCTCGAAAGTCCAGCGCTCGCCGGAACGCGTCTCCCTCGCGATGGAACGGACCGGTCGCGCCGACGGCCACGTCATCCGCATCCGCAAGACGATCGAGCTTGCCGCCGACAGCCCGACCCTGGAAATCGTCTACGCCCTGGACGACCTGCCCGAGGGGGTCCCGCTCCACTTCGGCGTCGAGATCAACCTCGCCGGGATGGCGGGGCACGCCGACGACCGGTACTATTCCGACGCCTCCGGCTCCCGCCTCGGCCTGCTCGACTCCCGGCTCGACCTCCGCGGCCAGGACGGCCTGAGCCTGACCGACGAGTGGCTCGACCTCGACCTGGCACTGACGTGGTCGGCGCCGGCCGACCTCTGGTGTTACCCGGTCGAGACGGTCAGCCAGAGCGAGGGCGGCTTCGAGGGCGTCTATCAAAGCTCCTGCGTGCTCCCGCACTGGGTCGTGACCGCCGACGCGTCCCGCCGCTGGGAGGTCAGGATTCACTGGACCGTGTCCCCCGCCTCCGAGCCCGCGCCGATCCCGGCGGCCGTCGAGGAGGTCAGCGACGTCAAGCTCGTCGAGACCGCCGCGGGGGAGTGAACGGTGGGCCTGAGCCGGGTACGGGAATGGCCGATGACTCATGGCGGATGACGGACCGG
>DASZMJ010000029.1:0-1673 GCA_035551935.1 Isosphaeraceae bacterium
CGCGCGGAGCAGGCCCGGCACGACCTCGTCGACCAGCGCCGGGGTCGCCGTCCGCGACCGCGCCAGCAGGCGCTCGACCTGCTCGCGGGTCATCAGCTCGTCGGCGTGGCCGAGGACGATCTCGCCGAAGTGGCCGGCGACCACGGCCGAGGCTTCCAGAATCCGGCAGCCCGCCAGCTCCGCGACCGCCCTCCCGTCGGCGTGAATCCAGACGGCGTGCTGGCCGGTGACCGGGTCGATCCCGTCGCGGCCGTCGGGGCGCGAGACGAGCCCGGCGGGCGGGACGGCCAGGAGCCGGCCGGCGTAGGCGGTCCCCGAGCCGACGACCGTCCCGCGGATCTTGAGCCGGTACTCGTGCGGGCCGAGGCCGATCTCGTCGTGAATCCTCACCTGCGGGACGATCAAACCCAGGTCGCGGGCGACCCGGTGGCGGATCGCCCTCAGGCGGTCGAGCAGGTCGCCGCCGCGCGTCGGCTCGGCGAGCGTGATCAATCGATAGCCGATCTCCAGCTCAAGCGGGTCGACGTGGAGCAGGTCTTCCATACGCTCCGACGCCGGCTCCTGGTGCGTATGGACTGGACTTACGTTCCCATTCGCCGGCTCGATCACGTCCGCCGGTTCATCGGGCTGCGGTTCGGCCCGGCCGCCGATCCAATACGCCCCGATCCCGAGCGCGGAGGCGAGGGCGAGCAGGGGGACTTTCGGCAAGGCGGTGAACGAGAGGGCGACGAGGAAGACGGCCGCGACGGCGAGCACCTGGCGGCGGCCGAGGAGCTGGCCGGTCACGTCGCGGCCGATGTCGGTCTCGGACGACGACCGGGTGACGATCAGGCCGGCGGCGAGCGAGATTAAAAAGGCGGGCACCTGGCTCACCAGGCCGTCGCCGATCGTCAGCTTGGTGAAGACGTTCACCGCCTCGGCCACGCTCATCCCGTACTGCGCGACGCCGAGGATGAGGCCCGCGGTGATGTTGATGGCGACGATGATGATGCCGGCGACCGCGTCGCCGCGGACGAACTTGCCCGCGCCGTCCATGGCGCCGAAGAAGTCGGCCTGCCGGTAGACGGCGTCCCTGCGCCGGTGCGCCTCGTGCTGGTCGATCAGGCCGGCGTGGAGGTCGGCGTCGATCGCCATCTGCCGGCCGGGGAGTCCGTCGAGCATGAACCGCGCGGCGACCTCGCTGATCCGGGTCGCCCCCTTGGTGATGACGACGAACTGGATCACGACGAGGATCAGGAACAGGATCGCGCCGACGACGACCTGGTCGCCCGCGACGAACTCGCCGAAGGCGCGGACGACCTCGCCGGCCGCGTCGAGCCCGTGCTCGCCGCCGCGGGTGAGGACCAGCCGCGTGGTGGCGACGTTGAGCACCAGGCGGGTGAGGGTCGTGGTCAGGAGGATCGTCGGGAAGGCGCTGAATTCCTGCGGGGTGCGGATCGCCAGGGTCGTCAAGAGGACGAGGACGGCGAGGGTGATATTCGCCGAGAGCAGGAGGTCGAGCGCCCACGGCGGGATCGGCACGATGAAGACGAGGATCGCGCCGACGATCGTCACCGGGAGCACGACCCCGACGAGTCGTGACCAGGCGTCGGCGGCGAAGCTCGGACTCGGAGGTGTGGGAGGCATCCATTCCCCTCCACAGGCCCTTGACCTGGAAACCAACACGGACGAAC
>DASZMJ010000030.1:0-15805 GCA_035551935.1 Isosphaeraceae bacterium
GGGCCCGATCCGGGCCCTCGGACGACCGCCATGCATCAGCGAAGGCCGATCCGAAGGGGTCGGCGGCGCTCGCGGTGCGTCCCCGTAGCAGGCACGCGGAGCGTGCCTGCTACGGGGTCGGCAGTGCTCGCGGTGCGAGGGGAGGGGGCAGGGGACGAGGGCAACCTTGCAACGGGCCTGGGACGGCCGGTGGCGGCGGCGGCCCGGGGCGGGTATAACGGCAGGCATCGATCGCCGGGCCACCGACCGCGGTCCGACGCGACCCACCGACCGATTCAACCCCGACGGAGCCCACCTCCCATGCGCGAGCCGAAGACGTCGCGACGCGCCTTCGTCCGCCAGTCCGCCCTGACGGCGACCGTCGCCGCGGCGGCGCCGTTCCACCTGGCGACCCACGCCCACGCCCATGCCGGCGGCAACGAGACCCTCCGCGTCGGCCTCGTCGGCTGCGGCGGCCGAGGCACCGGCGCCGCGTCGCAGGCCCTGGCCGCCGACCCCGGCGTCAAGCTCGTCGCCATGGCCGACGCCTTCCAGGACCGCCTCGACCGCAGCCTCCAGGAGCTCCGGAACGGCTCGCCGCACAAGGACCGCATCGACGTCCCCAAGGACCGTCAGTTCACGGGCTTCGACGCCTACAAGCACGTGATCGACCAGGTCGACGTTGTGCTCCTGACCACCCCGCCCCACTTCCGGCCGACCCACCTGGCCTACGCCGTCGAGAAGGGCATCCACGCCTTCGTCGAGAAACCCGTCGCCACCGACGCCCCGGGCGTCCGCGCCGTCATCAAGGCGTGCGACGACGCCAAGGCCAAGAACCTCTCGATCGTCGGCGGCCTCTGCTGGCGGTACCACGACCCGCGCCGCGAGACGATGAAGCGCGTCGCCGACGGCGCGATCGGCGACGTGGTGGCCGTCGAGACGGTGTACAACTCGGGCGGCGTCTGGGAGCCGCGCGCCACCCGCGAGCAGTGCGGCTCGGACATGGAGTACCAGATGCGCAACTGGTACTATTACGCCTGGCTCAGCGGCGACCACATCGTCGAGCAGGCCGTCCACGGCATCGACACGATGGCCTGGGCCCTCGGCGATAGGCCGCCGATCCAGTGCTGGGGCACCGGCGGCCGTCAGGAGCGCATCGACCCGAAGTACGGCAACATCTACGACCACTTCGCCATCGTCTACGAGTACCCCGACAACGTCCGCGGCTATCACCACTGCCGGCACTGGTCCGGCGAGGACGTCGCCCAGAAGACCAAGGACACCGTCCTCGGCTCCAAGGGCTCCTGCGACGTCTTCGGCCACAAGATCAGCGGCGCGACCTCGTGGCGCTACCGCGGGCCGAACAACGACATGTACCAGGCCGAGCACGACGCCCTCTTCGCGTCGATCCGCGCCTCCAAGCCGATCAACGACGGCCTCTTCCTGACCCGGAGCAGCCTGCTGGCCTTGATGGGCCGCATGGCCGCCTACACCGGCGAGGTCATCACCTGGGAGATGGCGCTGAACTCCAAGGAGAGCCTCGCCCCCTCCTCCTACACCTGGGGCGACGCCCCCGACCGCCCTGTCCCCCGGCCCGGCACCACGAAGTTCGCCTGAGGTCGTCGGGCGGCCGAGCCCGGAGGTCGACGAGCCCACGAAGGACGGCGGGAGGCCCCGCGGGTCGTCGGACCCGGGGGGCCCTCGTCGATCCGTCGATAAAAATAAAAATAATTCATATGTTTATTTTTGGAATCGTCGTGCCCTGGCGTCCCGTCATCGTTCCCCGTCCCTCTTCCGGGGCCGGCCGACGTCCTCGACGATGAACGGCTAGGAGTTCACCGATGCGGGTCCGACGTTCCCCGGCCCGAGCCCTGCTCTGCGGGCTCGCTCTGTCGATCGGCGCCTCGGCCGCGGCCGAGGAGATCAAGGGGCGGATCAAGTCGGTCGACATGACGACTCGGACGCTGGTGCTCACCGACGCCAACCACAAGGAGATCCCGGTCCGGCTGCTCGGCCGCACCAGGCTGCTCGGCGAGGGGGGCAAGGCGATCGGCCTGACCAGGCTCAAGGAGGGGACGCCGGTCGTCGTCAGCAACGACGTCGTCGCCTCGACGATCGTCGTCGAGAAGGCCCCGGAGGCGACGGCGGCCGGGCCGCGGTCGATCCTCGGCGAGTTCTGGGACAACTTCCAGCACAACCTGTTCAAGCCCCTGCTCCTGTTCTTCTACATGGGTTTTCTCGTCACTTTCCTGAAGGTGAAGTTCGAGTTCCCGTACGTCATGTATCAGGCGCTGACGATCTTCCTGCTGATCTCCATCGGCTGGCACGGCGGCGAGGAGCTGGCGAAGCTGAATGCGTCGAGCCTGGGCCCGGTCGTCGGGTTCATGGCCGTGGGGTTCCTGGCGAATGCCGTGGTCGGCCTGCTCGCCTACGGGCTGCTCAACGTGATGACGACCCTGCGCCGGGTCGACAAGGCGACGGTGGCCGGCTTCTACGGCTCGGACTCGGCCGGGACGTTCGTGACCTGCCTCGGCGTCCTGACGACGGCCGGCATCCTCTACGACGCGTACATGCCGGTGATGCTGGCCGTCATGGAGATCCCGGGTTGCCTGGTGGCCCTCTTCCTCATCTCGCGGCTCCGCGAGCGGGGGATGGACGCGCTGGGCAACATGCCCGACGAGCCGGGATACGACCCGACCGCCGGGCCGGCCCGGCCGCCGCTCGACGAGCACGGCCACGTCGTCCATGCGCCGATGGGGCGGCAGGCGATGGCGCTGGAGAAGACGTCGGGGGGCAACGGCGACGACGAGGCCAAGCCCCGTCGGCGGAAGCCGGCGCTGGACGCCAAGCTGCTCCACGAGGTCTTCCTCAACCCGGGGCTCTACCTGCTCTTCGGCGGCATCGTCATCGGCTTCATCAGCCAGTCTCAGGGGCCGGAGGTCACGCGCGACGACGACAACTTCTTCAATGCGCTGTTCCAGGGCGTCCTCTGCCTGTTCCTGCTGGAGATGGGGATGACGGCCTCGCGCAAGCTCAAGGACCTGGCGACCGCGGGCCCGGGTTTCATCATCTACGGCCTGCTGGCGCCGAACCTCTTCGCGACGTTCGGGATCGTCGTCGCCCACGCGTTCGCGGTGCTCTCGGGCACGCACTTCGAGCTGGGAACCTATGTGCTCTTCTCGGTGCTCTGCGGCGCCGCGTCGTACATCGCCGTGCCGGCGGTGCAGCGGATGGCGATCCCGGAGGCGAGCCCGACGCTCCCGCTGGCCGCGTCGCTGGGCCTGACCTTCTCGTGGAACGTCACCATCGGCATTCCGATCTACATCGAGGTGGCCAGGCTCGTGCAGCGGCTCTTCTGAGCGGGCCCGCCTGGGCGTCGGCCGGCCGTTCGGATTGACAGGATGCCGCCGCCGACTGAATAATACATCGAGAAGGCCGGAGCCATCGGGTGCGGAAGGGGCTGATGTTCGATCGGAACTCCTTTCATCGTGCGATCCGCGTCGTCGCCGCGTTGGCGGTGCTGACGGCGGTGATGACCTCGCCGATCCGACCGGCCGTGACCGGCTCCGCCCCCATCGTCCCCAATTACCTCCGCCGCAACTTCGCCGTCCCCCCGACCCTCTCGAAGCGCGTCTGCATGCCGTCGCAGGCGCTGCAGGCGGCCCCGCTCAAGGCCGTCCGCTCGGAGGGCGAGGAAGAACCGCTCGGCCGGGCATCGTGCCCGACCTGGGCCCTCTCCGGTCCGATCCTCTCCGCCACTCTCCGGCCGACGGTCCGCGACCCGATCGGCCCCTGCCAATCGCCGTCCTCCCAGCCCCTCCGCTGCTGAGCCGAAGCCCCGCATCTCGGCGCGCCGACCACTTTGCGCGCCGCGTGGGGGTCTCGTCAGGCGCCCCGCCCTGCGACGGCCACCCGATCTCAACGCCCGCGGTCCGGCTCGTCGGGGATCAATCCGTGCCGGGCTCCCCCCGGCCTCGGAAGCCCCGGCCGGTGGACGAAGCGGTATCGTGGTCGCGGTCGCTGTTGCCCTCGATAGGCCGACCCGGGTTGAACGGGGGTGGCGAACACGCCCCTCGCGACATCCGATCGGCGATGGTAATCTCTTTGCATACGACCTGGGAATGAAGGGCACCCGCCGGACCTCCGGCAGCACCGCCCGCACCGACACCAACGGGCCCAGCAGGCCGTGACGTCGGGCCTACCAGGACCAGGAATCGGCCCGGAGTTCGCGCGATGAATCCGACAGTCTTCGCCATGCGGCGACCGGTCACGACCATGATGATGGTCGTCGGCCTAATTAGTTGCGGCGCCTTGGCCTACGAACGAATGCGGGTGGACATCTTCCCCTCGCTGAACACCCCGAAGATCTACGTCTTCCTCGACTACATCGGCATGAGCCCCGACCAGATGGAGGGGTTCATCGTCAACCAGCTCGAGCTCTACTTCCAGTACGTCGACGGCATCCAGGACATCAACACCCGCAACATCCAGCAGGTCGCCCTCTGCGAGCTCTCGTTCTTCCCCGGCACCGACATGGGGCAGGCGATGGCGCAGGTGGTCGCCATGAGCGACCGGGCCATGTCGTGGATGCCCAAGGGGACGCTGCCGCCGATGATCATGCGCATGGACGCTGGCAGCGTCCCCGTCGGCTACCTCGTGCTGGAGAGCAAGGCGACGTCGCTCGGCCTGATGGGCGACTACGCGCAGAACGTGATTCGGCCGCTCGTGCAGAAGTTCGTCCCCGGCACGGTGGCGATCTCGCCGTTCGGGCCGAACATGCGGTCGGTCGTCATCAACGTCGACCCGCAGAAGTTGCTCGCGTACAACCTCACGCCGCAGAAGGTCGTCGACGCCTTGGCCACCGGCAACACGATCATCCCGGCGGGGAACATCTACGTCCACGACTTCATGCCGGTCGTCGCCAACAACGCGACGATCGTCGACATCCAGCGGCTCGGCGAGATCCCGCTAAGGATGGAGAAGAACGTCTACCTCCGCGACGTGGCGACCTTCACCGACGACACCGACATCACGTATGGGTACGCCCTCGTCAACGGCAAGAAGTCGGTGTACCTGCCGATCATCAAGAAGGACACCGGCTCGACCCTAACGGTCGTCGCCGACGTCCACAAGGCGATGAAGACCTTCCGCGACGCGGTGCCGAAGGACGTGTCGGTGAACTTCGAGTTCGACGAGTCGCCGACGGTGGTGGCGGCCGTCGAGAGCGTCGCGACCGAGGGGGCGATCGGCGCCGGGCTGACCGGGCTGATGATCCTGCTGTTCCTCCGCGACTGGCGGAGCGTGCTGGTCGTCGTGGCCAACATCCCGCTGGCGTTGCTCGGGTCGCTGTTCGGGCTCTGGGTCACGGGCAACACGATCAACATCATGTCGCTGGGCGGCATGGCCCTGGCGATCGGCATCCTCGTCGACGAGTCGACGGTGACGGTCGAGAATATCCACGTGCAGATGCAGCGCACGGAGAACATCGCCACGGCGGTGCTCCGCGGCAGCCTCCTGACGGCGGTGCCGCGGCTCCTGGCCTTGATGTGCATCCTGTCGGTGTTCATCCCGGCGTTCATCATGGCCGACCCGCTGCGGTCCTTGTTCATGCCGCTGACCCTGGGCGTCGGCTTCGCCATGATCTCGTCGTACCTGCTCTCCAGCACGTTCGTGCCGATCATGAGCGTGAGCCTGCTGAAGCACATGGGCCACCACGACGAGGAGGCCGGGCTGTTCGGCCGCGTGCTCAAGGGATATCGCAAGGTGGTGGGCTGGTTCGTCCACCTCCGCCTCGTGCTGGTGCCGGCCTACCTGGTCGGCTGCTGCCTGATCCTCGGGCTGCTGGGGCTCCAGGTCGGCCGAGAGCTGTTCCCGCAGATCGACTCGGGGCAGTTCGTGCTCCGGTTCCGGCCGCCGCCCGGCTCGAGCCACGACCTGACCCGCGAGATGGCGGTGAAGTGCCTCGAGGAGATCGAGCGCGAGGTCAAGCCGGAGAACATCCAGATCTCGATGGGCTACGTCGGCCAGGTGGCGCCGAACTTCGGCATCGACAACATGGTCCTGTTCATGCGCGGCCCCGACGACGGCCAGCTCCGCGTCGCGTTGCGCGACGAGGGCGGCATCAAGCTCGCCCCGCTCCGCGAGCGCCTCCGCAAGGTCCTCCCCGAGCGGGTGATCCCCTGGCTGGCGAAGCGACTCGAGCAGGGGGGCCTCTCCAGGGCCGAGGCGGAGGCGCAGGCCAAGACCGCGATCTTCGGCTTCGAGCCGGGCGACATCGTGACCAACGTCATGAGCTTCGGCTCGCCGATGCCGATCGCCGTCCGCGTCGTCGGCACCGACCTGAAGCTGGTCCGCCAGCACGCCGAGAAGATCGCCGCCGAGATGCGACGCATTCCGTATCTCCGCGACGTCCAGTTCCAGCAGGAGCTGGACTATCCCTCGGTCGAGGTCGACATCGACCGCGAGAAGGCCGGGCTCAGCGGCGCCAAGGTCGAGGACGTGCGCCAGGCGCTGGTCATGGCCACGGCGTCGACCCGCTTCAGCAACCTCAATTACTGGATCGACGTGAAGACCGGCTTCGACTACCTGGTCCAGATCCAGGTGCCCCCGCTCCGGATGGAGAAGCCGGAAGACGTCGAGATCCTGCCGCTGGAGTCGGTCAATCCCGAGGTCAACCTGATGATCCGCGACGTGGCGAAGGTCCGCCGGGGTGTGCGACCCGGCGAGATCGACCGCGACATGTCGCAGCGGTACGTGACGCTCGTGGCCAACGTCGAAGGCGAGGACATGGGCCGTGCCGCGGACCAGGTCGCCAAGGCGATCGACGCCGTCGGCGAGCCGCCCCGCGGCGTCCGGATCGAGGAGATGGGCCAGCTCCCGCCGATGAACGAGATGTTCCAGTCGCTGGGCATCGGGCTCGGGGTCGCCGTCTTCGTGATCTTCATCCTGCTGACGGCCTACTTCCAGTCGGCGCCGCTGGCCTTGATCTCCGTCGGCGCCGTCCCGGGGGTGCTCGCGGGCATCGCGACGATCCTGTTCTTCACGGGCACCTCGCTGAATATCGAGTCGTTCATGGGCTCGATCATGTGCCTGGGCGTCTCGGTGTCGAACTCGGTCATGCTCGTGACCTTCATGGACGAGCACTGGAAGGGGGGTTCGTCGTCGGTCGAGGCGGCGATCGTCGGCGCCGGCGACCGGCTGCGGCCGATCCTGATGACGGCGTGCGCGATGACGGTGGGGATGGTGCCGATGGCGTTGGCGCTGGAGAAGGGGAGCCAGATGCAGGCGCCGCTGGGCCGGGCGGTGATCGGCGGGCTGGTGATGTCGACGTTCGCCACGCTGCTGGTCGTGCCGTCGATCTTCGCGATGGTCATCGGCAAGAGGGCGTTCCGCTCGCCGTCGATCTACCCGGACGACCACGAGAGCAAGCACTACGACCCGCAGGTCTTCGCCGACCAGGTCGACCACGGCCCGACGGCGCACCACGTCGAGCCGAGCCCCGAGGAGGTGGTCCGTCGGCACACCGTCGACGAGCTGCTCGGCTACCTCCGGAGCATCCTCCACGAGGTCCAGTCGAAGCGGCACGAGATGGTCACGCACCACAACGTCGACGACCTGCTCGGCGCCATGGGCTTCACCAAGGAGGGCGAGCCCCTCGAGGGTACGAACGACGAGGCCGGTCTCGACCCGCGGCGCCCGGGCCAGGAACCCGAGCGGGGCGGCGACTCCGGCGACAAGAACCCACACGGAGGCGCCTGATGTACCGTCCTCCCACGCTGGAACGACAACGACCCTTTCGAACCGTGACGACCCGGGGCGCGGCCGTGCGGACGCGCCGCCCCCTCAATCGGAGGTCATCGATGCGACGCCCCCCCAGTCCCGCGAACACCGGCCGTCGCGGCCGCCGGCCGCTCCTCCTCGGGCTCGTGACCGCCCTGGCGGTCACGGGCTGTCACGGCGAGCCGAAGGGCGAGGTCAAGAGCGTCTCGGCCCCCCCGACGGTCCGCGTGACCCATCCGACGCCCAGGCGGATCGTCCGGGTCGTCGGCCAGCCGAGCTTCGTCGAGAGCTACGAACACACGTCGATCTTCCCGAAGCTCGTCGGCTACATCGAGCATTGGAAGGTGGACATCGGCGATAAGGTGAAGAAGGACGACCTGCTCGCCAAGCTCTTCGTCCCCGAGCTGGACGAGGACTTCGTGACGAAGAAGGCGACCGTCAAGCTCGACGAAGAGCGGGTCGACCTCGCCAAGAAGGTGGTCGAGGTGGCCGCCGCCGACGTCCAGGCGGCCGACGCGCGCGTCGTCGAGGCCAAGGCGATCCTCGCGAAGTACCAGTCGGAAGTCGACCGCTGGGACACCGAGGTCAAGCGGCTGACCAACGAGGTCAGCCGCGGGGTCGTCGACCCCCAGATCTTGCTCGAGTCGACCAACCAGTGGCGGTCGAGCGTCGCGGCGCGGGACGCGGCGAAGGCGACGATCACCAAGGCGGAGGCCGAGCTGCTCTCGAAGCAGGCGTCGCTGGCCAAGGCCAAGGTCGACGTCCAGGTCGCCCGCGCCGACCTGGCCGTCGCCGTCAGCGAGGCGAAACGCATCGAGGCGTGGGTCGGCTACATCACGTTGACGGCGCCGTTCGACGGCATCGTCGTCGAACGGACGGCCAACACCGGCGACTTCGTCATGCCGGCGACGGGCGACCCGTCGGCCATGCCGCGCATCCCCCACATAGCGCCGGGAGGCTCGGCGGCGCCGATCTATGTCGTCGACCGCCTCGACGTCGTCCGGATCTTCGTCGACATCCCCGAGTCGGACGCCAACTTCGTCCGGGGGTCGGACCTGCGACTGATCGCGTCCCCGGACGACATCAGCAAGCTGCCGAACTCGGGCCGGGACCTGGTCGTCGTAGCCCGCGCCAAGGACGGGCTCCATTTCCGGATCTTCGACTCCGACGGGAAGAAGCTCGTCAACACCGATGAGCACCGGCTCGCGGAGAAGGGCGCTCAGGTCGCGAAGCTGAAGGCGATGCTCCGCGACCTCTGGGCCGAATCCCGGATCTCGCCGATCGACAAGGACAAGGTGCTCGCCCAACTCGCGACCATCTTCGGTCGCGACAAGGTCCCGTTCGGGACGAAGGCGTCGGTGCTCATCCAGGCCTACCGCGACGAGCCGATCGAGGGTACGGTCACGCGCACGTCGTGGGCCCTCAACGCGAAGAGCCGGACGCTCCGCGCCGAGATCGACCTGGCCAACCCCGACACCCAGCTCCTGCCCGGCATGTACGCCTACGCCAAGATCATCATCGATCGGCCCGGCGTCCGCGCCCTGCCGGTGTCCGCCCTGACCCACAGCGGCGAGAAGACCTTCTGCTGGACGTACCAGGACGGCCGCGCCCAGCGACGTGAGGTCCGCACGGGCATCAGCGACGGCGAGTGGATCGAGGTCACTAGCCTCCAGAACCCGCAGGCGGTCAAGGGGGAAGAGGCCTGGGAGCCGATCAAAGGCTCCGAGCAGTTCATCCTCGGCGACCTGACGATCCTCGCCGACGGCGGCCCGGTGGAGGTCGCCGGGCCGACCGAGGAGACGAAGGTCGCCAGCGCGGCCCCGGCCGACGCCTCGTCCCCGACGAAGCCCCGCCCGTAGGGCCCGGGCGCACGCCGCGGGGCGAATTCCTCGACGGCGGGCGTACCCGGTCGCGGAATGCCGGGCCGGCCTTTCCGGGCCGGCCCGGCGCAAGCCTGCGGACGAACACGCCGCACCAATGAATAAGAATCCTCCTGGAGCAGATCACCGCCCCCGGCCGATAATCCCGCGGGGGCCCGCTAGGTCCGACCGAAACTCGTACCGCTCGTCCTGGACAGGGTCCCCCGGATTGCAGGGGCAATAACGATGGAACGACCGACCCGGGCATGGATGCCCGTCGCGGCCCTGCTACTCTGCACGGCCGGCTCCCCCCCCTGCGAGGCCCAGGCGCCCGCGCCCTCGACGACGCAGGACGGCCGGCCGGCACCTTCGGAGTCGCGACCCTCGCCCATCGCCCCACCGACCCGGCCCGTCGACGGCCAGGGTGTCGGGGCCTTGCCGCCGGCCTTGCCCCCCTCGACGTCGCCGACGGCACCCGAGGCCCGGGCGCTGCGGGGGAGCGCCGCGGCGGCGACGCGAACCTTGCCGCTCGCCACCGGCCTGAAGTTGAAGCCGGCGCCGCTGGAGCCGAACGACCTCCGCTTCCCGATCAACCTGGCCACGGCGCTCCGGCTCTCGGATGCACGGCCGCTGATCGTCGCCGCGGCACAGGCCGGCGTCTGGATCGCCGAGGCCGAGCTGACCCGCTCCAAGGTCCTCTGGGTCCCGATGCTCAACATCGGGTTCGACTACACCCGGCATGACGGCGGCGGCCCGGACTTCAACAAGGGCATCATGACCGCCCCCAGCGTCAACTTCTTCTACGCCGGTGCCGGCATGTGGGGCGGCATGGACGGCATCTCGACGACCGACGCCTACTTCCAGCCGCTGATCCAGCGGCAGGTCCTCAACGCTGCGCACTGGAACGTCCAGTCGTCGAAGAACGACTCCGTGCTGATGACCGCCGAGGCCTACTTCCGCGTCCACCAGTACCGCGGCATCTACGCCGGCATGCTCTACACCGTCGAGCGCGGCCGCGACCTGGTCGAGAGGGTCGCCAGCCTGAGCAAGGAGCTCGTCCCCGAGGTCGAGGTCGAGCGGGCCCGTAACCTGCTGGCCGACCTGGAACAGCGCGCGGTCCTGGCGCGGCAGGAATGGCGGGTCGCCAGCGCCGACCTGACGCAGGTCCTGCGGCTCGACCCCCGCGCCATCATCGTGCCGCTGGAGCACGACCACGTCCAGGTCACGCTCATCGACCCGGGCCGCGCGCTCGACGACCTGATGCCCATCGCGCTGACCAACCGCCCCGAGCTCGCCTCGCACCAGGCGCTGGTCACGGCGACGATGGAGCAGATCCGCCGCGAGAAATGGCGTCCCCTCCTGCCCAAGGTCTACGTCAACGGCTTCCAGACCCCGTACGAGATGCTCCAGGCGGGCATCTTCGGCCTGGGGCCCAACAGCAGCCTCAACCAGTGGCGCGGCCGCGCCGACCTCAGCTATCAGCCGATGTGGCAGATCGAGGCCTTCGGGATCGGCAACCTCGCCCGGATCAAGGCGCAGCGCGGCCTCCAGTCGCGCGCCATCATCGAGTTCTTCAAGATGCAGGACATGGTGGCGGGGGACGTGACCCGGACCCAGGCGCGGCTCCAGTCGGCGGCGGTCCGCGTCCTCCAGGCCGACCGCGCCATGCGGACGGCCATCATCACCTTCAACGGCAACTTCGAGGGCCTCCAGCAGACGACCCGGCTGGGCAACGTCCTGGTCCTGGTCAACCGGCCGCAGGAGGCGGTCTTCGCCCTCCAGCTCTTGATGGTCGCCTTCGAGCAGTACTTCACCACGGTGGCCGAGTACAACCGGGCGCAGTTCGAGATGTTCCACGCGCTGGGCTACCCGGCCCGTGAGCTGGCGGTCCTGCGAGACCCGGGCCCCGTCCTCCCGGTGAACACGACGCGGCCGGCCTTCCTGCCCCCGGTGGGCAACGGCCCGCCCCCGGCGACCCGCTGACCGGCGATCGATCGACCTGGGGATCCGGGCCGCTTTCCGTGACCAGAGCGGGAGGGAGCTTGGCCGATGCGTGACCGAACGACCGAGAAATACCAGCCCGACCTCGAGCGGTTGGAGCCGAAGTTGCCGCTCAGCGCCGGCGCCGCGACGATGCCGATCGTGGGCCAGAGGGCCGGGCACCTCCACCCGGCCGATCGGGCGGGCCTCGCCGGGGCCGCGGGCGGCTTCGCCGTCCCCGGCCAGCACGGTGGCCGGTCGGCCGCCGCCGGGGGCTCGGTATCGATCGCGGCCGTGAAACCCCACTTCGGCTACCTGGTCTACCGCATTACCAACCCGAATATCCATAACAACACGCTGATCCCCCCGTTCGGCCACGTCCTCGTCCAGCGAGTCCAGCCGATCCCGGGCCAGACTTACAACGTCCTCTCCCTGGTGGTGCGCAACGGGACGAACCAGACGTTCGACGCGAGCAGCGGCTTCGCGGTCAAGGTCCCCGGCGACACGTATTGGACCCCCATCCTCACCGGCAACGAGCAATGGATGCCCGGTCAGCACTTCGTCTTCTACATCCTGACCAAGAAGTACTATCCGCTACGGAACCAGGTGACCTCCGGCTTCATCTTCAACATGGGCGGCGCGATCTCGACAGCGATCCCGGGCCCGTCGGGGATCTTCCTCCGGCTCAAGTACAACCCCGCGACCTTCGGCCGGAGCCTGGATGCGATCGTCGCCTTCGGCCAGGGCGCCCAGGGGGGCTCGGGCATCAGGACCGGCATCGCCGACACGCAGATCTACGAGTTCGTCAGCGCGTTGACGAACCGGAATGACTTCGGCGGCTACTTCTAGCCGACCGCGACGTCGTCCGGGGTCCCATCCAGCCGGCCGAGGACGGCCGGGTCGACAGGAACAGCCCATGCCCCTGATCGCTTCGGGGCGCCCAAGGATGGAGCGGGGTGCCTTATGAAAGGATGCGACGCCCGGCCGACGATCCTGGCCGTGGCCCTACTCCTCTCCCTGGGTGAGCCCTTCGACTGCGCGGCCCAGTCCCCGCCCTCGGCGCCGACGGCGCCGACCCGCCCGTCGGCCCGTCGGCCCGCGACCGCGGCGGCGAGGCCCCCATCCCCGACGGCCCGCGCGGTGCCCCCGGACGCGCTGCCGTCGACGGTCTCCCCCGCCATCGAGCGGTTCATGAGGGAGGAGGGGCGCAACCTGCCGACGCCGCCGCCGCTGCCGGTCCACTCGGTGAGTCCGGTCCGCAGGCAAGTGCCGTCGGCGACCACGCCGGTCGATCCACGGACCGGCCGGGGCGCCCTCGAGCGGCCGCCGGCCCTACCGACGTCGCCCTCGGCCACGGCCCGGCCGCCGGTCGGCGGCCGGCTCTCGACGATGGGCCCCGCCCCCGCCGAGCTCAACCTGAGGCTGAAGCCGGCGCCGCTGGAGCCGAACGACCTCCGCTTCCCGATCAACCTGGCCACGGCGCTGCGGCTGGCCGACGCCCGGCCCCTGATCGTCGCCGCGGCGCAGACCGGCGTCTGGATCGCCGAGGCCGAGCTCACCCGGGCAAAGGTCCTCTGGATCCCCATGGCGATCTTCGCCGTCGACTACCTCCGCCACGACGGCGGCGGGCCCGACTTCAACAAGGGCATCATGACCGCCCCGAGCGTCAACTACTTCGAGGGCGGCGCGGGCGCGGTCCTGTACGTGAACCTGACCGACGCCTACTTCCAGCCGCTGATCCAGCGGCAGGTCCTCAACGCGCACCACTGGGACGTCCAGTCGTCGAAGAACGACGCGGTCATGCAGACGGCCGACGCCTACTTCCGCGTCCACCAGTACCGCGGGATGTACTCCGGCGCCCTCTACACCGTCGAGCAGGGCCGCGACCTCGTCGACCGGATCGCCAGCCTCAGCGAGGAGTTCGTCCCGGCCGTCGAGGTCGATCGGGCCAGGAACTTCCTCGCCGACCTGGAACAGCGCGCGGTCCTGGCCCGTCAGGAGTGGCGGGTCGCCAGCGCCGACCTGACGCAGGTCCTGCGGCTCGATCCCCGTGCCGTCGTCGTGCCGCTGGAGCACGACCACGTCCAGGTCACGCTCATCGACCCGGGCCGCCCGCTCGACCACCTGATGCCCGTGGCGCTGATGAACCGCCCCGAGCTCGCCTCGAATCGCGCGAATATCCTGGCGGCGCAGGACGCGGTCCGCCGGGAGAAGCTGCGGCCGCTGCTGCCGATCGTCCTGCTCGGCGGCTTCCAGACCCCGGCCATGTACACCCAGGTCGGCCTCTTCGGCCTGGGACCCAACAGCAGCCTCAACCAGTATCGATACCGCGACGACGTGAGCGTCCAGCTCATGTGGCAGCTCGAAGGCTTCGGTATCGGCAACCTCGCGCGGATCAAGGCGCGGCGCGGCGACCAGTCGCGGACGATCATCGAATTCCGCAAGACCCAGGACATGGTGGCGGCCGACGTGACGCGGGCCCAGGCGCGGCTCCAGTCGGCCGCAGCCCGGGTCCTCCAGGCCGACCGTGCCCTCCGCACCGGTATCATCACCTTCAAGGGGCACCTCGAGGGCCTGGAGCAGACCCGGCGGCTGGAGAACATGCTGAACCTCACGTTCCGGCCGCAGGAGGCGGTCTATTCGCTCGACCTCCTGAGCGTGGCCTTCGACGAGTACTTCACGACGGTCGCCGAGTACAACCGGGCGCAGTTCGACCTGTTCCACGCCATGGGCTACCCGGCCCGCGAGCTGTCGGTGCTGCGGAACCCCGGTCCGGTCGAGCGCATCGACACGAGGCGGCCGGCGTTCCTGCCCCCGGTGGGCAACGGGCCGCCCCCCGCCACCCGCTGAGCCCCGCGGTCCGACGACAACGATCCCTTCCGGCGTATTCAGAGGAGTTCGGCCATGACTTCCCGGCTGCGGCGCGGCGGCAGGCTCCCCGAGTGGGCGGTGGCCCTCTGGGGGTTCTGGATCCTCGGCGGCTCGACGGCCCTGGCGCAGACCGGCGTGATCTCGGTCGGTGTCCCGAAGCCGAAGACGATCAGGAAGGGCCTCGCGCATCACTATCCCCCGGGCCCGGGCGTCGGCACGCTCGGCTACGGCCCGCCGGGCCTGCACCCGGGGTTCCAGGGGTTCGGGCTCGGCTACCATCTCGGCTACGGCTACGGCGGCGCCGGGCTGGGCCCCGGCTTCGCGGGCGGCTATCCCTACTACGGCGGCCCCGGCTACCCCCAACCCTGGCCGGTCCTCCGACGGATCTACGGGATCAGTCCGTTCCCCTACTTCGGCGGCCCCGGCGGCCCCTCGTCGGCCCATCCCAACTTCTTCGGGGGCGTCGGGCCGCTCGTCGCCGACAAGCCGGTCATCGAGATCGAGCCGAACCCCGGCGAGGCCGACTACGCCCACGGCTACGGCTGCTTCACCGGGGCCTTGCCGTACCCCGAGACGGTCATGGCCCCATACACGTCCCGGGCGGCGATCGCCGGCTCGGCCAGCGGCGTCAGCACCGCCCGCCCAGCCCCTCCCCCCTCGAACGCGCCGGCCGCCACGGGCGCCCTCCCCCCTCCGGTCGGCGTGGACCGGGCCCTCGGCATCGAGCTCGAGCCGATGCTCGATCCCGACAACACGCGGGGCCTGCGCATCACCAAGGTCGATCCGGGCAGCGTGGCCGAGAAGGCCGGCCTCAAGACGGGCGACGTGATCCTCTCCATCAACGGGTATGTCACCGAGCTGCCCGCCAATCTGTCCTGGATCGCCACCAACGCGACCCCCGACCGGGTCCTCAACATGAAGGTCCGCGGCCCAGGCGGCGGCGAACTCCGCGACGTCACGGCCAAGATCCCCGATCGGGGCACGCCCACCCCCGGCGCATCCGGCCGCTGACCGGACCGGTCCGCGAGGCTCGGTCATTCGTCTCCCCGACCTGCGAACCCGCCCGCTCCCCGCGTCACGACCGGCGGGGAGCGGGCCGGAATCGGCGCCAATCGACCGGATGGCCGGTCTTTTGTAGGGTCCGCTGTGCGGACCGATCTCCTTGAGCCGCAAGCAGATCGGTCCGCACAGCGGACCCAGCCCTGTAAAGGTGACATCAGGTACGCTTGTCTTGATCCTTGAGCAGCTTGGCCGTCGACAGGTGCTTCTTCTCGTATCCGCTGGCCTTCTTGGGCTTGGGCTTCTTCGGCCCGCGCGGTTGCTTGCGGTAGTGCGAC
>DASZMJ010000031.1:0-2624 GCA_035551935.1 Isosphaeraceae bacterium
AGGCCAAGAAGGTCACCTACGAGACCGTCTCGGCGATCTTCCAGGCCAAGTGCAACAGTTGCCACAACGCCGACAAGGCCAAGGGCGGCCTGAACCTCGCCACCTACGGCACGGCCATGGCCGGCGGCGCCTCGGGCGCGGTGGTCGAGGCGGGCGACCCGGACGGGTCGCGGCTCTATGCGCTCGTGTCGCACGCCGAAGAGCCGAAGATGCCGCCGATGCAGCCCAAGCTCCCCGACGCCGAGCTGGCCGCGATCAAGGCCTGGATCGAGGGCGGGGCTCCCGAGTCGGCGGGCTCGGCCGTCGCGGTGAAGGCGAAGCCGAAGTTCGACTTCAAGCTCGACCCCTCGATGATGGGCAAGCCCTCGGGCCCGCCCGCGATGCCCCAGGGCGTCGCGACCGAGCCGGTCGTCGTCAGCAGCCGGCCCAACGCCGTGCTCGCGATGGCCGCGAGCCCCTGGGCGCCGCTCGTCGCCGTGGCCGGGCACAAGCAGGTCCTGCTCTACCACACGCAGCAGCACCGGCTGCTCGCCGTGTTCCCGTTCCCCGAGGGGACGATCCACGTCCTCAAGTTCAGCCGGAACGGCGACCTGCTGCTGGCGGCCGGCGGGCGCGGGGGCCAGTCGGGCGGGGCGGTCGTCTATGACGTGAAGAACGGCAAGCGCGTGTTCGAGATCGTCAAGGAATACGACGCCGTCCTCGCCGCCGACATCAGCCCCGACCACAGCCAGATCGCCCTCGGCGGGCCGAACCGGATCGTCCGCGTGTACGCGACGGCCGACGGCCAGCTGATGTTCGAGATGAAGAAGCATACGGAGTGGATCACCGCCATCGAGTTCAGCCCCGACGGCGTCCTGCTCGCGACCGGCGACCGCAACAGCGGCCTCTACGTCTGGGAGGCGCAGACGGGCCGCGAATACTTCGAGCTCCGAAACCACACGGCGATGATCACCGACCTCTCCTGGCGGCTCGACTCGAACCTGCTGGCCTCGTGCTCCGAGGACGGTTCGATCCGGCTCTGGGAGATGGAGAACGGCGGCCAGGTGAAGGGCTGGGGGGCACACGGCGGTGGTGTCGCGTCGGTCGAGTTCGCCAAGGACGGCCGGATCGTCTCCGCCGGCCGCGACCACGTCGCCCGGCTCTGGGACGGCAACGGCAACAAGCAGCGCGACTTCGAAGGCTTCCCCGACCTGGCCCTCCGCGCCGTGTTCTCGCACGACGATTCGCAGGTGATCGCCGCCGACTGGTCGGGCGAGGTCCGCGTCTTCGACGCGAAGGCGGGCGCCCGGCTCGGCAACCTCGCCGCCAATCCCGCGCCGGTGGCCGTCCGCCTCGAGAAGGCCAGGGCCGCCCTCCCCGCCGCCCAGGCCGCGGCCGAGGCCGCGAAGAAGGAGCTGGTCCCGCTCCAGGCCGCCATCGCGGCCAAGTCCGACGCCGCCGCGAAGGCCAACGGGGCACTCGCCGCCGCGCAGGCCGTCGCGAACCAGAAGGCGGGCGAGGCCGCTGCGATCGAGAAGACGTTTGCTGAGAAGACGAATGCCGAGAACACAGTCCTGGCGAATTTGACGAAGGCCCGCGAGGTCGCCAAGGCCGCGGCCGACGCCAAGCTCGCCGCCGAGAAGAAGGCCGCCGAGGCCGTCACGGCCGAGAAGGCCGCGGCCGAGGCGCTCGCAGCAGCGAAGCCCGCGATCGACAAGGCCCTCGCCGACAAGGCGACGGCCGACGCCCAGTTGAAGGCCGCGGCCGACGCCGTCGCCAATGCCCCCAACAAGGCCGCCGCCGACGTGGCCGCTACGAACCTGGCTGCGCTCACGCTCCAGTCGATCGAGCGGACGACGGCGATCGCCGCCGCCGCCCGCGGCCGGATCGACCGTCAGGCCGCGTGGGAGACCGCCTCCGCCGTCAAGGCCGCCGCGCCGAAGGCGGTCGAGCTGGCGACGTCGCCGGTCAAGGGCACGACCGACGCGATCGCGCCGCTCGAAACGGCCCTGGCCAAGGCCAAGGCCGAGAAGGACGCGATGGCCAAGCCCCTCGCCGACGCGAAGGCCGTCGCCCTCGCCGCGACCAACGCCGCGAATGGTCTGAAGTCTGCCTCAGACGCCGCAAACGCCGCCAAGGTCGCCGCCGACAAGGCCCTGGCCGACAAGTCGGCCGCCATCGCGCCGATCCTCGCCAGGGCCGAATCCCTCCGCATCGAGGCCGAGGCCCTGGCCGCCGAGAAGAAGGCCGCCGAGCCGACGAAATCGGTCATGAACTCCCCGAAATGAGGAGGAAGATCATCCGCACACAGAGGACACAGATGGACACAGAAAAGCGACATGCTTATTTATTTTGATTTTTCTGTGTCCATCTGTGTCCTCTGTGGATGATTCTTCTTACTTCTCCAGCAGCACGCTCGCGTTGAAGCCGAGCGGGTACTCGGGATGTTCCGCGGTGGTGACGTACCCGCGGACGATATCGAGGTGCCCCGAGCGCATCGGCAACACGATGCCGAGCCAGGGGGTCGAGCCCTGGATGCGGGCGTTGGTCACGCCACCATAAGGGGCGAACTGGCCGTAGCCGCTCGGGCCGTCGGCCCAGTAGTTCTCGACCTTCGACGCGGACGTCCCGGCGGCGAGCCGCTC
>DASZMJ010000032.1:0-3539 GCA_035551935.1 Isosphaeraceae bacterium
GTCAGGTGCCGCGGTTCCGGTAGAGGGCCGGGTCGACGACGCGGGACATGGCGGCGAGGTCGAGGCCGCCGCCGAGGAAGCGGTCGACCTCGGGCAGGATCGGGGCGGGGTCGGTCACCAGGGCGTTGTAGCTGACGTCGAGCAGGCGGAAGTTGGGGCGGTCGTTCACCCAGGATTCGAACCGGGCCAGGCCGTCGCGGAAGAGCGCGGCCATCCGGGCGTCGTCCAGGGGCGAGGGCCTGCCCATCCGGGCGAGCATCGCCCGCTGCGAGGCGAGGACTTCGTCGAGATTCCTGCGCATGAACAAGACACGATATTCTTGATCGGACGGCAGGTCCATGAGGAGGAGGTAGACCATCTTGACGGCCTTGCCGAGGGCCGGGGCGACCCAGGAGGCGTCGGCCTTGAGCGACTTGACGGGCTCGAACTCGTAGTAGCCGCGGGGGTTGTCGACGTCGGCCTCGCGGACGTTATCGACCAGGACATCCACCCCGCCGGCCTCGAGCATCTTCATCATCAGCGAGGTGCCGGACCGGGGCAGGCCGGAGACGATCGTCAGGAAGGGTCGGTCGGGGGCCGTCATGGAGGGGGCGTCCGTCGCGCGTCGGTCGGGGGGCCGTCGGTCGGCCCGATCCGACGAGGGTACTCGCGGGCCCCGGCCGCGCCAACGGCGACGGGCCGCGCGCGGCGACGCCCCGCCGCGCCTCTCTCGGCGGGGCGGGGCGTCGGGGGTTGTCGCGGGGGGCCGGGGCGGCCCGGGATCAGATGAACGTGCCCTTGTACGACTGGCCCAGCGAGGCGATCGCCGAGTCGGTCGCGTCGCCCTGGGCGGGCCGGTTGACGCTGTTGCCGGACGTGATCAGCGTGATCGGCGCCGGGGTCGGGACGGGGGCGGGCGGCAGGGTGCTGGTCTTGCCCGTGGAGGTCAGGCCGGTCGGGACCGTCGCCCCGACGACGACCGCGGCGGCGGTCGAGCCCGTGCCCGTGCCCGCGGCCGCCGGGGTGGCCGAGCCGGACGACGAGGCGGGCGCGGCCGCGAGGAAGGCGCCGGCCTTCAGGAAGGCCGCCTGGGCCCCGCCGGCGCCGGCGGCGTTGGCGGCGGCCCGGTACGGCTCGGGCGCCGTCAGGGGGATGTCCCCGCTCGTGAGCGTGAAGTGGTGCGTGACGACGGCGCCCGTCGCCGAGTTGATGTACTCGAACGTCCCCAGGGTCTGGTCGTAGATCGCGGCGTCGGCCCTGCCGTCGCCGGTGAAGTCGGCCGAGGCCGGGATGATGACGTCGTTGGGCCCCTGCCCCGCCAGCTTGGGCATCGTCACCTGGCGGGTCGTCTTGGTGGTCGGGTTGTAGATGTAGAAGGTCTCGGTGCTCGGCCGGTAGATCGCCTCCTCGAGCTGCCCGGCCTTGGTCGTGCCGTTGACGATGCCGTCGTAGTTGGCCGCGTCGGGGACGTCGCCCGCCTTCCAGGCGGTGACGAAGACGGTGGGCTCCCGCGTGCCGGCGGGCGTCGCGGCGCCGCCGCCCACGCCCGAGCTGCGGATGTACCAGGCGCCGGTGCTCGGCCGGTAGACGGCGACCTGGGCCGCGCCGGCCCCGTCGTAGTTCCCCGGGACGGGCATGTCGCCGGCGATGCCCCAGGCGATCGACTGCAGGGAGGACGTGTTGGCCCCGCTGACCAGGTTATGGAGGATGGTGTAGACGCCGTAGTTGATCCCGTTGTAGGGGACGATGCTGTAGACGGCCGGGTCGGTCTGGCCGTTGGTGTCGTAGTCGGCCGGCACGGGGATGATGCCCGGGGCGGGCGGGATGATCGGCGGGACGTAGAGGACGTACTGGCCGGCCGCCTGGCTGTTGACGTCGACGGCCCACCAGCCGTTGGTCGGCCGGTAGATGGCCGGGTCGGTCTGGCCGTCGCCGTTGTAGTCGCCCGGGACGGGGATGTCGACGTTGGGCAGGCCGAAGCCGTAGACGACGGTCAGGCCGCCGGTCACGGCGTGCTCGAAGGTGTAGTTGCCCGTGCTCGGCGAGTAGATGGCCGCGCCCGCCGCGCCGACGCCCGTGTAGTCGCCGGGGACGCTGATGATCTGCAGGGTGAACGTCCCCTGCTTCGGGTTGGTGTTGCCCGCGGCGTTGGCGGCGGAGGCGTAGAGCGTGACCGTGCCGTCGTTGAGGAAGCTCGGAAGCTGGACCTGGTAGGCCCCGGTGGTGAGGTTGGCCGTGGTGGTGGCCAGCGGGATCTTCGGCCCGCCGTCGACGCTGCCGTAGATCGTGACGACCGCGCCGGGGTCGGTACTCCCGTGGACGTACGGCCGGCGGACGACCGTCGCGTTCGGGTTGTTCGACGGGACGTCGGAGGCCGGCAGCAGGGCGATGGTCGGGACTATCTTCGGGCCCTGGGTGCTGATCGTCAGCGTCGGCGGCTTCGTCGCCGCGGACGTGATGACGTCGCCGGCGGCGTCCGTCGCCACGACGACCAGGGTATAGACCCCGTCGGCCAGGGCCGTCGTGGGCTGGAGCAGGTACTGCCCGTTGACCGGGTCGACGACCGGGGCGCTGAGGACCACCGGCGTCGGCAGCGGGACCGGGACGCCGGTGAGGTTGCTGGTGTACGCGGTCTCGACCAGCTCGAGCATCAGCGCCGGGTCATTGGCCGCGTTCGGGATGGCCGTCCCGGTGAACCGCGGCTTCGTGACGTTGGTGATGCCGTCGCCCACGACGCCCGAGTCGTCCAGGAAATAGAGGTTCGGGGCCGCCATGGGCGCGACGACCTGCACCGTCGTCCCCGGGCTGATCGGGCTGTTGGTCGGCTGGCCCGCGACCGTGACGGTGTACTGGAACTCGTAGGTGTAGGCCCCGACGGCCAGGGGGCCCGGGTCCTGGAGGAACCCGGTCAGGGTGCTCCCCGAATTGGTCCCGTTCAGCGTGGTGCTGGCGACGGGGACCGTGTTCTGCTGGCTGTCGACCCGGATCAGGGTGACCGCGATCGTCTGGCCGAGGCCGGGGTTGGGGACCGTGAACTGGAAGGTCGGCAGCGGGGACGAGGTCGTGATGACGGTGCCGGCCGAGACCACGCCGTTGGTGAGCGGCGGCGCCGAGTCGTTCGCGTTCACGAAGACCGGGCCGCTGGTCGGGGCGGGCAGGCTGTTCGTGATCTGGAAATTGACCACGTTCCCCTTGGTCCCCGACGCGTCGGTCGCGAAGATCTCGACCTTCCGGGTCCCGTCGAAGAAGAACGGGTTGCCGGCCGGGGGCGCCGGGTAGCTGCCCGTGACGCTGAACTTGCCGTTGACGTCGGTCTGGCCCGTCCCGAGGGGGACCGGGTTGTTCGGGTCGGTGACGTCCTCGACGGTGACCGTCACCGAGGTGCCGAAGGCGCTCTGCTCGCTCAGGCCCTTGAAGGTGAGCACGCCGGTGGTGGTGTCCTGCGACTCGGTGACCTTGTTGGTGCTGTCGTTGAAGACGATCGGCGCCAGGCGGATGCCGTAGGAGCCGCTGCCGTAGGTCGTCGCCAGCAGGAGGTTCGGCCCGGTCGAGACGTCGGG
>DASZMJ010000033.1:0-2247 GCA_035551935.1 Isosphaeraceae bacterium
GACGCGGTCTCGACCGACGACTATCACGCCCTGCTCGGCGTCGTCCGGAGTTCCCGGATGGTCAGCCATTGCGTCGACGCGCCCGCCGTGAACGCGGCGCCGCGTCAGACCCTGCGTCGGCTCAAGGCCGAGCTTCGAAAGGAGATCACCGACGCCTGGCTCGCCGAGACGGGCGATTTCCCCCGATTCATGCGCGCGGCCCTCGCGAAGCGTTCGAAACGTCTCGACGCCCCGGAACTCGCGTCCGGACTCGACGCCGCCCGGCTCGACAGGTGGGCCGCGGTCCTGTCCGCGAAGTCGTCACCGCTCGACGACCCGTTCGAGCCGTGGCGCCTCCTTTCGGCCTCCGAAGGAGATACGTTTCCGTCGGCATGGAAGGCCCTCGCGGAGCGGTTCGCCCGTGAGGACCGCGAGCGGACCGAGTTCAACCGGGCGAACTTCGTCACCTACGCCGACTTCCGCACGGGCGACCCCGCGGGGTGGGACGTCGGCGGCCAGGGTCTGAGCGAGGCACCCGGTCGGAGCGGCGACTTCGTGCTTCATGCCGAGGGCGACGCCCTGGTGCGGGCGGTCCTGCCGGCGGGGCGGTTCACGCACGCCCTCTCCGACAAGCTCAACGGCACGCTCCGTTCGCCCGTCCTGCCGGCCGGGAAGCGCTTCCTCAGCGTTCAGGTCGCGGGCCGACACGGCAGCGCCGTGAGGCTGGTCTCGAACAACTGCCAGCTCAATTACAAGAACTATCACGCCTTGATCTCGGACGACCTCCACTGGGTCACCTTCGCGCCGCCGGACGACCGCGTCGGCCTCCGGACATACGCCGAGCTGATGACGATGTTCGACAACCCCAAGTTCCCCGACCAGCTCAGCGCCCTCGGCGGCGACCCGGAGAACTACCGCCTCCCCTGGGAGAAGGCCGCCGAGAACCCGCGCTCCTATTTCGGCGTCACGCGCGCCGTCCTTCACGACAAACCCGACCCGCCGAAGCCGGAACTGTCCCACCTGCGGCCCTTCTTCGCGGGCGTCGGACCGAAGTCTCTCGACGACCTGACGACCCGGTACGCCGCGACCGCCGGGGCGGCCGTGCGGGCCTGGGCGGACGACCGGGCGACCGACGACGACGTCCGCTGGATCGACGCCCTTCTGCGCCGGGGCTTGCTCGGCAACGACCGCAAGCGGTCGACGCGGATCGAGGCCCTGACGGGCGAGTATCGTCAGACGGAGGCCGCGCTGGCGCTGCCGCGCGTGGTCGCGGGCGTGGCCGACGGCGGGCCGGGGATCGAGCAGCCGGTCTTCGTCCGCGGCGACTGCCAGCGGCCGGGGGAGACCGTCCCGCGCCGATACCTCGAAGTGCTCTCGGGGTCGAAGGCCCCGTTCGCGGCCGTCGGCAGCGGCCGGCTGGAACTGGCCGAAAGGATCGCCGACGCCGCGAACCCGCTCACGGCGCGGGTCATGGTCAACCGGGTCTGGCACCACCTCTTCGGCACCGGCCTGGTGCGGACGGTCGACGACTTCGGCCACAACGGCGAACCGCCGTCGCACCCCGAATTGCTCGATCATCTTGCGACCCGCTTCGTCGCGGAGGGGTGGTCGGTCAAACGCCTCATCCGTTCGATCGCGACCTCGCGGACGTTTCAGGCGTCGAACGCACCGTCGCCCGAGGCCCGCGAGATCGACCCCTTGAACCGGCTCTTGCAGCACTACCCGGCGCGCCGGATGGAAGCCGAGGCGGTACGCGACTCGATCCTGGCCGCGTCGGGCCGGCTGGACCGCCGGCTCTACGGGGCGAGCGTTCAGCCGTTCCGCGAGAAGGCGTATGCCGACCGCCGCCTCTTCCCCGGCCCGCTCGACGGCGACGGCCGGCGGAGTCTTTACATCAAGAACAACCTGATGGAGTCGCCCCGGTTCCTCGGCGCCTTCAACTTCCCCGGCGGCAAGGTGGCGCAAGGCCGTCGCGACGTGACCAACGTCCCCGCGCAGGCCCTGGCGCTCCTGAATGACCCCTTCGTCCTGCAACAGGCCGACGTCTGGGCCGGGCACCTCTTGCGCGACTCGAACGGCACCGTCGAGAGCCGTCTCGACCTGATCTTCCGGACCGCCCTCGGCCGCCCGCCGGACACGCAGGAACGCGACCGCTTCCGCAACGCGGTCGATCAACTTGCGGACCTGCACGGCGTCTCCGAAGGGGACGTGTTGTCGAGCCGGGCGGTCTGGAAGGACGTCGCCCACGCGGCCCTGAACCTGAGTGAG
>DASZMJ010000034.1:0-1745 GCA_035551935.1 Isosphaeraceae bacterium
CGCGGTCCTCGCCCGGGATCGTCGAGTCGACGACGACGAGCCGCAACGGCCCGAGGTCGACCGCGTAGTCGATCGGCTCGTCGGCGGCGCCCGGGAGGGCGAAGGCCTCCCGCATCGTCGCGCGGTCGTCGTGGTTGCCGGCCAGGACGTAGAACGGGACCCCGAGCCGGCCGATCAGCTCGTCGGCGAGCCGGTACTCCTCGGGCTTGGCGTGCTCGGCGAGATCGCCGGTGACGACGATCGCGTCGACCGGGTTCGGCAGCTTCTCGAGCGCGGCGATCACTTCCCGCAGGGACTTCTTCGGCTTCACCCCGGAGATTGCCGGCTCGCCGAGATGGAGGTCACTGATCTGGGCCAGGAGGAAGGGGCGCGCCAAGCCGTGGACCCTAGCCGGCGATCATGTTGATGGGCCGAAAAGCGCTGAGATAGAGCGCTTTTCGGCCCATCAACGTGAAGTCAGGTCGGGCGGACCACGCGGGCCGGGTTGCCGACCGCGACGAGGTTGGCGGGGATGTCCTTGGTGACCACCGCACCGGCCCCGATCACGCTGTTGTCGCCGATCGTCACGCCTGGCAGGACGATCGCGCCGCCGCCGAGCCAGACGTTGTCGTCGATCGTGATCGGCGCGGCGGTCTCGAGCTTGGCACGGCGTGGCTCGGGAGCGATCGGGTGGGACGCCGTCAGCAGCTGCACGTTCGGGCCGATCTGGCAGTCGTCCCCGATCGCGATCGGGGCGCAGTCGAGGGCGACGAGGCCGAAGTTGACGAAGGTGCGGGCGCCGATCGTCAGGTGCTTGCCGTAGTCCACATATAGGGGAGGGCGCACGGTCGTGTCCTCGCCGAGGGCTCCGAGGAGGGAGGTGAGGAGGCCTCGCCCGGCTTCGGGGTCGGCCGGCGCGACCCGCGCGAACTCGTCGGCGAGCCGGGTCGCGCGCCGCATCGCCGCCGCCAGCTCGGGATCGTCAGCGATGTAGGGATCGCCCGCGAGCATCCGTTCGCGGTTGCTGCGCGGGTCGCCGGCGAACGGGTCGGGCATCGGCCAAGCCTAAGCAGGCGGTCCCGCCATGGCAGGATGACGCATCGTGATCGAGCCCTTCGTCGACATCAGCTGGGTCCAGGCGCACCGCGACGAGGTCGTCCTCGCCGACTGCCGCTGGTACACCGACGACCGCTCCGGGCAGGACGCATACGACGCCGGGCACATCCCCGGCGCCGTCTTCGTCGACCTCGACACGGTGCTGACCCGGCACGCCGACCCGGCCGCGGAGGGGCGACACCCGCTCGCCGCGCCGGAGGACTTCGCGGCGGCGATGGCGGCGCTCGGGATCGGCGACGACGACACCGTGATCGCCTACGACGACGCGGGCGGGGTGATCGCGGCACGGCTGGCGTGGATGCTGCGGGCGACCGGCCACGAGGCGGCCTTGCTCGACGGCGGCTTGGCGGTGTGGGAGGGGGAGCTCGAGACCGAGCCCCCGGTCCGCGCCGCCGCGGTCTTTACTCCGCGCGATTGGCCCGCCGAGACTCTGGTGACGATCGACGACATCGCGGCGGCCTCGCGGCTGATCGCCACCCGGGCCGGCGATGGCGTCGCCGCCGGAGATCATGCGGCCGCCAGCGACGATGCCGCCGTCCATCTCATCGACGCCCGCCCCGCCGACCGCTTCGCGGGCGCCCCCGACCACCTTGACCCCCGCGCCGGCCACATCCCCGGCGCCCGCTCCGTCCCTTGCCGCGAGAACCTCG
>DASZMJ010000035.1:0-8972 GCA_035551935.1 Isosphaeraceae bacterium
ACAGGTGAGCAAATAGAAAATTTAAATATTTTCTCACCTGTGAAAATCTGCGTCGTCTGCGGTTCGACCCCCATCCTCACTGCGGCACAACGAGCACCTTGCCCGCGGCGTCGAGGCCGAGGGCGACGGGCCGGCCGGCGACGTCGAGGACGAGGGCGCCGGCCTCGGGGCGGTTCTCGGCGAGGGTGCCGACGGTGCCGAGGTCGAGGCCGCAGTCGGTCAGGTAGCGGAGGAAGGCGGGGTCCTGGTCGACGACGCGGACGAGCCGGAACGCCTGGCCGCGGGCGAGGTCGGTCAGGGGGAGCCCGGCGGGTTCGGTCAACGAGCCGTCGGCGCGGGGGATGGGGTCGCCATGCGGGTCGACGTCGGGGTGGCCGAGGTAGGCGTCGATGCGGTCGACCAGGCGTTCGGAGGCGGCGTGCTCGAGGTGCTCGGCCTCCTCGTGGACCTCGTCCCAGCTCAGGTCGAGCGTCTGCGCCAGGAAGAGCTCGATCAGCCTATGCCTGCGCAGGACCTTCAGCGCCAGCCGCCGGCCCGCGGCGGTGAGCCGGGCCCCCTCGTAAGGCGTGTAGGTGGCGAGGTCGGCCTCGGACAAGGTCTTGAGCATACCCGTGACCGTGCCCGGCGAGACCCCCAGCGCCTGCGCCAGCGCGCCGGTAGCGACCGCGGCGTCGCCCGGGCCGCGGGCGGCGATGAGGTAGATCGACTTGACGTAGTTCTCGACGGTCAGGCTCGCCACGATCGACCCTCGGCCCCTCGCCCCCGGCCGCGACGCCCGGCCGACATCCTACGCGAGCGGCCCGGCCGGTTCCAGGTCGTCCGGCCCCGGGCGCCTGCCCGCGCGGTCGCCGAGCTGCAGCCAGACCGCCTTCAGGTACGCCCCCTCGAGCGCCTCCAGGCCGACGGGGTGGTCGGCCGCCGCCCCGGTGACGGCCAGGACCCGCGCCTCTCGCCCCGCGCGGCGGGCGGCGGCGCGGAGCAGGATGAGGAACTCCTCGGGCGGCAGCAGGCCCGAGCACGAGCAGGTCAACAGGATGCCGCCGGGTTCCACGAGGCCCATCGCGAGGGTGTTCAAATCGAAATACTTGCGCTTGCCGACGGCGACGTCGAGCCGGCCCGGGATCAGCTTGGGCGGGTCGAGCACGACGACGCCGTAGGAGCGGCCGTTGGCGGCCATCTGCCGCATGTAGCCGAACGCATCGGCGTGGACCAGGCCGAGCCGGACCTGGTTCAGGTTGGCATTCTCCTTCGCGATGGCGACGGCCTTCTCGTCGAGGTCCACGCCGGTCGCCTCGCGCGCCCCCCCGGCGGCCAGCGCGTGGATCGAGAAGCCGCCGGTGTAGCAGCAGACGTCCAGGACCGTCTTATCCCGGCAGAATCGGGCCAAGTCGCGGCGGTTGTCGCGCTGGTCGCAGAAGAAGCCGGTCTTGTGCCCTCCCTCGAAGTGGACCCGGAAGCGGAGGCCGTGCTCGCGGATGGTCACGCGCGGGGGGTGGTCCGCGCTGGCGACCGGCCGGCCGGGGAAGTCCTCGGCCAGGGCGATCCGCTCGTCGACCCGGGCGAGGAAGTGCCTCGTGCCGAGCCGTCTGGCGAGGATCTCGACGATCGGCCCAAGCCGCTGGTACATCCCGAGGCTGAACAGCTCGATCGACAGGAGCTCGCCGAAGCGGTCGACGATCAGGCCCGAGAGGCCGTCTCCCTCGGCGTGGACGACCCGGTAGGCGTCGGCCTCGTCGTCGAGCCGGAGCAGGTCGCGCCTCAGGGCAATGGCGCGGTCGATGCGGCCTTCCCAGAAGTCGGGCCCCGGCGGCTCGGAGGCGGTCGAGAGCAGCCGCAAGGCGATCTGCGAGCGGCTGTTCCAGAGGCCGAAGCCGACCGGCAGGCCGTCGCGGTCGACGACGCGGATGAGGTCGCCGTCGCTGGGTCGAGGGCCCCCGGCCGGTCCGGCGACCATCTTCCGGTAGACGAACGGGTGGTGCCCCGCCCCCCGGATCGCGACGACCGGCAGCGCCCCGGTCGGCCCGAGCGGGCGGTCGGGGACCTCGGCGACGGGGGGCCGGGCGGCCTCGGTGCGCGGGGATCGGGTCGTCACGCCTCGTCCTCGAAGTCCTCGTCGTCGCCGTCGGCCCCGGGCTCGCCGACCTCGTTGCGGGCCAGCCGCCGGAGCCGGACGAGCAGGGCGGTCGCGTACCGTTGGACGGAGAGTTGCTTGGTCATGACCGCATCATTTGCCGCGGCGACCGGGATGTCGGCCAGGAGCCGATGGGCCCTGGCCAGCGCCTCCCAGCCGACTCGCAAGGCGCCCTGGGCGGCCTCCGGGTCGTCGCCGCCGCGGACGACCCGCAACGCCTGCCGCGCCCGTTTCAGGGCGGCGTGCGCCTGCTGCAAGTTCCGCAGGGCCGTCCCCGCGCTCATCTCGGCCATCGCTCCCCCCGCGCCTCGTCTCTCGCCCGAAATTCGGCTACCCGTATAGGTGCCCACGGGCTATTGTAGATTCGAACCCGATCGCGATCCACCCAAGTCGCGGGAGCCGTCCCATCATGAGCGACCCCCACGAGTCGGATACCGCCGTCGCCGAGCCGATCGTCCGCACCCAGACCGCCCCCAGGTCGAAGGCCGAGGTGTCGACCGAGACCCGCAAGCTCCCCCCCTACAACGTCATCATCCTCAACGACGAGGAACATACGTTCGAATATGTCATCGAGCTCCTGACCAAGCTCTTCGCGCACTCGCTGACCGTCGCCGAGACCCTGACCTGGCGCATCCACAACACCGGCCGTGCCGTCGTCTACACGACGCACAAGGAGAAGGCCGAGCTGAAGCGCGAGCAGGTCCTGGCCTACGGCCCCGACCCCCGCATGCCCGTCTCGAAGGGCCCGCTCGCCTGCTACATCGAGCCGGCCGAATCCGACTGATCCTCGTCGGTGGGGTCGTCCAGCGGCTCCGGCAACACCGCGACGACCGGGCAGCCGGCGTCGATGTAGTTCTGGAGCAGGATCCGCGCCGCGAGCATGTCGCGCAGGCCCTTCCGCCTCCGAGCCTTGAGGCCGTGGCCGCGCAGCGACTCCTCGGCGTCGACGCTCGTATAACGCTCGTCGAAGAACGTCACCGGCCGGCCCGTTTCCCCGGCCAGCCACTCCCCCCACCGCCTCGCCAGCACCGCCAGCTCCCCCTCGCCGCCGCCCGTGTGCAGCGGCAGGCCGACGACCAGCCGCTCCACGTCGTATTCTTTTATGATTTTGATAAAGTGTTCGGCGTCCCTGTCCTTATCCCTCCGCTCGTAGACCTCCAACGGCGTCGCGATCGCCCGCCGCGCGTCGCTCAACGCCGCGCCGACGCGCTTCGTGCCGAAATCGAGGCCGAGGAGGCGTCCCATGATCAACCCGACCGGCTGACCTCTTCGACGATCGTCCAGTACGGGCCGGAGACCTTCTCCTGGAGACGGACAAACGCCTCTTGGGCCTGTTCGATAAACATGAATCGCATTTGGGTCCCTTCGGCTGTCTCGATCGCCCCCTCGTCGAGGAGGGCTTCCTCGATCCGCTCGCGGGTGTCGTCATCGATCCCGCGAGTGATCGGGGCTACCCGGTATGGGAAGTAGCCCATCGAGATCGCTTCATCGGGAGTCAAGCAGGAGATGACATGCGTCTCATCACGAATCCTTGGAATGAACCGAGCGAATGCCTCGAATGCAATCGCGGGACGGTCACGGAACGGTACACCGTACCAGCCGTCCCAGATGATGATCTGGCCCCACTTTTCGAGACTCGGCGTCGCGTTCGTGATTGTCCAAAGACCGCGAACCTTTTTCTCTTCGATCAGTTGTTCGGCCAATAATGCCGAAAGCCGAGAGGTTACATCCTCGGCCTTTGCTCGCCGTCGTCTTGGTGCTGTGGCCATATGGCAACCTTCTAGAGTTGAGAGAACTGGCCTCGGAACCATTCGGAATGTGACCGGACGGTCCTGAGATCATGCCGATAGACCGGTCCAGACCGGTATCTTATGTATTCACGTCAATTCTTATATAACTCGGCCGCGCGATCTGTGACCTCCTGGGCGAACGGAGGGGCATATGGGACCCTGAGAGAGTGCCGCCGCCACGCCAACAACAGCGCCCAGATGTTGATGTCGTGTTGGTTCTCGGGGTCATTCTTTGGCTTCGTAGGCAGATTCAGTTTCGACCTCAGATCCCATTCCGTATTGCGGAGTTTCTTATCGACGGCGGTCGTGATCGGCCTTCCCGTCGCGTTGAAGAGGGCCCGGAAGTACGCCGCTTTCAGCGCATTCTCAACGGAGTATCCATACAAATAGATCGCTCCAAGTCTCCGGTTGGCCCGACGCAATACCTCGGCGTCACGGTAATTGCGGCGCGCGGCGTGCTCAAAGTGTTGAACCGAGTCATGGTCGTGTACCTTGATGCGGGCGCGGAATGGCTCCACGAGAACTATTCATCCCTTCCCGTCATCTGAGCCGTGAATTCTCTCAAAGATCGAGGCCCGGATAGAGCTCAGTTCAGCACCGGCAGCGCCGACGACTTCTTCTTCTCCTTCTCCTGGAACGACTTCAGCGCCGGGGTCTCCTCGTGGAAGCGGGCGACTTCTTCGAGGAGGGCCTGGACCATGTCGGCTTCCTTGACGTGGCGGATGGGGACGCCGCGCTTGAAGATGATGCCCTTGCCGGCGCCGGCGGCGATGCCGAGGTCGGCCTCCTTGGCCTCGCCGAAGCCGTTGACGAGGCAGCCGAGGATGCTGATGCGGAGGGGGTCCTTCAGGTGGGCCATCTTCGCCTCGACCTCGGCGACGATCCGCTCCAGGTCGATGTCGAGCCGGCCGCAGGTCGGGCAGGCGACGACCTCGGGCTTGTTCACGCGGCGGTCGCAGGCGCGGAGGATGTCGAAGGCCGCGGCGACCTCGGGCACGGGGTCGCCCAGCAAGGAGACGCGGATCGTGTCGCCGATCCCGCGCAGGAGGATCGCGCCGATGCCGGCGGCGCTCTTGAGCGTGCCGTACTCGCGCGAGCCGGCCTCCGTGATGCCGACGTGCGTGGGATAATCACTCTGCGAGGCGAATTGCGTGTACGTCTCGACGGCCGTCGGCGCGTGGCTGGCCTTCAGCGAAATGATCATCTGATGATAGCCAAGCTTCTCGGCCGTCTCGATGTGTCGCAGGGCGCTCTCGACCATGGCCTCGGGGCAGGGGAAGCCGTACTTCTCGATGAGGTCTTTTTCGAGGCTGCCGCTGTTGACGCCGATCCGCATCGGCACGCCCTTGTCGCGAGCCTTGCGGACGACCTCCTTGAACCGCTCCTCGCCGCCGATGTTGCCGGGGTTGATCCGGATCTTGTCCACCGCGCGGCGGCCCGAGGGGGTCACCGCGTCGAGGCAGGCCAGGGCCATCCGGTAGTCGTAGTGGATGTCGGCGATCAGGGGGACGGTCATCCGGTCGCGGATCGCGCGGCAGGCCTCGACGTCCTCCTTCTTGGGGACGGTCACGCGGACCAGCTCGCAGCCGGCCTCCTCGAGGCGGCGGACCTGCGCCAGGGTCGCCTCGGCCTCGAAGGTGTTGGTCGTCGTCATCGACTGGACCCAGATCGGGTTGTCGCCGCCGACGACGTGGTCGCCGACGCCGACTTCGCGGGTCTTGTGCCGGGTGACGGTCGTGCTGTAGGCCATCGCGGCGATCCTATCTCACTGAAAAGGTAAGAACTTGCGGAAAGTCACACGCATCGATGACGTTTCTGATAATCTAGTCGACTGCCGCCGCGCGGTCAAGGTCGGCGGCGGGCCTGGGCCGAACTCGCGATGTCGGTCGCCGGTCCGATTGGTGGAATTCGAGGGGCGGTCGTCGTCCGGGGGCGGAAGTACGTCCTCCGGACCGACGTGATGTACCGCGCGTCGGGCTGAGCGGTGCTCAACCTCAAGGAACGTCTCAAGCCCTGGCTCCTGCCGCTCTGGAACGGCGGCCACCGGCTCGCCTGGCGCGCCGGTGAGTACGTCGATGCGGTCCGCCGAAGCCGGTTCGAGCACTGCGACGCCTGCGGCCGGTTCGGGCCGGTCCTCTACCGGCGTTGGGTCGTCCCGCCGAGGCTGGAGGAGCTCTGGGGCCTCTCGCCGAGGCTGGCCGAAGCCCTTGCGCGGAAGGAGTCGTGCGAGTGCGCCTGGTGCGGGGCGAAACTGCGGGGTCGTCGGCTGGCCCGGGTGCTGCTGGAAGCCTTCCCCGTCGGCCACCCACCCCAGGTCGCGCCATCGGTCGCGGCCTGGGCAAGGTCGCCGGAGGCGAAAGTCCTGCGGATCGCCGAATTCAACCGGATCGACGGCCTTCATGAGCAACTCCGAACGCTGCCAGGCTTCGCCTATTCCGAGTTCCAGGAGGAAGTTACGCCAGGAACAATGGTCAACGGCGTCCGCGCCGAGGACCTGACGAGGCTCACGTATTCGGACGCGACCTTCGACCTCGTCCTAACCTCGGAGACCCTGGAGCACGTCCCCGACCTCGCCGCGGCCCTGGCCGAGCTTTGGCGGGTCTTGAGGCCGGGGGGCCTCCACCTCTTCACCGTACCGCGGCTGCCGGGCGTCACCGCGACCTTCGCGCGGGCCGTCGTCGCCGCCGACGGTCGGGTCGAGCACCGGGCGCCGGCGATCCGGCATCCGGGGGGCGACGTCGGCTATCCCGTCTTCACCGAGTTCGGCGCCGACCTGCCCGACGTCCTCCGCCGCGCCGGCCTCGAGACGACCGTCCACTTCGGCCCGACGACCGAGGACGACTTGGCCCAGGTCTACGCGGCGCGGAAGGTCGGGGGGTGAGGTCGAGAGGCACGAACGCGCCGCGCCGGCCCGGCCCGAATCGATTCGGGCCGGCGCGGCGCGTTCGAGGATCATCCGGGCGGGCCCGGTCCTGGGGTTCACTGTTTGACGTCGCCGGCCTGGATGCCCTGCAAGAGTGGGAGGATGCCCTGCTCCAGGACTGGGCCGACGACGCTCGGCAGGCGGAACTGGAAGGTCGTGCCCGTCTCGGTCGGGGCGACGGCGAGGCCGAAGAAGGCCGGCTCCTCCGGCAACGTCGCGGCCGGCACATCCCGGCCCTGGACCATCCCGATCAGGCTCTCGACGAGGTGGACGACGCCCTGCGCCTCGGCCAGCACGAGCAGGCCCGGGGAGCGCGGCAGGGCCTGCCGGAGCGTCTTGTAGGCCGCCTGCTGGCCGAGGGTCTGCTTGGCGTCGAGGTAGGCGTCGAGCCGCGCCCGGGCCTGCTCCCAGCTCGGGGCGGCGATGCTCACGACGACCTTGCCGTCGGTGCCGAACCAGGTCTGGGTCGGCTTGTCGGCGAGGCCGGCCACGGGGGCGGCGGGGTTCAGCTGCTTGATCCGCTCGATATTGGGCGTGAGCGTGGCGTGGTTGAGGGTGAACCCGCGGTATCGCTGCTCGCCGGCCTTGATGTCGACCTTTTTGACCACCCCCTTCTCGGAGGCCGTCGCCTGGAGGTCGGCCGTCATCGCGTCGACGGCCTTGCGGGGGTCGCCGTAGAGGGCGACGTTCAGGATCACGGGCCGCGATTTGGGCGCCGCGCTGATGGCCGTCGTCTGCTCGCGTAAGTCCGCGGCGCGCTGGAGCTCGCGGGCCTTCTTGGCGGCGGCGGAATCCGGGTCGCCGGTGGTCATCGCCTGGCCGATCCGCTGGAAGTTCTCGAACACCGAGGCGTTCGCGCCCCGGACGAGGACGTAGACAGCCGCACCGCCCGGCAGCTTGCCGATCGGGTCGCCGACGACGGGCGCGGCGGCCTTCTTCGGGGTGACGGCGAGGGTGTCGCCGGCGATGGTCAGGCCGTCGACGTCGAAGTCGAGGCTCAAGGCGGCGGCCTTGTTGTTCTTCAGGACCTCGAAAAGGCCGTTGATCACGGGCCGGACGGCGCCGGCGCTGGGGTTGTGCTCGGCCTGCTTCGCGATCTGTTCGTTCATGGTCTGTTGGGCTTTTTCGATGTCGTCGCCGAACCGCGCGCGGATCGCGGCGAGGTTGACGAACAGGCCGACGTCGCCGGTGAAGAGTCGGACGGCCATCGTCCGGTCGATCGACTTGTCGAGGGTCGCCGTCGGCTTGGCGAAGGCCTTGACGAGCGCCTCGTCGGAGCCGAAGGCGACGAAGGAACCCGATTTGGCGGCGTACATCGGCCCCTCCTTGGAGTCGAACTTGTCGTAGCCGCCCGACTGCTTCTCGGGCTTGACGTCGTCTAGGCCCGAGGCGTGCTTCACGACGGCGTTGTAGTCCTTCGCCTCGACCACGAAAGCGACCGGCGGCGGCCCCTGCGGCGGCCCTACCTGGCCCTTGGGCAGGCGGACCAGGACCAGGAACGGCTGGGTCGCCGCGGCGTCGCCGTAGCGCTGGCGGAACTGGTCGAGCCCGTGGTTGAGGGACGGCAGGGCCTGGGCGGAGAGGTTGGGGCTCATCGCCTCGATCATCTTGGCCAGGTCGTCCCGGCCGGCCTTGAGGCCCCGGACGCGCACGACGATCTCCGCCTCGGCCGGCACCACCTTCAGCCAGGCCGCCTCGGCCGCCGTGCCGGCGCCCGAGCCCCTCGCCCCGGCCTGGCCGAGGGCCGTCGCCAACACCAGGGCCGTCACGCTCGAGACCATCGCTCGTCCTCCCTCCCGATGGATGTCCGGTCCGGACCGTCCCTTGAACCGTTCGCGCGGTGATCCCCGCGCGGGATCACCATAAACCAGCCGGGCAGGATCTCGCAAGCAACGCCCGGGCCGGAATCTCCTCACAGGTGGCGCCGGGGACGATTTCGTGGGGCCGATGTACGAACTGTACTTTCCGAAACTTGATAGCGTTCGGAGCGTCGGTTGCCTGCGCGTTGCAACGCCCTGCCAGGCGCCCGGTCAATAGTCGGGGCAGAACTGAACGTAGAGCCTTGGCTCTTCCTCGACGCCCGACCGCTTGAGCTTCTCGCCGACCCCATCCATCGTCACCTTGAGGT
>DASZMJ010000036.1:0-1598 GCA_035551935.1 Isosphaeraceae bacterium
TGGACATCAAGTCGAACGCGGTGGCCGACGATGCCCAGGGGGACTTCTTCGTCACGGGCTCCTTCCTCGGGACGGCCAACTTCGCCCCCGCGCCCGCGACCGCCAACCTGACGACCACCGGCAGCCGCGACCCGTTCGTCGCCAAGTATACGAAGGCCGGGGCCCTGGTCTGGGCCGAGCATCTCAAAGGGTCGGACTCCTCCGCGGTCGCGCAGGGGTCGGCCATCGCGGTGGACGGCGCCGGCGACGTGTACCTGGCCGGGACGTTCACCGGCACGTTCAACTTCGATCCGGGGACGGGCAACACGTCGATCACGGCCAATGCCAACGACATCTTCGTCGAGAAGCTCGACCCGAACGGGAACCTGCTCTGGGTGCAGGACGTGCCCACCACGACCCTCTCGTACAACGCGCCGTACGGCCTGGCGCTCGACGGCGCCGGGAATGCGTACGTCTCCGGGTCGTTCGAGGATCAGGCCGAATTCGGCGCCACGACCCTGACGTCCGGCGGCGGGTTCGACGCCTTCGTCGCCAAGTTCGACGCCTCGACGGGGGGCGTGGACTGGGCCGAGGGGACGACCGGCACGGGCTACTCCTCGGCGATCTTCAAGGGGGTGGCGATCGACGGCTCGGGGAACGTCCTGCTCACCGGGTACTACGCGGGGACGGTCGACCTCGACCCGACCGGGGGCGTCGCGACCGATTCGAGCGATGGCGGCACGCAAGACATCGTCGTCGAGAAGCTCGACGGCGGGACGGGGGCCCTGTCCTGGGCCGAGACGATCGGTGGTTCGGACGTCGATATGGGGAACGCCGTCGCCGGGGACGCCGCCGGGAACATTTATGTGACCGGCACCTTCTCCGGCCCGGTCGATTTCGACCCGGGCCAGGGCGTCACGACCTTGACCTCGGTCGGCTACAACGACACCTTCCTCATGAAGCTGTCGGCCTCCGGCCAGCTCTCCTGGGCCGAGGACCTGGCCGGCACGACGGCCACCAGCTCGGGCAACGGGCTCGGCCTGGCCCTCGACGGCAACGGCCAGGTCCTCGTCGCGGGCGACTTCCTCGGCGGCATCCAGCTCGACCCGTCCGGCCAGACACCCGGCACGACCGCCGCGGGGAGCTTCGACGCCTTCGTCGCCGAGTACGACGACGGGAACGGCGGCTATCTCGGGGGGCAGTCGGCCGGCGGGACCAACCTCGACATCGCCTCCGGCGTCGCGGCCAACGCGGCGGGGAACGTCGCCGTCACGGGGAGCTACTACGGCCCGGCCAATTTCGCCGGCACGAGCTTGCCCGAGGTCGGCAAGCAGAGCATCTTCCTCGCCCAGTGGACCATCCCCGCGGCCGCGGCCCCCCCCTCGGCCCCCTCGACGCCCGTGCTCGAAGCCGGGAGCGACACGGGCGCCAGCCACTCCGACGACATCACGGCGGCCACGACGCTCGTGCTCGACGTGAACACGGCCGTGGCGACGGACACCGTCGAATTGCTCCGCGACGGCGTCGTCGTCGGCACGAGGACCGGCCCGGGACCGATCACCGACCCGGGCCCCGTCCCCGCCGGCACCCACGGCTACACGGCCATCCAGGTCGATCCG
>DASZMJ010000037.1:0-3193 GCA_035551935.1 Isosphaeraceae bacterium
GGGTCGTCCTGGTCGAGGATGCCGTCGAGGATCGTCTGGACGCTGGGGTGGACGCCCCAGCGGCCGGAGTTGGCTTGGAATTCGTGGAGCTGGCCCTCGAACTCGAGGACGACCGAGTCGGCCTGGACCCTCGGCGTCAGCGGGGCCCCCGGCGGGACGTCGAGCACGTCCCAGGTCATCGTGGCCACGCTGAAGGCGTAGACCCGGCGGCCGAGGATGTAGGCGGTGACCCGCATGCCCGCGATCGGCGACGCCTCGCCCTCGAACGGCTCGGGCAGGTCGTGCGTGTGCCACTCGAAGTCGGGGAAGGTGAAGACGGCGAGCCGGACGATCTTCGGCCCCTTCAGCAAGAGGGGCACCATGTTGGGGGCCCGGATCGGCACGACCTGGAGCTTCGCCTCCTTCGACTCGGTGAGCCGGACCGACTTCGCCTTGCGCGTCTCGATGTCGTAGACCGCAGCCTTTTCGCCCGTCGCCGAGGCGGCGAAGTAGAGGGTCGGCTGGAGTTGTTGATAAGAGCGCTTCTCGCGCGGACCGCCCCCTTCGCCCTTCGGCTGCGGGCCCGGCCCGGAGTCCTCGGCGGCGCCGGGCGGTTCGGCCTTGTTGGCGCCTGGTCGATCTGGAGTGTTGGCTCCTCCTGGTTTCGGGCGGAGCATCTGGTCGTGCTCGCGCAGGCGAGCCTCGAAGACCGCCGCCGTGGCCCGTGCCTCGCGGAGATGTTGGGCAAGATACATCCTCGTTAGGTCTTTCTTCTCCTCGGCCGCGGGGGGCTTTGCCGGGCCGGGACCATCGCCCTTCGACTCATCCTGTCGCACCCGACCCGTGGCCACTCGGTATTGTTCTCGAAGGATAGAGACGCGGGCCTCGAGGACTTTGAGTTCTGCGTTCTCGTCGTCGAGTTCGGCGGTGAGTTGATCCACCTTGGCTCTCTGAGTCTGGAATTGAGCCTGCGCCAGGCGGAGCCTGTAGAGGAACCTGTCGAGTGTCTCCTGAGGACTTTTTCCCTCGTCGCCCTTCTCCTTGGCCTCAGTGGCCTTGGCGGGCTGCGACTTCGGGTCGTCCCCGTCGCGTCTGGCGACGGCGGCGGTGCCGGTGGCGAGGAGGCCGGCGGCGACGAGGCCGGCGGCGAGGAGCTTGAACTTGGCAAGGAACATGGTGCGCAGGACTCCTTCGGAGAGGGCGACGGCCGTGGCCGAGACGAGCCCGGCGGCCGTCGCGTGGCCGGCCGCGAAGTGGGTCGCGGCGCGGACGGTCGATTCGAGGAGGGCGGTCGAGACCTCGGCCCGCGCCGACGAGGCCGCGAGCCCGAGGACCGTGGCCGGGGCGAGGCCGCGGCGGAGGAGGCGGCCCTTGAGCCGCTCGCGGCCCCGGGACAGGCGGCTCCGGACGGTGCCGACGGGCCAGTCGAGCTGGCGGGCGGCCTCGTCGTGGGTCAAGCCTTCGAGGTAGCAGAGGACCAGCGGGCGCCGGTAGCGGTCGGGGAGGCGGTTGACCTCTTCGTGCAACGCCGGGCCGAGGTCGTCGTCGGGTGGCATTTGCCAACGGTCATCGGATGACCTGGCCATCTCCGCCGCCCTCCGCTCCAGGGCCCGACGCCGGCCGGCGGCCGACCGCGCGGCCGCGGCTGTCCGGCAGGCGACCTGATGGAGCCAGGGGCCCAGGGAGTCGCGCACCCAGAGCGACCGCGCCTTCCGGGCCAGCACGAGGAACGTGGCCTGGAACGCGTCCTGCGCCTCGTGCTCGTCCCGGAGGATCGCCCGGCACGCCCGCAAGACCATCGGCCCGTGCCGCTCGACCAACGCCGCGAACGGCGCCTCGGCCTCCACGCCCCGACGCCCCGCGAACCTCCCGAGCAACTGCCCGTCGCTCAACCCCCCGACCGCCCCCTCGACGAACAGCGTCCGGAACCGCCGCACCGCCTCCGCGTTCCCATTGCCATTCCCGTTGCTGTTCCCACTCCCAGGGCGAACGCACGTGTTTCGCAAATCCTTGTCCTGCAAGGATTTGCAATCTAGTGCACGGAATTCAACTAGTCGCAAGTTCTTTGCAGACAAGGATTTGTGAATTAGATGCGTTTGCCCTGTTTCCCACTCCCACGGTGCTGCACGGCCCGGCCCCCCTCGTGGCTCGCCTTCCACCACAGTAATGGCGCGCACCTCACCAACCAATCCACCTTCGCTCCAGCGGGATTCCGGGTGATGGTGCCAAGGGGCCTGGGACGCCCCCTCGGCCGCCGATCCTCCCACCCTCCGAAATCCCGCTTGGCCGCGCCCCGCCGCGGTCTTCTCTTCCTCTAACCCGACGCGCCCGCGAGGGCCACCACACCTCACCGACCGGCGCGGCTTCGGCCGCGGGGTGGAAGGCCCTCGCGGGCGCGTCGGGTTGAGGAAGAGGGACGGCGCCCCGGCCCGCTGGGGAACGACGGCCACCCCGCGCGTTGGGTGGCACGCCCTGCCAAGGGCGTGGCCGGGCCGGGGACCACGCCCGTCGAGGACTCCTACCGAATCGCGGGAATGGATCGCTTTTCGAAGGGTCCGCTCTTGCGGACCGATTTCCTTATGCCGGAAGAAGATCGGTCTACAAGAGCGGACCTTACGAACGACGAGCCTTCCAGCGATCTCGTATCAGGGCGTGCCACCCGACGTGGGACGCCCCGAGGCCGGTCGCGAGGATTCCGCGAAAAAAAACAGGAATTCGGGAATAAATTTCGGCGCCGGAAACGAGATTAAGGAGGCAACGAGGATCGCGGCCGGGGCGACGACCGCCCGTTTCCAACCGAGTGCCTGGCATCAATTCCTGAGGTCCGACGATCATGACCACGACTACGAAGACGACCACGACCAAGCTGACGCCCGCCCAGTTCGCCGCCCGCCGCGCCAACGCGCAAAAGGCCACCGGCCCCCGCACCGACGACGGCAAGGCCCGCGCCGCGAAAAATGCGCTCCTCCATGGCCTCTGCTCGCTGGCGCCGGTGCTCCCCGGCGAAGACCCCGCCGAATTCGAACGCACCTTGGCGCTCTGGATCAAAGAGCAGCAGCCGGCGACCGAAGAGGAACGCAACCTCGTCTTCAACATGTGCTGCGCCACCGTCGCGATGGGCCGCGTCCGCAAGGCCGACGCCGCCGCGGCGCTCGTGCGGATGCGAAAGGCCGGCGAGGCGTTCGACAAGGAACGCGCCGAGAGCTTGAAGGAG